>NZ_PJIW01000002.1:0-306281 GCF_002929755.1 Arthrobacter sp. 4R501 | reverse complement strand
CCGAAACCAAAGAATCAACCCGCACCAGAATCAAGCAGGGACCGGGCGGCCAACGTCACTCTGATGAAAAATTCGGGTTAGCTACAGAGCCGTTCACTCCAGCGCAGCCAAGAGCCTCATTGACATCTCACGAAACGCCCGCATGCTGGTTGTCGGATCGCGCGGTCACGGCGGTCTCGCCGGGATGTTGCTCGGCTCCGTAAGTGACCAGTGCGTCCGGCATGCGGCCTGCCCCGTCCTGGTGGTGCGTTCTCGGAGCTGAAGCCACGGCACTCGGGGCATCCATTGACTCCTTTGCATCGGTCCGGCGCGAGCGCCCGATCAGGGTCAGAATTTCTCCGGGCGCAAAACGTCGACGTCACTCACGAACAGAATCATGGCGTAGTCCTCGTAATAGTGCTCCTGAAGGTAGGCGGAAATTGCGCTGGCCGTCTCTTCGTCGCACACCACCTCAATGCGGATGTTACTGTTCGCCTCCCAGCCGGCACTGCGGACGCCCCGGTGGCCTTTGCCGCGGGCGTCGGTGATGGTGTATCCGTGAGCATTGAGCCGGTCGATCTCACGGGTGAGAGTGGCCTCAAGGGCTGCTTCGGTGACGACGGTCAATAGCTTGCGTGTATGCCTTTGCATCGGTTTCATCCTTTCGCGAAAGTATGTGCCCACACGGCCAGTGCATGGTAGATCGGGATACCAAACAGTACATTGAACGGGAATGTGATCCCCAGCGAGGCTGCCAGCGACAGGGTGGGATTGGCCTCGGGTACGGAGATGCGCATGGCCGCCGGGACCGCGATGTACGAAGCACTCGCCGCCAGTGTCGCAAGAACGGCCGTACCGCCTATGGAGAGGCCCAGGACCCACCCTAGCCCGGTCCCCACCAGGGCGGAAAAGAGCGGCATGCCAATTCCAAAGGCCATCAGGAATGGCCCGTACCGGCGCAGGCTTCCTACCTGTGTCGCGGTGATCAGCCCCATCTCCAGAAGAAAAAGGGCCAGGATCCCCTTGAAGAGATCGAAGAACAACGGCTCGATCGACGACAGCCCGTCCGGCCCGGCTGCCCAGCCGATGAGCAGCCCGCCCAGTAGCAGCACAATGCTTTTGCCCAGGAAAACCTCGTGGGCGACCGACCTCCACCGGGTTTCGCGTGAGAGGCCCCGCGCGAGGACAATTCCCACAATGATGGCCGGCACTTCCAGGAGCACCAGAAGCAGGGGCATGTGCTCTTCGAACGCGATCTGGCGGCTGCCGAGATAGGCGACCACCACGGCATAGGTGCCTACGCTCACCGAGCCGTAGTGGGCGGCGAGGGAAGCCGCATCCGCGCGTTTGAAGCGGCCCAGGTAGCGCAGCACTGGGAAGGCAGCCAGTGAAAGGAAAAAGCCCAGCGCCACCACGGCCAGCATTTGCGGCAGCAGGCTGCCGAAAGGCTGCCTGGCCAGTTCGATACCGCCCTTGAGGCCGATGGCCAGCAACAGCACGATGCTGACGAACTCGTAGATCGCGGCCGGTAGCCGCAACTCCGAACGCAGCAGGCCCGCCGTGGCGCCAAGCAGGAAGAAAAGGATGATGGGATCGATCATGCGGTGACTCTCTTGTTCGTTTCCGGCTGTTGTGAAACCGGAGCGCGGTCAACGGCCCGTACCTGGCATCGTTTGGCTGTAATCCGTTCGACGCCACCGGTATGCCGGCAGTGCCATTAATACACGCTATATGATTCATGAGACAAACTTCATGTATTCTGGCACGTAACATCTGCGGTTGCGGGACGGCCGCAGGGACTTTTCCACCTCATCGCGTGCACATGACAGGTGTGCTGTGAAAACGTCGGCATGGGGTGAGGAGAATTGCAGGAGCAGCAGCCGTCACCGGATGTGCCACTCATCCCGCAAACCTGCGGTTCCCAGTCGTTCCCCCTGGAGTGAAAGGTCAGTTGTGATCAGCACTGAGTCCGGCAATTCAACCCCGCCTTCCGTCTATTCCGGTGAACGGATTTCTCTGCTTACCCAGCATGGCAAGGAGCGGGTGATTGTCCCGGTGCTCGAGCGTGCGCTCGGCTGCCGGCTCGAACACGTCACGGGCTACGACACGGATCTGCTCGGTACTTTCACCCGCGAGGTCCCCCGCGCCGGCTCACAGCTCGAGGCTGCGCGCAAGAAGGCGCAGGTGGGCATGGAATTGTCGGGTTTGCCGCTGGGTATCGCCAACGAGGGCTCGTTTGGCCCGGATCCGGCCATGGGGATGTTCCCCTGGAACATCGAACTCATGATCTGGATCGACAGTGAGCGCGAACTGGAGGTCGTCGGAACAGCCGAAGGCAAGACGAACTTCCTCCACCTGCTGACCGCGGACTGGGCGGAGGCCCAAACGTTCGCCCGCGAATCGAAGTTCCCCGAACACCACCTGGTCGTTCGCCCGGACGGCGAGCACGACCCCCGCATGCATAAAGGAATCGCCGCCTGGCCCGAGCTGGAGCTCGCCTTTTCGAGGGCGCTGGCCCGATCGGCCAACGGCAAGGTTTTTCTCGAGACCGACATGCGCGCCAATGCCAATCCGACGCGCATGGAAACCATCCGTCTCGCGGCCGAAAACCTCGCACAGAAACTTCGCTCCAGATGTCCGTCCTGCGACACCCCGGGATTCTGGAAAGTGGAGCGAGTGGCAGGACTCCCGTGCACGGGCTGCGGCGAGCCAACGAGCGAGACCCGCGCCGAGATTCATGGATGCCTCACCTGCGGGCACCGCTCCACCCGCGACGTAACTGACCCACCACGCGCCGACCCGCGTTTTTGCAACTGCTGCAACCCCTAACACTGCCCATAACCTCGACGCGTCCCATTGCCCAACGCGTTCAGAGCGATACGTAGCTTCAAATCAACACCGGAGGAAAGATATGCAACCATCACATTTAGTGGACCTCAAGCCCCGCAGCCGGGTGGTTACCGACGGCATTCATGCGGCCCCCGCGCGTGGCATGCTCCGCGCTGTGGGTATGGGGGACGATGACTTCGCCAAACCCCAGATCGGCGTGGCAAGCTCCTGGAACGAAATCACTCCCTGCAACCTCTCCCTGAACCGACTCGCCCAGAGCGCCAAGGAAGGTGTCTTCTCCGCCGGCGGGTTCCCGATGCAGTTCGGCACCATCTCCGTCTCGGACGGCATCTCCATGGGCCATGACGGCATGCACTTCTCCCTGGTCTCCCGCGAAGTCATTGCCGACTCCGTGGAAACCGTGATGCAGGCCGAGCGCATCGACGGCTCGGTCCTCCTGGCCGGCTGTGATAAGTCCCTGCCGGGCATGCTCATGGCAGCCGCCCGCCTGGACCTGGCCAGCGTGTTCGTCTATGCCGGTTCCATCATGCCGGGCTGGGTCAAGCTGGAGGACGGCTCAGAAAAGGAAGTCACCCTGATTGACGCCTTCGAAGCCGTCGGTGCCTGCGCCGCCGGCAAGATGAGCCTCGAAGACCTGACCCGCATCGAAAAGGCCATCTGCCCCGGCGAAGGCGCGTGCGGTGGTATGTACACCGCGAACACCATGGCCTGCGTCGGCGAGGCCCTGGGCATGTCCCTCCCCGGCTCCGCAGCCCCGCCCTCGGCAGACCGCCGTCGTGATCAGTTTGCGCGCAAGTCCGGCGAAGCCGTGGTCAACCTGCTGCGCCTTGGCATCACCGCCCGCGACATCATGACCAAAAAGGCCTTCGAGAACGCCATTGCTGTCACCATGGCCTTCGGCGGTTCCACGAACGCGGTCCTGCACCTGCTGGCCATCGCCCGCGAAGCTGAGGTTGAGCTGACGCTGGAGGACTTCAACCGCATCGGCGACAGGATCCCGCACCTGGGTGACCTGAAGCCGTTCGGCCGCTACGTCATGACGGACGTTGACAAGATCGGCGGCGTGCCGGTTATCATGCGCGCACTGCTCGACGCCGGCCTGTTGCACGGCGACTGCCTCACGGTCACGGGCAAGACCGTGGCCGAGAACCTCGCCGCGATCAACCCGCCGGACCTGGACGGCAAGATCCTCCGCGCCATGGACAACCCGATCCACAAGACCGGCGGCATCACTATCCTGCACGGCACGATGGCTCCCGAGGGTGCTGTGGTGAAGAGTGCCGGCTTCGACGCCGACGTCTTCGAGGGCACCGCCCGCGTCTTCGAGCGTGAGCAGGGTGCCCTGGCCGCCCTGGATGAGGGCCTGATCAAGGCCGGCGACGTTGTGGTCATCCGCTACGAAGGCCCCAAGGGCGGCCCCGGCATGCGCGAGATGCTCGCCATCACGGGCGCCATCAAGGGCGCAGGCCTCGGCAAGGACGTCCTTCTTCTCACGGACGGGCGCTTCTCGGGTGGCACCACGGGCCTGTGCATCGGCCACGTCGCCCCTGAAGCTGTCGACGGCGGACCCATCGCCTTCGTCAAGGACGGGGACCGCATCCGTGTGGACATCGCAGCACGGACCTTCGACCTGCTGGTGGACGAAGCTGAGCTCGAGTCCCGCAAGATCGGCTGGGAGCCACTGCCGGCCAAGTTCACCAAGGGCGTGCTCGCAAAGTACGCCAAACTCGTGCACAGCGCCTCCACCGGCGCATACTGCGGGTAAAGCACTAGCACCCATTTACAGATCCACGGACGGTGACTACGTTGAGAATCACCCCAGCTGGAGACGCGTGCAGAGGACTTCTGAAATTCCGCGCAGACCACTTCGGAAAATGACATTGGCGGATTCCCGCAGCACGGGGCGCCTTCGGGTCCCTCGCAGGAATCGCCGCCATTCTCGATTCAAGGTGTTCTTGAAATCCTTCGTTTGTAAGAACGACGACGCACTACTACTCGGGTGCCAGCGGACTGATGGGTCTGGCGGGAAGGGTGAGTGGAACCAGGCTCAGCTGCGCCCGATTCAGGTCCTTGGCTTCGCCGGGGCGAAGGCGCGGCTCCTGATGTTTATCTGCTGTGTAGCGCAGATTACTGAACGGCAGCACGGACCGGCCATACGTTGAAGACGTCAGCAAAGAACTCTTCGATGGAAGGTCGCCATCATGGCTTCTGCACCAGCTCTTTCACATCACACCTCCGACACCGGCATCGGCCGGCGCGTTCTCGCCGGGGCCGCCGGGGGCATCGCCGGCGGCATCGTGTTCGGGATTCTCATGGCGATGATGGGCATGCTGCCCGTCATCGCGTCCATGGTCGGCTCCAACTCGGCCGTGGTCGGGTTCGGCGTCCATCTGATGATTTCGGTACTGATCGGGCTGGGCCTGACGGTCCTGTTCGGCAACCGGTTCCTAACCGCGTATGGCCGCGGCGCCCTCGTCGGGCTCGGTTACGGGGCCACGTGGTGGGTCCTTGGGCCGCTGATGATCATGCCGGTCATGGTGGGCATGCCCCTGTTCGCCATTGACCTCACCGCGCTGATGAGCCTGATGGGCCACCTGATCTATGGCGTTATTCTGGGACTGGTGGCGGTCCGCGTCCTCAAGAGCCGGGCATGACCGATACCTGCCGGGTCGATGTGGCGGCCACCGTCTCCGGGGACCTGCGACCGTGGGCCCCGCGGCAACGAGAGGCCGACCCGCTGATGGCAGGACCCGCTGACCCCTTCAGTTGTTTGAATGAAGTTGATCTGTTCGCTGACCTGAGCGCGCAGGAGATCGAGGCCATGGACCTCATGGCCCCGGCCCGGCTGTTCCGCCGCGGGGAACTGCTGTTCAGCCAAAGCCAGCCCGTCAAGGCCCTGTTCATCCTCAAATCCGGCCGGGTGCGCATTTTCCGGGTCGCCGAGGACGGCAAAGCCCTGACGATGGCCATCCTGGAACCGGGCGCGGTATTCGGAGAGATGATGCTCGTGGGCCAGCGGATGTATGACAACTACGCCGAGGCCATCGAAGACTCGGCGATCTGCCAGCTCAGCGTGGATGAAGTCGAACGGTTCCTGCTCTCGGATCCCCGCATCGCCATCCGCATCTCCCGGCTCCTGGGCGAACAGGTCGCCCGCCTCGAAGAGCGCCTGACCGACTTGGCGCTGCGGCCGCTGGCCGCTCAGGTGGCGTCCACCCTTCTCAAACTCGGTGACGCCGCGGGGCCGCCGCGCTTCGGGCAGGCCCGGACCATCCACCTGACCCACGAACAGCTCGCCGGTCTCCTGGGCGCCTCCCGGGAGGCCACCAGCAAGATCATGGGTGAGCTCACAGCAAAAAAAGCCATCCGCCAGGGCCGCGGGCGCATCGTCATCCAGGACCGCGACATCCTGCACAAAACCGCCCGGAGCACCTCATGATCACCGCCGCCTTCCACGGCCAGGTGATCGCCCGCTCAGAGCAAACAGTCTATCTGGAAGGCAACCACTACTTCCCCCGGGAATCCCTAGTGCCGGACGCGCTTGAAGACAGCTGGGTCCGGACCCTTTGTTTCTGGAAGGGTGTTGCCTTCTACCGCCACGTCCGCGCAGGGGGCCACCGGTCACCGAACGCCGCTTGGTCCTATCCCCGGCCGACACCCCTGGCCCGGATGATCAAAGGCACGTCGCCTTCGCTCCCGGCGGGGGCGTCATCGTCAGCGACGACCATCCCTGACCGTGCCCCTGCGCATCGGTTGGCTTCTTCCCCGCCCAAAGTTTTGTCCTGTCAATCAATCCAGAGATAGGTGAGTACCCGCATGCCACGCATTCCCGCCCACACCCTAGTCACAGCACCTGAAGCCTCCCAAGGGATCGCCCGGAAACTGGAGCAGAAAATGGGCAAGCTGCTGAACATCCACGCCGGCATGGCAGACTCCCCGGTCGTGATCGCCTCCTACGAGGGGATCTCCGCCGCCATCGCGGCACACGGCAGCTTCGACGCCCGCACCCGCGAAGCGATCGCCCTGGCCGTCGGAAACCAGAACGGCTGTGACTACTGTCAGGCCGCCCACACCCTCTCGGCACGCCGGGCAGGGCTGGACGATGAGCAGATCCTCGCGGTCCGCACCGGTGAAGTGGATTTCGAC
Organism: Arthrobacter sp. 4R501; assembly: GCF_002929755.1. Taxonomy (NCBI): domain Bacteria; kingdom Bacillati; phylum Actinomycetota; class Actinomycetes; order Micrococcales; family Micrococcaceae; genus Arthrobacter; species Arthrobacter sp. 4R501. Next base: position 299,306 of record NZ_PJIW01000002.1, on the reverse strand, counting down.
GACAAACTCGCAGCGATCACCGGTGTCGCCCGTGAAGCCGCGGCCCGGACCGGGAACGTCTCCGACGCGACCTGGCAGGCCGCCCTTGACGCCGGATGGAGCGCCGAGGAACTCTCCGAGGCGTTCGCCCACATCGCGGCAAACCTGTTCACCAACTACTTCAACCACTACGCCGGCACGGAACTGGACCTTCCCGCAGTCCCGGAACTCACCGCCTGAGACCCGTGGAAGGTGGAAGGAGCATCGGTCCCTTCACCCGGTCTGCGGTTTCACCTTTAACCAGCAGGGAGCGGCAGGGCGCGGCGGTTACCCGCAGCCGGCCCCCTCCGGACGGCGGCCACGGTCGTCGTCAGTGCGCTGCTGCCAGGGCCGCGGGAAGGTCGGTCAGGGCGGTAACTGTGAATTCAGGAGCCTCAAAGTAGCCCGGGTAGCTACCCCCGGTCCTGTTCAGCCACGCCGTGCGCAACCCGGCACGGGCGGCGCCGTGGATATCCCACGGATGCACGGCGACCAGCAGCATGCCGGCCGGGTCGGACCCGGAAGCAGCGGCGGCATATTCATAGGAGGCCCGGGCAGGCTTCCATGCGGGAGCGCCTTCGACCGAAAGCAGCGACTCAAACGCATCCCGGATCCCGACCTCGCTGAACAATTGCTCGGCGATCCGGGCCGAGCCGTTGCTTAGCGTAATCAGCCGGAACCCTGCAGCGGCGAGGGCTCTAATCCCCTCGGGGACATCGGAATGTACCCCGAGGCCGGCCAGGCCGCCCATGACATGGTCGACCGCCGCATCAAGAGGGCGGTTAAGCTCCACCCCGGTCAGAAGTCCCCGGAGTGCGTTAGAGGGCGGCGAACGATCCGTTGTCTCCGCTGGCCGCCAGCGCGAAGCCGTCACGCAGCAGCGTGGCGAACCAGAGTTTCGCCAGCTCAGCCGGCGCCCCGACCTCGCTGAAGCGTTCCCCCATGGGCGACATATCTGACAGGGTTTCGTTGACATCAAAGACAACGACTGAGATGGCGGTGCTCATGGATTCTCCTTGTGGTCGCGTGTAGGTCTCCGGTGCAAGTCTGCCGCCATCCGGAAAGAAAAGAGAGGGAACCACTGGCCCGACTAACCGGGGCGTATCGGGGCCCGGTGTTCCCGGAAGCTGTCAGCGCAGGTATTCCGCCAATTTCCTTGTCGAAAAACTGCTTGGGCCGCGCACCGATCCCGGACGCCCTGTTTTCGCCGTCCCCGACGAGGTAGATGGCACTTGGGAATTCAGTAGCGAAGAACTGGCATTGGCCTTGGCTCTCGTTAGAGGTAGCTGCAGATGCGTTCGGGGTCGCAGGCTGCGGGGTCCCCCGCGGCCGCGGCGTCATGAAATTCGGCGACGGTTGTCCGCAGCGCGGTGAGTTCTGCGATCCGGGCGTCGAGGTCGCGGAGCTGTTTGGCCAACAGATCCTTCACGTGGATGCAGGGGGACTGGCCGATGTCCCGGACGGCGAGGATGTCTCCGATCTGGGCCAGGGTCAGCCCGGCGGTGCGGCCGCGGCGGATGAATTCGAGCCGGCTGACCGTCTCGTGGGGGTAGTCGCGGTATCCGTTCGGGGCCCTGTCGGCGGCCGGCAACAGGCCGCGGTCCTCGTAGAACCGCAGTGTCTTGGCCGTCATGCCGGCGGCTGCGGCGGTTTCGCCAATACGCATCATGTACCTCTTGTCCCGGGGTTTCCCTCTTGACCTTCCAGTTTAGTGGAAGGTAAGGAGCAGCTAAAGGATCGGTTACCAACCGGGCCGGGGAAAGCCCCATCTTTTCCAAGCGCATTAGGCCCGGGTGAGGGCTCCGCGGTTCCGGGCCGGTGGCGGATGGGTCTCTTGACCTTCCCCCACGGTGGAAGGTGCAGACTGGGGTCACACCCATACACGAGGCAACGTCGCGGGCATTCCGGGGGCGGCGCTGCTGTACGACTTTGGAGGATTTCATGTCTGAACAGACACCTGATTTTGATCTGGCCATCATCGGCTCCGGCGGCGGGGCGTTCGCGGCCGCGATCCGGGCGACCAACCTGGGCAAACGGGTCCTGATGATCGAGCGTTCCACCGTCGGCGGCACGTGCGTGAACACCGGCTGTGTTCCCTCCAAAGCGCTCCTCGCGGCGGCCGAGGCCCGGCATGTTGCCCTGGACGCGTCCGGCCGGTTCCCCGGCATCAGCACCTCCGCCGCCCCGGTCGACATGGCCGGGCTGATCGGCGGGAAGCGTTCCCTGGTGGAGACGATGCGTTCGGATAAGTACGTGGACCTGATCGCTGAGTACGGCTGGGAGCTGCGCCAGGGCGATGCCGTGTTCGCCGGCACCCAGAACGATCCGGTCCTGGAAATCACCGGACAGGACGGCGCTCCGGAATCGGTCCGGGCCGCGCACTATCTGGTGGCCACCGGCTCCGCCCCGTGGGCGCCACCGATCGAGGGTCTGGCGGACACGGAATACCTGACCTCAACCACGGCGATGGAACTCGAGGAGGTCCCTGACTCCCTGCTGGTCATCGGCGGCGGCTACGTGGCCCTGGAACAGGCCCAGCTCTTCGCCCGGCTCGGGTCCAAGGTCACCATGCTGGTCCGCTCCCGCCTGGCCTCCGCGGAGGAACCCGAGGCCTCCCACGCCCTGATGGGCGTCTTCGCCGACGAGGGTATCCGCGTGGTCCGCCGGACGGCCGTGTCCTCCGTGCGCACGGACCCGGCCACCGGCGGGATCATCGCGACGGCGGCCGTCTCCGGAGGGCAGGAGGAATTCCGGGCCACCAGGGTGCTGGTCGCCACCGGACGCCGGCCGGTCACCGAGGGCTTGAACCTGGGTGCGGTCGGCGTCAAGACCGGGGACGGCGGCGAGATCCTGGTCAACGGCCAGCTTGCCAGCTCCAACGACCGGATCTGGGCCGCCGGGGACGTGACCGGGCACCGCGAATTCGTCTACGTCGCAGCCGCCCACGGCTCCCTGATGGTGGAGAACGCGTTCAACAACGCCGGCCGCGAGGTGGACTACCGGCACCTGCCCCGGGTCACCTTCACCAGCCCGGCCCTGGCCGCGGTCGGGATGACGGACAAGGAAGCCAACGAGGCCGGCATCCGGTGCGAATGCAGGGTCCTGCCCCTGGAGTACGTGCCCCGGGCCCTGGTGAACCGGGACACCCGTGGCTTCATCAAGATGGTCGCCGACGCCGACACCGGACGGATCGTGGGAATCACCGCCGTCGCCAAGGACGGCGGAGACCTCGCGGCGGCCGGTGTTTATATCCTGGAAGCCGGGATGACAGTGGACCAGGTCGCGAACCTGTGGAGCCCCTACCTGACGATGGCCGAAGGGATCAAGATCGCCGCCCAGTCCTACACCACGGATGTCTCCAAACTCTCCTGCTGCGCCTCCTGACCGCCCTGCCCCTCCACGCGGATGAAGACCTCGGAGCACGACTTCATCGACCGTCAGACCTCACAGGAAACCGGCATCGTCCCCGCACCCTCGCTGCCCCTGCCTGGACGAGCAGTGCAGACGACTTCTGACATTCCGTGCAGACGACTTCTGACATTCCGTGCAGACGTCTTCTGAAACTGACATCATGAATTTGCCTGGGTCTGAGCAGTGAAGCGAGCAGAACGGCTCCATGCTCTATCAGAGATGTTGCGCCGCAGCGGCGCGCGGGGGGTCTCCGCCGAACGGTTGGCGAGAGAGTTCGAGGTGTCCGTGCGCACAATCAAGAGAGACCTCGATGCGCTGGAGAACAGCGGTGCGCCTCTATGGTCGCGCCCAGGTCCGGGCGGTGGCTACGGATTGGCTATCGGCGCGTCCCTGCCACCCGTCAGCCTGTTTCCGGCGCAGGCTGTGGCGCTCATGGCGGCTGTGTCCGCTGCGTCTGATGCCCCCTACGCTGATCTGGCAGCAGCCGGTATCCAGAAGATCCTGGACGTCCTCGATCCCAGAACCCGAGCAAGAGCTGACGAGCTGGCCCGCCGTGTGTGGGTCAACGCGCTTCCCTCGTCCTCGCGCGCGATTAAGTCGGCACTGGAGGAGGCGATGGCCGAGCAGCGAGTAATCCGTATTCGCTACACATCGAGAGACGGGACCACGACCACCCGTGACGTCGAGCCCGTGCTGTTCGCCTCCACGAACGGCCAGTGGTACTTAATTGGATGGTGCCGAATGCGCGACGCAATGCGATGGTTTATCGTGTCGCGCATCGAGCAGGCCACCGTAACTAAGCCGGCCTGCAGCGGCCACACCATCCACGAGGTCGGAGAACCCCCAGCGAACGCCAGACCGGTACACGGTCGTGGCGAGTGAGCCACTCAATCAACGTCAGTCAGTACAGCTAAAGAACACCAACGTGGGCCATCTGTTCCCACCGGCTCGCTTTACCCACACCATACTGCCGGCCTTTCCAGCCAACAGGGACCCTGTTACGGAAGGATTCTCAGTACGCGAAGTAGGCCACGTGGCCGAGGCGCTCGAGCTGCCGATCACGTAGCGCCCATTCAACTGCGGAGTGTCGAACCGCGTCTGAGCTGGGGATTCGGCAAGGATTGGGGCTATGACCAAGAGAACTGTGCTTATCGGGGGACGCTTTTTTTTGGCCTTTTGACGCTGGTGGCGGTGGGAACACAGCTGACAGTTCATTTGGGCATGGGCTACGACGTCTGGAACTTCTTCAGCTACTTCACAAATTTGTCCAACATCTTCGCCGCGTTGGTGCTTCTCATCAGCGGCTACAGGGTGCTGATCCGCAAACGCCCCAGCGAAATCGACGACGTCACGCGCGGCACGGCAACCATCGCCATGGCCGTGGTGGGACTCGTGTTCGGTGCGCTGCTCGCCGGGGAAGATCTCGGCTCGCTGCTGCCGTGGGTCAACTTCGTGGTGCACTACCTGATCCCGGTGGTCATGGTGGTGGACTGGCTCTTCCAACCGCCTCGGGCCACGCTCACGGTCAAGCACATCTGGTACTGGCTGCTCTACCCCGTCGGCTACCTGGTCTACAGCCTGGTCCGCGGGGCGTTGGTGAACTGGTACCCGTACTGGTTCGTCGACCCCGCGCGGGCAGGTGGCTGGGGCGGGGTGCTGGTGTTTGCCCTCGCCATTTCCGTCGGCTTCCTGGTAGTGAGCCTGGCGATGCTGTGGTTCGGCAACAAACTCAAGCGGCAGGTGGATTACTAAGCCTTGATCCACCGATCCATGGTTGGTCCTCAGTCGAGGAGGTGCAGCTGCTCGGGGGTGTCGAGGTCTTCGCCGCCGGAGAGGTCGCTGCAATCGATGAGGTCGATCAGCCCCGGGTGCTCCTGGAGGAAGAAGCGTGCCCCGGCGTCGCCCGTTGCCGTGTCCGCGGCCTCAGCGCGGAGGCTGGAATCCAGGAGCAGCGGATGTCCGCGCCGGAGTTTTCCGTCGGGGCCACGGTAGGCGGCCGCCGTCACCCGGCCAGGCCGGTGCGATGCCAGCAACCTGGCGACGGTTTCTGCGGTCAGGCCGGGCTGGTCCACCAGCGCGATAAGCACATGGTCATCCGGGGCTGCTGCGTCGACTCCCGCCCGGAACGAACTTCCCATCCCGCTGGCCCAGTCCGGGTTGTCGATGACCCGGTGCCGGCTGAGATCTGTCGTGGCGCGGACCGTTGCCGCGTCCGCGCCGAGCACCGTCACCACTTCCCGGCAGCCGCCGGCGAGCAGCACGTCGGCCAGGACTTCAACGAGCGTGCGGCCGCGGAACCGGAGTAACGCTTTGGGCCCGAGCCTCAGCCGCGTCCCGGCGCCGGCGGCAAGCAGCACCGCCGTCGTGCGTTGGGTGTCAAGGTCAGCCATGGCCCAAGCCTATCCAGCCACATGACAGTTGACGGCAGCGTCCTGGGGGAACACTGCCGTCAACTGGTCTATGGATGAAGGTGGTCAGGCGTCGCCTCCGGCGCCGCCGGTGGTCCCGGCGTTGACATCCAGGAGCTTGTAGCGGTCCATCGCGTAGGCGGGCACGCCGCCGTCCACCTCTCCGCGCGAAGCGAGCAGCTGCAGGGTCTTCACCACAATCGAGTGGGTGTCGTTCTTGAAGAAGCGGCGGGCAGCTGCGCGGGTGTCGGAGAAGCCGAAGCCGTCGGCTCCGAGCGAGGCGAACTGGTGCGGGAGGAACTGGCGGATCTGGTCCGGGACTGCCTTCATGTAGTCGGTCACCGCCACCACGGGCCCCTGCGCATCGGCGAGCTGCTGCGTGACGAACGGTACGCGTGCGGGCTGGCCCGGGTTCAGGAAGGCCTCTTCCTCGGCGGCGAGCCCGTCGCGGCGCAGTTCGTTCCAGGACGTGACGGACCAGACGTCGGCGGAGACGCCCCAGTCCTCGGCGAGCAGCCGCTGGGCATCCAGTGCCCACGGGACGGAGACGCCGGAGGCCAGGATCTGGCTCTTGGGCCCTTCGATACCCGACGCCGACACCCGGTAGATGCCTTTCAGCACACCGTTGACGTCGAGGTTCTCAGGTTCGGCCGGCTGGGAGATGGGCTCGTTGTAGACCGTGATGTAGTACATGAGGTTCTTATCGGATGCAGGTCCGGTTCCATCGCCGCCTGCGGCCGGCCCGTACATGCGCTCGATGCCGTCCCGGATGATGTGGCCCATCTCGTACCCGTATGCGGGGTCGTAGGTGACCACTGCCGGGTTGGTGGAGGCCAGGATCGGGGAGTGGCCGTCGGCATGCTGGAGGCCTTCGCCGGTCAGGGTGGTGCGGCCGGCGGTGGCGCCGATGATGAACCCACGGGTCATCTGGTCCGCGGCGGCCCAGAAGGCGTCGCCGGTGCGCTGGAAGCCGAACATGGAGTAGAACACGTAGATCGGGATCAGCGGCTCGCCGTGGGTGGCGTAGGCCGTGCCGGCGGCGGTGAACGCTGCGACCGCGCCTGCTTCGTTGATGCCGGGGTGGATCAGCTGGCCCTGGGCCGATTCCTTGTACGCAAGGACCAGGTCCCGGTCCACGGAAAGATAGGCCTGGCCGTCCGGGTTGTAGATCTTGGCCGTCGGGAAGAACGCGTCCATGCCGAAGGTCCGGGACTCATCCGGAACGATCGGGACAATACGGTGTCCGAACTTCTTATCCCGGAGCAGGTCCTTAAGCAGGCGCACGAAGGTCATGGTGGTGGCCGCCTGCTGCTTCCCGGAACCGCGCTTGGCAACCTCGTAGGTCTTGGCGTCCGGCAGTTCCACCGGCGCGTGGTCCGGCCGGCGTTCGGGGACGAAGCCGCCGAGGGCGCGGCGGCGTTCCATGAGGTACTGGATCTCGGGGGAGTCCATGCCGGGGTGGTAGTACGGGGGCCTGTAGAGGTCCGCATCGAGTTGTTCGTCCGTGATGGGGATGCGGAGGTAGTCGCGGAACTTCTTCAGGTCATCGAGGGTGAGCTTTTTCATCTGGTGGGTCGCGTTGCGGCCCTCGAAGTGGGGTCCGAGTCCGTAGCCCTTGACCGTTTTGGCCAGGATCACGGTGGGCTTGCCCTTGAATTCGGTGGCTGCCTTATACGCGGCGAAGACCTTGTTGTAGTCGTGGCCGCCGCGCTTGAGGTTCCAGATTTCGTCATCGGACAGGTCCGCGACCATGTCCTTGGTCTGTGGGGTCTTGCCGAAGAAGTGCTCGCGGACGAACCCGCCGGACTCGGCCTTGTAGGTCTGGTAATCGCCGTCGGGGGTCTCGTTCATGATCTTTACGAGGGAGCCGTCGGCGTCATCGGTGAGCAGGTCATCCCATTCCCGGCCCCAGACGACCTTGATGACGTTCCAGCCCGCGCCGCGGAAGAACGCCTCGAGTTCCTGCATGATCTTGCCGTTGCCGCGGACGGGTCCGTCCAGGCGCTGGAGGTTGCAGTTGACCACAAAGTTCAGGTTGTCGAGCTTGTCGTTGGCGGCGAGCTGGAGCAGGCCGCGGGACTCGGGCTCGTCCATTTCGCCGTCGCCCAGGAACGCCCAGACCTGCTGGTCCGAGGTGTCTTTCAGGCCGCGGTTGTGCAGGTACCGGTTGGACTGGGCCTGGTAGATCGCGTTCATCGGGCCGATGCCCATCGAGACCGTGGGGAATTCCCAGAACTTCGGCATCAGTCGCGGGTGGGGGTAGGAGGAGAGCGCGTGGCCTTCCTTGGACTTTTCCTGCCGGAAACCGTCCAGGTCCTCCTCGGACAGCCGGCCTTCCATAAACGCGCGGGCGTACATGCCCGGGGAAGCGTGGCCCTGGAAGAAGACCTGGTCACCGCCGCCCGGGTGGTCCTTGCCGCGGAAGAAGTGGTTGAAGCCCACCTCGTACAGGGTCGCTGCACCGGCGTAGGTGGAGATGTGTCCGCCCACGCCGATGTCTGCCCGCTGCGCGCGGTGCACCATAATGGCCGCGTTCCAACGCAGCCAGGCCCGGTACTTCCGTTCGATGTCCTCGTCACCAGGGAACGCCGTTTCCTGGTCCACCGGGATGGTGTTCACGTAGTCCGTGGTGGTCACCATCGGCACGCCCACGCTCTGGGCGCCGGCCCGCTGGAGCAGGCTGCGCATGATGTATTGGGCACGCTCGGTGCCCTGTTCCTGAATCAGGCTATCCAGGGACTCCAGCCATTCGGCGGTCTCTTCCGGATCACGATCAGGCAGCTGGTTTGTCAACCCGCTGAGGATATGGGAGGTCTCTTCTCCTGCAGCCACGTCCAGCCTCTTTTCATCGTTGAATAGTTGGCTCAAGTTTTCATTGTGTGAGAAAACTTTATTGCATCTCGAGATTATCTACGCGACCATCCGCGCGTCAAGGCGAGCGGACGGTCACATTTGGCTGCTAAGGGAGCCACAAGCAACGCGGGGTCGGATACGGCCCATTAAGCCGCCCAGAATCGGCTGTATCTGACCCCGCGTTGCTTTTTCAGGAAGACGTAAGGAGCCTGCCCCAGCGCGGGTCCAACAGCGGTGCGCCCGCCATCTTGAGGCAATGCCACAGCGTGACGGCCACCGAGTCCAGGACCGGTACACCGGTTCGCTCCTCCACTTCGGCCGTGATGTTGGCACCGTACAGGTTGGTGCACAGGTAGATCAGGGCGTCCGGATTCGAGGCTGCGAGTTCCAGCGAGCCCGGCAGCATCTCGGCGTCGGTGACTGAGGCGAAGGACTCGTTGTCGCTCAGGTCCAGGTGCCGGTGGTCGATGGTCTTGATGCCGGCCTGCGCGTAGGACTCGATCACGGCCTCGTTGACGTCCCCGGTGTATGGAGTGAACAGCCCGATGCGTTCGGTGCCAAAGGACTTGAACGCCTCCATGTACGCCAGGGTGGACGTGGTGGCCGGGATGCCCGTGGCGTCCGTGATTCCCTGCACGAGCCGGCGGTCATGGTCGGCGCCGAGCCAGGATCCGGAGGTGCCGTTCCAGGCGATGACATCCACATCCGAGGTGGCCAGCAGCTCCGCGGCGGTGCGCATAACGCCGGAGTCGAACTGTTTGTCCGACGAGTCATCCAGAGCAATCCGGGTGACCGGGATCCGGGTGAAATGAATGGTGACGTCGTCCCGCTCGCCCAAAATCCGGTAGCTTTGCGGCTCCAGGCAGGTATTGGAGGACGGCACGATCATGCCGATGCGGGTTTTGCGTGTTTGGCTTGGCATGAGGGTTCCTAACTGGCGGCGTAGACGGCGGGGCGGGATTCCTGGGGCCAGGACAGGGCGTCGCGGTGTTCGGTGAAGCCCTTGCGGGCCACAAAGCGGCCAACAGCCCCAGGGTCATGGAAACCGGCGTCGTCCAGCACCACACGGCCTGCGGAGACGACGACGGCGGGCCAACCGGTCAGCGTCTTCCCTTCGAACGGCGAGAAGTCAGTACCCATGTGGAGAGCGCCGCCGTCGACGGTGCGTTCCTCGGCGGGATCGAAGATGACGACGTCGGCGTCGAAGCCGGCGGCGATGGTTCCCTTGCGGGGAAGGGCGTTGATCCTGGCGGGTCCGGCGGCGAAAACCTCCACGAAGTCCTCTACCCGGCCCTCTCCTCCGCTGGCCGAATCCATCATGGCCGTGAACGTGACAGGCATCCGGGTTTCCACCCCGGGCAGGCCGTGCGGCATGAAGCGGACGTCGTCCGTGCGCTCGCGTTTCTGCGAGAGGTCGTAGCAGGAGTGGTCCGAGGCTACGGTGTGGATGGCCCCGGCTGCGAGGCGTTCCTTGAGGGCGGCCACGGTTTCGGCGCTGCGCATGGGCGGGCAGCAGGCGTACCACTCGGGGAACGTGCTGCCGTAGACGGTGTCATCCAGGCTCAGGTAGTGCGGGCATGTCTCGGAGTAGGCTTCGTGGCCGCGGCTGCGGGCCTCGGTGACCAGGTCCACGGCTCCGGGAGTCGACTGGTGCACGAAGTAGACCGGCGCCCCGGTGTATTCGGCCATGGCGAGGGTTTCCTTGACAGAGATTTCCTCCGCCAGCTCGGGGCGGGTCCGGTGCAGGTGCTCGATGGCGATGCGGCCGTCCGCGGCGTGCTGCTCGGTGCAGTCGGCAATGATGGGGTCGTGCTCGGCATGGATGTAGGTGAGGCCGTCCAGGCGGACCATTTCGCGCATAACCTTGAGTATGGTGTCGCCGTCGGCCATGGTGGAGCCGCGGTTGGTGGTGTACATCTTCACGGAGCGCACACCCTCCGCGGCGAGCTGCTCCAGCTGCCACGGCACGGTCTCGTCCCAGCTGACCACGGAGCCGTGCAGTGCCACGTCGCAGCGCGATTCGGCGGCCAGGCGCTTCTTGTTCAGGACGGCGTCCAAGGGGGTTTCCTGGGCGTCGCGCGGGATGCCGAAATCGATGATGGTGGTGGTGCCGCCCCACAGCGCTGCCGTGGAGGTGGTGCGGTAGTCGTCCAGCGTGCGGAAGCGGCCGGTCACCTGGGCCACGTGGCAGTGGCCGTCCACGCCGCCGGGAATCACCAGCTGGCCGCTTGCGTCCACGGTGCGTGTTGCCGCGGGCACGGGCTCCGAGGCGTCGAGCAGCTGCACGATGCGGCCGTCGTGGACCACCACGTGCGCGGTCTGCCGGCCGAAGCTGTTGACCACGGTGCCGTGGGCGATGACGAGATCTGGGGTGTGGGACATCGTTGTCCTCCTACTTCTGGGTGGCGGGCTGGGCGGCCGAGGCAACGGCGGCCTTCGACTGGGCGGCGGCGTTCTGCGCGGCGGCCAGGGCGGCGTCGAGGTTTTCGGACAGTCCGCTGCGGCGCTTGACGGGCGGCGGAGCAAAGGCGCCCTGCCGGTGGAAGCCGGACTGCAGGGCAACCACGGCTTCGGTCATCCGGATGCCGGCCGAGATGCCGTCCACCACGGGAACGGGGATCTGTCCCTCAAGTTCGCGGGCGAGCCCGGCGAGCGGGGCACCTGCCAGGATCACGACGTCGGCCCCGTCCTCCGCGACAGCCTGCCGGCTGAGTGCCAGGAGCGTGTCCTTGAAGTCGGCCTGGACGGAGCCGATCGAGTTGAGGCTCTGGTTGATGGAACGAATCGAGGCCAGGCGGCCGCCGAGCCCGAAGTGCTCCACGCAGTCCCGGTACCAGGCGGTGATGCGGTCCGAGATGGCGATGATGGAGAAGCGCTGGCCCTGGAGGGCGGCTGCGCAGAGGGCGGCCTCGGTGATGCCGATGACCGGCACATCCACCAGTTCCTTGAGGGCCGGCATGCCGGGATCGCCGAACGCCGCCACCACGACGCCATCCACCTGGCCGTGATACTCGGCGATGATTTCGGCGACGGCGCCGGCGGCGATGAGGGATTCGAAGCGGGTTTCGATGTACTCGACGCCGTGCCCGGCAGTCCGCACGAGCAGCTCGGTGTCCGGCCCGGCCGAACGCACGGCCTCGGCTTCGATCAGCGCCGTGACGTCGGCACTGGTGTTGGGGTTGATGACCAGGAGTTTCATGGTTTTTTCCGATGCAGCTTGGGCTCGGCGGCGGTGGAGTCTTCGGGGAACTGCTCGCGGTACTTGCCGATGTGCGACGCCGATTGGGCGGCGGCGCGTTCCGGGTCGCCGCTGGCGATGGCGGCGTACAGGTCACGGTGTTCCTGGATCAGTTCCGGGAGGTCGCTGACGTGGCGGAAGAGCCAGTGCATGCGGCCCTGAAGGGGTTCCAGCGCTGAGCGGAGAAAGTCGTTGTTGGCGATGCGGGTGATGGCGTCGTGGAATTCGCTGTTGGCGCGGTGGGCTTCCAGGATGGATCCCTTGGCGAGGCACCGGTCGGCCTCGTCCAGCAGGCCCTGGAGTTGTTCGAGGTCCTGGGCCGTGGCGCGGGCCGCGGCCAGCCGGCAGGCGAGGACCTCAAGGGACTGGCGGACGTCAAAGAGGTCTTCCACATCCTTGGCGCTCAGTCCGCTGACCTCCATGCCGCGGGAAGCACGGTCCCGGATCAGGCCTTCCTGGCGGAGCATCCGGAGGGCCTCGCGGACGGGAAGGCGCGAGACGTTGAATTCGGCGGCGAGGTCCCTCTCCACCAGCCGGGTGCCGGGCGCATAGTGGCCTTCGAAAATCCTCGTACGGAGCGTGTCACGCACGGTCTCCCGGAGGGGGCGGTCCGTGTTGTTCGTGTCTTCTGCGATAAGCAATTCTGGCTCCATTCGTGGTTCTTTCAGGCAGTGCGCCCGGCGTTCCCGGCCGGTGTCCGACCTTTCGGCGGTACAGGCCGTCGGGCCGGCCCGGTCAGGCGAGTTAGACCGGGAGGCGCTTGTTGTAGTTCAGTGTCAGCACGGAGACGCCCATGATGACCGCGGATCCTACAAAGTACAGCAGTGCCCAGGTGTAGGAGCCCGTGGCCCCGACAATCAGGCCTACCACAATCGGGGTGACGAAGCCCGCGATGTTGCCGCTGAAGTTCATGGCGCCGCCCAGGACGCCGGCATTGGTCCGGCCGCCCAGGATGGAGGGGATGCTCCAGAAGAGGCCCACCCAGCGGAGGAAGAACATGACCACGGACAGCAGGACTACCGCCGTCGTCGGATCCGCCACGATGGTGACGCCTACCAGGCCGCCGATGACCACAATGCTGGAGATGCCCAGCAGGGTACGCATGACCAAGTTGGCCGAGGCGCCGGAGTTGCGCCACTTGTCGGCGATGTGGCCGCCCAGGATTTCACCGACGAAGCCGGCTCCGAAGATCACGAAGGTGGACCAGCCGATGGTCTTCAGGTCGAAGCCCTTGGCCTGGGCGAGGTAGAGCGGGCCCCAGGTGAGCAGGCCGTAGAACACACCGTTGAAGCCCAGCCAGCCGAAGCACATGGCCCAGAAGGAACGGAACTTCAGGTACGGGAGCAGGGCGCGCTTGCCCGAGGCGCCTTCCTTCGCGGCTTCGGCATCTTCGGCGGCGTGCGAGGCCTCAATGTATTCGGCCTCGGCGGCGTTGACGCCGCGGTGCTGGCGCGGGTTGTCCCGGACGTACCACCAGACGGCCAGACCCATGAGGACCGTTGCGGCGCCGGCGATGATGAACGCCGTGCGCCAGCTGCCGGTTGACGCGATGAGCCCGGCGATCAGGATGCCGCCCAGACCGGCCCCGAGGGGGGCGCCGGCGTCCAGGATGGTGGCGCCGCGGCCGCGTTCCGACTTGTGCATCCAGATGGCGTTGAGCTTGCCGCCGGCCGGCATCACGCCGGCTTCGGTGACGCCGATGCCGAGCCGGGCGATGAACATGCTCAGGAAGCCGCCGGCCAGGCCGGATGCGGCGGTTGCCGCACCCCAGCCCACGCAGGAAGCCGTCATGACCTTGCGCGGACCGAACTTGTCGATCAGCCAGCCGACCGGGATCTGCATGAGCGCGTAGGTCCAGAAGAAGGCCGAGAGCAGGAGGCCCACGAGCTCGGGGGCGAGATTGAATTCCTTCTGGATGATGGGGAGGGCCACCGAGATGGAGCCCCTGTCGATGTAGTTGACGGCGACGAGGACCAGCAGGAGCAGGAACATTTTCCAGCGGACGTTGGTGCGACGTTGCACGCCGCCCTTGCCGGTTTTGTCGTCGGGGAGCGGTACAGCGGTTTCAGTATTTTGAAGAGACACAACTTCTCCTTTGCAGAGAGGAAGATTGCAGACGGGAAGAAAGGCTGGGTGTTCGCGGGGCAGGAGGCCGGCTGGTGGGGCGTCCTGGAGCCTAAATCCGGAGAAGCCTGGCTATGAACTGCGGCTTGGGACCCGGATCGCGATCTTTTGGGATCCCAATGTGGGATCCCAAAATTTAGAATAGAAGTGACCCGGACCACTGTCAAGGAATTTGTTCCGTTATGGCCCACCCGGGCCAAATAACCGATTGTGACCGCCGTTGGCGTTTCGGCTGGCGGCTTGGGGATCCGGCTTGGGGAGCCGGGCAATGGGCGCGCGAAAGGGCCCGCGGCGACGCCGCGGACCCTTCCTGTCGTCTCAGTTCTCCGGCAGGGGCCGGTGGGCTCAGCTGCCCCGGTACGTGGAATAGGCGAATGGGCTCAGTAGGAGCGGCACGTGGTAGTGGGCCTCCGATTCCACCACGCCAAACGTGAGGGTCACCTCCGGGAAGAACGTTTCGGTGCCGCTGGCGGCGAAGTACTTGCCCGTGTCGAATGCCAGGCGGTAGGTCCCCGACGGCAGCCGCTCCGGCCCCAGCTCTTTGATGCGTCCGTCCGCGTCGGTGGCGCCCTCTGCGATCGGGACCCAGCGCTCGCCGTCGAGCACGTGGAGGGTTACCGGGACGTCGGCTGCCGGCTTTCCGGAGCCGGTATCGAGTACATGGGTGGTGACGAGGGAGGTGCTCATTTGCCCATCAGTCCTTCGAGTCGGAGCACTGCGATTTCCCGCAACTGCTGGCCAATGATTGCTTGTTCTGCTTCGGGGGTGTTGCCGAGCCTGGTGTTGAGGGCGGCCAGGATCTCCTCGCGGCTGCGGCCGGCGGCGCGGATCAGGAATACCTGCCCGAACTTTTCCTCGTAGGCCCGGTTGCCTTCCGCCAGGGCCTTGGCGACGTCCGCGTCGGCCACGCCCAGTCCGGCCTGTTCCGACTGGGACAGCTTCGCTTCCGCGCTGTCGCCCTGCGCCCGCTCGCCGATCCGCGGATGGTGGGCGAGGGCTGCTTCGATCTCGGCCGGAGTGAAGGGGTTGGCTGCGCCGCCGCCCGCCGCCAGGAGCGCGTCGAGGCTGGAATAGGGCCGCGCGTCGGCGAGCTCATCGATCCAGCGTTGGATGTCCAGGCAGGGGCGCAGGAAATCGGCAGCCTCCGGGCGGCCGGCCGTGTTGAACTGTTCAAGGTGCATAAAACAGATCCTCGTGTTTTGATGCTGGCATCCACGGTGTAGGGCTATACGGATACTTTATTCCGCATCATGGAACTGTTATTTCAGCATATGCAAAAGTCAACCGCACGCACCGGCGGGTGTCAACTGCCGGGACGCTGTCTGGGCCATGCCCAAACAGAAAGCGGACGACGGCGGGAGCCCCGCCGTCGTCCGCTTTCTGTTCCCGGGGGCGCAGGTCAGGCGAGCCTGCGCCGGATCAGGGCCGACGCCTGGTCAACCACCACGATCAGGACGAGCACCACGATGATGTGCGTGAGCATCTGATCGAACTGGAACGACTTGATGGCCTGGTTGATGAGCAGGCCCACGCCGCCGGCGCCCACCAGGCCCAGGACCAGCGAGGACCGCACGTTCACGTCGAACCGGTAGAGCAGCAGGCCCACAAACTGGGGGACCACCAGCGGAATGTTCGCGTGGAACGTCTGCTGCAGTTTGCTGGCACCGG
Source organism: Arthrobacter sp. 4R501 (assembly GCF_002929755.1). NCBI lineage: Bacteria > Bacillati > Actinomycetota > Actinomycetes > Micrococcales > Micrococcaceae > Arthrobacter > Arthrobacter sp. 4R501. Next base: position 283,586 of record NZ_PJIW01000002.1, on the reverse strand, counting down.
CGGAGGCAAGCGCCTGGACCGGCCCCTGGTCGCTCTCCTCCATGGCCTCGGCCCAGAGCTTCCCCATCACGCCGGTGTTGTGGCAGATCAGGGCCAACACGCCGGCGAACGGGCCCAGGCCCACGGCGGTGACAAAGATCAGGGCAAAAACAACGTCAGGAACCGCCCGGAAGAAAGACAGCACGGCACGCGCCGCCTGGTACACGACGGGATGCGGAGTAGTGGTTTCCGACGCCAGCGCGGCCAGCAGGAGGGCGGTGGGAATGGACAGGCTGGTTCCCAGCAGCCCGATCCACAGCGTCACCAGCGTTGCTTCCAGGCTGGGCTTCAGCACCTTCTCCCAGTCCAGGTCCGGCGGGAACGCGTCGGCGAGGAACCGTCCCATGCCCTGGGCGCCGTCAACCAGCAGCGCCGGTTTGAACTCGGTGCTCTCGAGGGCGATGACGTGCAGAACAATAAGGACCACGACGGCGGTGGCCATGGTCCCGGTTCGGGTCCACTGACGCTTCGCTCGGGGAAGTGCGGGGGCGCTCATGCTGCGACCCTGTCCGGCGCGTACAGCGTGTCCAGGACATCGTCCGACAGGCCGGCCAGGCCGCCGTCGAACACAATCTTTCCCTTGAGGAGGCCGATGGCGCGGTCCGCGTAACGGATCGCGAGGTCCGGCTGGTGGAGCACCGCAGCGACGGCGAGGTTCTCGGTGTGGGCAAGCTCGGCCAGCAGCGCCATGACCTGTTCGGCCGCGTGCGGGTCCAAGGCGGAGACGGGTTCGTCCGCGAGCAGCACCGAAGCGCGCTGGCAGAGTGCCCTGGCAATCGCGACGCGCTGCTGCTGCCCGCCGGACAGCTTCCCTGTCCGTTCCAGGGCAACTCCCGCCAGGCCTACGCGGTCCAGGCATGCCATGGCTTCCTCCCTGAGGTCTTTGGCAAATAACGCCGGACTGACCGACGCGAGTCCGCGGACCCGCAGGAGTCCGCCGGAGCAGACGTTGTCCAGGGCCGTCCGGCGCGGGACAAGATGGATTTTCTGGAAGACCATGGCGGCCTGGCTGCGTGCCAGGATCTGGGCCCGGCCCTGGAGTGTCCCCAGGTCCTTGCCTTGGACGCGGATGGTGCCGGCGTCGGGACGGGTCAGCCCGATGACGCACTTGAGCGTGGTGGACTTTCCCGAACCGTTCGCACCCAGGAACGCGAGCAGTTCCCCTGCCCGGACGGTGAAGTCGACGCCGTCCAGCACTGTGGTTCCGCCGTAGGCCTTGGTCAGGCCTGCCACCTGGACAGCGGTCACAGGTCTTCCTCGGTCAGCCCCATGGTGGCGGCGAGGTCGAACAGCGGCTGGTAGGTCTCCTTGGTGACGGCCAGCAGCGGGCCCGGGGGCGTGACGTCCAGGAAGGCGCCCACTTCTGCGATGGCCTCGGCGGGGAGATTCACCAGGGCGTCGCGGACGGCTTCCTTGAGGGCCGGGTCAGCGTTGCCGCGGATGGTGATGGGATCGTTGGGGATGGCGTCCGAGATCCAGATCTGGCGGAAATCCTCCGGCTTGAAGGTGCCTGCGGCAGTGGCTGAGGCAAAGGTCTGGGAGTTGATCTCGGCGGCGTCCACCGTCCCGTTGGTCAGGGCCAGGAGGGCTTCGGGGTGCCCGCCGGCGTAGCTGATGTCCAGGTCGGATTCGCTGATGCCGGCTTTCTTGAGGCCGTAGCGGGGGAGGACATCGCCGGAGGTGGAGCCGATGCCGCCGAGTGCCACATCCTTGCCCTTGAGATCGTTGATCGACTGGATGGCGGAGTCCTTGGGCACCCAGATGCCGGCCGTGTACGTGCTGAGTTCGCCGTCGGCCGTTCCAAAGGAGGCGATGGGCTCCGCTCCCGCCTTGGTGCTGGCGAAGACGTAGCCCATGGGCCCGAACTGCCCGATGTCCAGGCGGTTGTTGGCCATGGCGAGCACCTCGGCCGAGTAGTCCTCCACAACCTGGACCTCGACCTCGCAGCCCAGCTTCTCCGCCATGGCGTCCGCGAGGACGCGGTAGGCGGGTTCGAGCTTGGCCGGGTCCTCATAGGGCTCGATGCCGAACTTGATGGGGCCCTCGGCGCAGTAGGCGGGGGTGTTCGCTGATGCGTTCTGGACGGCCGGGCTGGCGCAGGAGGACAGGCCGACGGCGGCGAGCAGGGCAGCCGGAATCAGGGCGAGGTAGCGGGTTTTCATGGGGATCCTTGAGGTCTTGGGGGAGGAATGGGATGGAAGATCAGAGGAGGGTGGAGACGTTGCGCGCCGCCAGGCCGAAGGAAACGGTCATGCCGATTCCCGCGGTGACGGACACGGCAGTGACGCCGGGGGCAACGCCGGCAACAAGGAGCGGTCCCACCTCGCTGGAGGCGTAAATGCCCTGCCAGCGTTCCGTGATGTCGAGGGATTCGACCCCCAGGACGCCCTGGATCCGGTCCAGCAGGAGCGCCGTGGTGGACTCTGCCAGGAAGGGGTCGGCGGTTTTCTGGTAGGCATGCGAGTCGCCCAACAGCAGCGTGCCGTCCGGTCGCTGGGTGAACATCACGTTGGCGCCGATGTCCACGAGAGCCGGATCCTGCGCCCGGACTTCTGCGAGGAGCTCCGCTGCGGACGGCATCTCCACAAAGGCGCCGTAGCGGAGCATGGACGTGGCGGTCAGGACTGCCGGTTGCAGATCCAGCCCCTCCGGGCCTGCCGCGGCTGCCATCTGGAGCGAGCAGCGTTCGATCTTGTGCCCTGCGGCAAGTTCCGGGAAGAGCAGGTCCACGTCGTGGCCCACGCACACAAACACGTGGTCGGCTTCCACCTCGCCGCGGCTTGTCCGGACCAGGGCTGTCCGTTCGGTCCCCGCGCCAAAGCCGAGGGCGGAGGCGTTCCACCGCACGGATGTGTCCGGACGCGAATCCAGCCAGTCGGCGAGGCTCGCCACCGTGGTCCGGGGATCGACCCTGAGGTCATCACGCAGCCACGCGCCGCCGACGACGACGGGACTTGTCGTTGCGTCCGGACCCTCCGCAGCAGCCGCTCGCCCCAGCCGGGCGGACGTTTCAGCGGCGCTGAGCAGAACGACCTGGCCGGGCTCGCGGTGTTCCGCCAGCTCGTGCAGGACGCGAAGTTCTGTCGCGGTGCGTGCCACCACCACGGCTCCGGATTCCGTCGCCCAGAAGCCGGCGCGTTCCGAGAAATCCAGCCAGTGCTTGCGGCCGGTGATGGCAAGTTCATACAAGTCGCCGGTCTGGGCGGTGATGCAGCAGTGTCCGAAGTTCCGGATGGAGGCGCCCACCGCGCGGTGATCGCGATCAATGACCAGCACGGATTGCCCCCGATCGGCGGCAAGGGCGGCGTGGGCCAGGCCTACGATGCCGGCCCCGACCACCACCACGTCCACGGAGGACGGGAGGCTGCCGGCGGCTTGGTTTTGAAGGTTTTCGGTATTCACAAGATCGATAGTGGCCGCCCGGGGCCAGGCCAATCAAGCCAGATCGGAACTTATCTGAACAAGTTTACAATTTGTTCATTGAAGGCCTGCCGAGTTAATGCCGTGTTCATTCGAGAGGGCCGAAATCCTTCGAAATCACGCCAATCCAACTTGTATGATCAAGTCATGTCCCTTTCGCAGCTTCAGCCTCTCCACCAGCGCTTGACCGACGAGCTTCGTACCCGCATCACGTCGGGCCTGTGGCCTGAGGGGTTCCAGATTCCCAGCGAGGCAGAGCTTTGCCGGGAATTCGAAGCCTCCCGGGGAACCGTCCGGCAGGCTCTCGCGGCGCTGCGCACCGAGAGCCTCATTTTGGGCGGGCGCGGCAAGCAGCCGGTCGCCGGCCGGGCGGCGCTGTCCCAGCCGTTCACCACGTTTATGTCGTTTACGGAGTGGGCAAGATCCATTGGCAAGTCCCCGGGGCAGCAGACCCGGGAGATCGCCCGCCGCCCGGCCTCGTCCGAGGTGGCAGCCCAGCTGGGCATCAAAGCGGGCGAGCCTGTGGTGGAGGTCCTGCGGCTGCGGCTCCTGGGGGACGCGCCGGCCATGGTGGAGCGGACCAGCTTTGTCCTTAACGTCGGCCGGCTGCTGTTCGACTTTGATACGGACAGCGGCTCCATCTTCAGCTTCCTGAAAAGCCAGGGCGTGGACCTGAGCCGGGGCCGGCACACCATCGATGCCGTGGCAGCCGAGGGACTGGACGTGGAATTGCTCGGCGTCGAACCCGGTTCACCCTTGCTCCGCGAGCGGCGCCTGACCTCCTCCGCAGCCGGGGAGCCGATCGAATACTCCGACGACAGGTACATCCCCGGCCTGACCAACTTCACCATCGAAAACACCAGCGAGCACCGCGCCAACCTGGTCCGCGTGCCAACCACAGCCTAAGGAACACCATAATGATCGAACTTGTAGCCCTCGACATGGCCGGAACCACCATCGACGAACACGGGGATGTCTACAGCGCCCTCGGGGAATCCGTCCGCGAGGCCGGCGCCGAGGTAACCCCCGAGGACCTCCAGGCGTGGATGGGCACGGACAAGACCGAAGCCATCGCAGCACTGCTGGAACTTGGCGGCATCGCTGCCGAATCCGGGCTCGTTGCGCACACATTTGTCCGCTTCCAGGAGATCCTGGCGGCCCTCTACGCCGCGAACGCACCCGTTCCCCTGGACGGTGTGGAGGACGCGCTGCGGGCCCTGAAGTCCATGGGCATCAAGGTGGCCCTGACCACCGGATTCTCGCGGGATGTGGCCGATCCGCTGCTGGCCACGCTGGGCTGGCGCGTGGGCGACGGCGAGCTGCTGGACGCCGTGGTCACCTCCGACGAGGTGCCCCGCGGACGCCCGGCTCCCCACATGATCCACCGTGCGATGGAGCGCACCGGTGTCCTGAGCGTGGGCGCCGTGCTGGCGGCCGGGGACACCGTCGTCGATCTGCAGGCCGCGGCAAACGCCGGCGTGGCCGGCGTCGGCGTCCTGACCGGGAAGCTCGGCGCGGAGGAGCTGGGCCGCCACCCGCACCTGCGGATTCTTCCCGGCGTGAAGGACCTCCCCGAACTGGTGGGCGCCCTGGCCGCCGAAACTCCCGCCGTCGTCTGCTGACGGGCAAGTCGGTTGACCCGCAAAACGCGCAGCTGCACCGCCGTGGTGACACCCGTGGCTACAGCCGCGGGACGCACTCCCCGGTTCCCAGCAGCGCCAGCCCGGCGCGGTCGCCATCGCCGAAGTCGAACTGCCCGCTGTTTTCCTCATGCATCAGTTGCGTGGGATCGTCCACGTGGTCCAGCCCCAGGACGTGCCCCAGCTCGTGCATGATGATGGCGCGGATGTGGGCAGGTCCCTCCGGCCAGGCCAGTGTTTCCGCGAGGCCCGGCGCATCGAGGGTCACCTGGCCGGCGACGTACACATAGGGCTCGCCGGGAATATGGGCGTAGGCGCTTCCACCGGTCCCTGCAACCTTCCCTGCCAGCCTGGGTGCTTCCGCCGGCGACGACCACGCAATGAGAATCGGCGCCCACTGCTTGCCGTAGCGCGCAGGCTGGTACGCTTCGCGGGCTTCGGATGGCGCCTCGGACGTGGTTCCGTCATACACGAACTGCAGTCCCGAGGCCGCGGAAACTGCGGATACGGCCTCCTCGATAATTACGTCTGTTCCTGGCGGCGCATTGTCCGGCCGGACCACGTAGTGCAGCGGACGGCACGGGTCGTAGGCCACAAAGGCCTGGCCCGGGTCCGGGGATTTCTGCAGGACATAGGCGGTGGATCCGCTGGTGGCCGGCGGCACGCCGAGCGGGGCTGATGCGGCTTCAAACCCTGGCGGCGGCACTTTGGCGCCTGGCAGGTAGGGCATGGCTGCCGGCAACACAAACCGGTCGAAGAGGGTCGGAGTGAAGTAGAGACCCACCAAGAGGGCGATGCCCAGGACCGTGGCGGTGCGCGATTTCCACTTGCGCCCGCAGACTTTCCGGCGGTGGACGGTCCTCTTTGCCGAGATTGGCGAGATGGGGGCACCGCGCCACGGCTCGGGCGCTGGCGGCTTGCCCAGTGCCTCATCGATTGCCCACTGCGGAATGCGCCCGCTGGGCGAACGGCGGATGCGGGGAAACTCCCTGCCGCCAGAATCTGATTCCAACAGTTCCCCCTTGCGCTGCCGTGCCATCTCCTTTGATGGTCTGCCCAGCATAGTGGCGGTCCCGTTGATCCGTACGAGATTACCCGTGAAGTTCGGTCAGCCAGGTTCACTCAAATGTTGCGTTAAATGAGGAAGCGGACGACGGCGGGAGCTCCCCGCCGTCGTCCGCTTCCAAAAGTCCGGGGCAACTCCTCGATGGTTGCGCAGACGGAATACATGTCGCTGTCCTTGAGGTAGCCCGCATTGACGTCGCCGCGGGGAAGTAGTGGTTGCCTCTCCGGTATCGTGGGTCCATGGTGCGGAACCTGGCCGACATCGGCGCTGAAGGTGTATTGCTCGCCGGGGCGGGCCGCGCCATCCTGCTGCAGATCGCCAACCCCGCGGTGGGCCATGGCGTCGCCGAGCACAGTGACTTTGTTTCCCGTCCCCTGGACCGCTTCCGGGCTACGGTCACCTACGTTTACGCGGTCGTTTACGGAACAGAGGCGCAGGTCGCGGCCGTTCGCCGCAGCGTCAACCGGGCCCACTCCACGGTCCGCCGCAAGCCCGAAGCCGGCTCCCACGGGTACAGCGCGTTCGATGCCCAGGCGCAATTATGGGTGGTGGCCACCCTGTACGACACCGCCATCACCGTCTACGAGAAAATCTACGGCCCGCTCGACGACGAGGCAGCCGACCTTATGTACAGCGACTACGCAAGAATCGGCACCGTCCTGCAACTGCCGGCGAACCTGTGGCCGGCCGACCGCGCAGCCTTCAGGACATACTGGGACACTTCCCTGCTGACACTGGAGCTGGACGCCGTCACCGCCGGCGTCGGCCGCGACCTCCTGTACCCGCCAGCCGGGCCACTCTGGCTGCGGATGAGCATGCCCCTGATCCGGTTCATCACCGCCGGGCTGCTGCCGGACCACTTGCGCGCCGGCTTCGGGCTGCCGTGGAGCGACCGCCACAGCCGCCTGTTCGACCGCACCACCCGGTGGTCCGCCCTGGTGTATCCACGGCTGCCGCGGCCGGTGCGGCACTGCGTCAAGAACTACTGCCTCGGCCGGCTCCGCACCTCGTAGCCCTGAACCGCCATCTTTCGGCGTCGCCGTAACGAATCCCCGGCATGAACTATTACAGCCACGCGGCGCAGGAACGGGTTCGGGACGCCGCATACGACGCAGTTGAGAAAGTCCTCAACAGCATGTTCGAACCGTTGAACCGGCAAGCCCTCACGGCGCGCTGGAACCAGGCCTGCGAAGCCATGGCGAAGCACCTGGAAGCACGGGACACCGGCGAGGAGTAGACCCCCTGCTTTCGGTCTCAAATAGGATTGACGGACGATCGAAATCGAAGGGTTTGAGCTGTCCATGAAGGTCACCACCACAACGCTCCAGATGCTCCAACCGCCAGCTTGGACGGCGCGCCCGTTGCACGATGAGGCACGGCTGGACCGGGCTGTTGGGGTCACCCCGGAGTATGCCCGTTTCCTCTATGGCCTGGTGGGCGGACCGAGGCACTGGACGGATCGGCTCGAGTGGACACGGCAGCAGTGGGCCGAGGAGCTCGCCGTGCCGGGGACGGAATTCTGGGTCCTCTATGGGGAGGGCGTGCCGTGGGGCTATGTCCACCTTCAGCCCGTCGTCGCCGAGGATGGAACGCACGTTGAGGTCAGGTACTTCGGCCTCTCAGAGCAGGCGATCGGACGGGGTCTCGGCGGCGGGCTGCTGGAACACGCCATCACGGCCGCATGGTCGCTGGCACAACGCTGCGGCCTCCCGCAGGTGTCCCGTGTCTGGGTCCACACCTGCACGCTGGACGGTCCCGCGGCCCTGGCAAACTACCAGTCCCGCGGGTTTGTGCCCTGCGGGACCGAGGACGCGGACACGGAAGTGGCGGAGGAGCCGCTCGGTTCCTGGGTGGCCACCGGCGGTCGGTAATGGCCGCATAACTGACGCGGACCACTGACGGCCGCATCTGCTGCAAACCCGCCGGCAGCCGTAGGCTGGAACCGACAAAAGGGTGACCGAAGGGGTGACATGTCGGAAACGATAACGGCCGGGCTGCTGGGCGAAGTGATGGCCGAGCTGGCCGTGCTTGAGGACCCGAAGATGCGCGATGCGAACGAGAAGCGCGGCGACGACCACGGGGTGAACCTGTCCAAGCTGCGCGCGGTCGCGAAGCGGCTGAAGACCCAGCAGGAACTCGCGCGCGAGCTCTGGTCCACGAACGACACTCCGGCCAGGTTGGTGGCCCTGCTGATCTGCCGGCCGAAGGCCTTCGAACGCGACGAACTGGACACCATGCTCCGCGAGGCGCGCGCCCCCAAAGTGCACGACTGGCTCGTGAATTACGTCGTGAAGAAGAGCCCGCACGCCGAGGACCTGCGCGTGGCCTGGATGGCTGATCCGGATCCGGTGGTCGCCAGTGCCGGGTGGGCCCTGACCAGCGAACGGGTGGCGAAAAAGCCCGCAGGGCTCGACCTCCCTGGGCTGCTGGACATTATCGAGGCCCAGATGAAGGACGCCCCGGACCGGCTGCAGTGGGCCATGAACCACACGCTGGCCTTCATTGGGATCGAGCATCCCGAGCACCGGGCCCGGGCGCTCGATATCGGCGAACGGCTCGAGGTCCTCAAGGACTACCCGACGCCCCCGAACTGCACGTCACCCTTCGCGCCGGTCTGGATCAACGAGATGGTGAGCCGCCAGGCCACCGCGTAAGACTGTCGGCCCGGAAGCAAAACGAAAGCGGACGACGCCGGGAACCTCCCGCCGTCGTCCGCTTCAGTTTTGGCCGTGAACCGATCAGACGGTGGCGAGCTGGCGTTCCTGGCCACGGATGCTGACCGTGAAAGTGTTGGGGCCGCTGCACTGGACCGCAATGCGGCATTTGGTGGTGTTCGCCTTGACCGAGAGGTCGTGCACAACGCTCTCAAGGGTGTGCTCAAGGGAAGACCGGTCCCAGATTTTCAGCGTGATGGAGTCAGTGTTCTCAAACGTCATTGTCAGTACTTTCGCTCATGCAGTTAACGGCTCCGCGTCGTCCTTGAGGGGGCCGCATCCTCGTCGGTGAGGATTGCTGATCTTGGTAGTGCGGGAACGGGGTCCCGATCTCATGCTTCATGCTCGCCGCCGACATTTGCAACCGAAACGGCGAAAGTGTGAGCGATTACACGCTCGGGCCGGCCTTAGTTACTGACGGCAGCGTAAAGGTTCAGGGACGCCGAAAACACCAGCCACGAGACGTTCGGCAGCATCAGCAGTCCAGCCGTTGGGCTGATGGGTCCAAAGCGCAGAACTGTCAGGGCCGCTGTGAGGACGAGGGCGGCGAGGACGGCCAGGGCCAGCCAGAGCGCCGCGGTCCCCAGTATGGGATACAGCCCGAAGAACGTCATGGGCCAGATTAGGTTCAGGGCCAGTTGGAGCCCATAGAGCCTTAGTGCGCGGCGGCGGGGGTGGCGCCGCTGCCGCCACACCAGCCAGGCCGCCACCGCCATTGCCGCGTAAAGGACCAGCCAGACCGACGTGAACATCAGCCCGGGAGGCGTCCAGGGGGCTTTGTCCGCCAGGGCGTACCAGCCGCCGGCAGCCGTTCGGATCGGGAGGGACCCCACGAACGACACGGCCCAGGAAAGCGCGAGGAAGCCGATCAGGGCGGCAACCTGCCGCCGTCGGGACGGCCCGTCCGGGACTGCCGGACCTTGCGCTTCGTTGGGGACAGTGTCAGGCACTGACCCACTGTGGACAATGGCGGGTACCCGCGTCAAACCCGGAGGCATCGGAGGTCTCCGTCAGGGTCCCTTCGAGATGGCATTTCGGGGGCAGCATTCAAGCCTTGACACCCCTCCGCCACCGGCGTATCGTACAACCAAATGGTTGTAGATCAGCTCAGAGACGCGGACGTGGACCGCCTGTTCCAGGCGCTCGCGGACGCCACCCGGAGGGACATTGTCCGGCGGGTGACGGCGGGGGAGTCTTCCGTCTCCGGCCTCGCCGCCCTCTACGCCATGAGTTTCGCCGCCGTCCAGAAGCATGTGGCGGTGTTGGAGCGCGCTTCCCTGGTGACCAAGGAGAAACGCGGAAGGGAGCAGATTGTGCGGGGAAACCACGAAGGACTGGAAAAGGCCCGCCAGCTGCTTGACGAGTATGAAGCGATCTGGCGGCAGCGCGCCGAGCGGATCGCAGACATTCTGGCTGAAGGATAGGAAGGTTGCGCAATGCCTGTTATCAGTTCCACCAAGAATCTCGAGGCACTCAGCCTCACCCTCGTGGCGGAGTTCGACGCCGTCGTCGAGCGCGTCTGGCAGATCTGGGAAGACCCGCGCCAGCTGGAGCGCTGGTGGGGTCCGCCCAACTATCCGGCCACGTTTGACCGGTTCGACTTCCAGCCCGGCGGGCGGGCCGGCTATTACATGACCACGCCCGAAGGCGAGAAGCCCCGAGGCTGGTGGAAATTCAGAACCATCGAGGCGCCGCGCAAGCTCGAATTTGATGACGGCTTCGCTGACGAAACCGGAGCGCCCGTGGATGCCATGGGCAGTGCCCATGCCGCTGTTGACCTCGAGGATCTGGGTGGCCGCACCCGGATGACCATTATGTCCACGTTCGACTCCGAAGAGCAGATGGAAGAAATGGTCAAGATGGGCATGGAGGAAGGCATGAAGGAGGCTGCCGGCCAGATCGACGCCGTCCTCGCCGAACACGCCCGCGCCTGAGTAACGCTGACGGTTTTGACGCAAAGGCTAGCGCGAAAGGACACTTGCGGCCCTAGGATCCGGGGCCCCAAGTGTCCTTTCGCGCGTGGTGGTGGCCGCGGCTACGGAGGCGGCGTTGCTGGTTAGTGTGTCAGGTCCTTGCCCTTGGTCTCCGGGATGGTGAACACAAACGCGATGCTGATGGCCAGCAGGACCACCGCGTACACGTTGAAGAGGTTGCCCTGTCCGATGGAGCCAAGCCAGGCCTGCAGGTACGGTGCGGTACCGCCGAAGACTGCGACGCAGATGGAATACGGGACGCCCACGCCGACCGTGCGGATCTTGGTGGGGAACAGTTCGGCGTAGACGGCCGGGACGATTGCTGCGCTGCCGGCGATGAAGAACAGCATGACGGACATCGTGACCGCGAGCTGCCACGGGGAGTCCTTCAGCAGCCAGGTCATGGGGAAGTGGAACAGCGCGGCTCCGGCGGCGCTCATGATCATGACGGGCTTGCGGCCGATGCGGTCCGAGAGCTTGCCCCAGAATGGAAGCGCAGCGATGAACAGCACGTTGGCGATCACGCTGGCCCAGAGGGCCTCTCCACGGTCCATCTTCAGGACCGACGCGGCATAGCTGGGAGTCACGACGCCCCAGATGTAGTAGGACACGGTCAGGCCCACGGTCAGGCCAATCACCTGCAGGGCCTGCTTGCGGTGCTTGTAGATCTGGGGCCACATCGGCTCGTGCTTTTCCTTGGGCGATTCTGCCTCGAACGCCGCCGTTTCCTTCATGCGGGCCCGCATAAACAGGGCGTAAAGCCCCATAACCCCACCGAGGATGAACGGGATGCGCCAGCCCCAGGCGCTCATGTCAGCTGTGCTCAAAACGTTGGACAGGACAGCGCCGAGCATGGTCCCGGCCAGGATGCCGACGGTGCCAGACGTGTAAATGAGCGTTGCCCAGAAACCGCGCTTTTCCTTGGGCGCCATCTCGGAGAGGTAGGTCTGCGACGACGGCAGCTCGCCGCCGTGGGCAAGGCCCTGGATGAGCCGGGCCACCAGCAGCAGGACCGAGGCGAAGGCCCCGACGGCTTCGAACGTGGGGGCGACGCCGATGATCAGGCTGCCAAGCGCGGCGAGGCCCACTGCGAACGTCATGGACGTCTTGCGGCCGATCCGGTCTCCAATCCAGCCGAACACGAAGCCGCCGAACGGGCGGGCGACAAAGCCGACGGCGAAGATCGCCAGGGTGGCGAGGAACGCGGACGTCGGATCCGCCTTGCTGAACAGTGCGCTCGCGATGAAGGGCGAGAATGTGGCATAGATGGCCCAGTCGTACCATTCAACGGCGTTGCCGATGCCGGTGCCGACGAGGGTGCGCAGGTGGGACTTGTGAACCTGGACGTCGGCTGGGACGCCTGCAGTAGTGGTCATCGTGTGCTCCATGAAGTGAGGGAAGTTTAGTTGGCCGAGGCCAGGGCCGCGATGCGGGAGACGGCCAGCTCTGCGTAGAGAGCGGTTCCGTCGGACAGCACTCCGTCGTCAAAGGCTGCGTACGGGGAGTGGTTGTAGGAGGTTTCGGTGTGGTCGGCGCCGGGGGCGACGGCGCTGAGCCCGATAAACGTCCCGGGTACTTCCGCCAGCACCCTCGAGAAATCTTCAGAGCCACTGAGCGGGGTGGCCCAGCGGGTGAGGCGCGAGTGTCCAAAGAGGTTTTCGATGGTCTTCTCTGCGGTGCGCGTTTCGTCGTCGTCGTTGACGGTGAGGGGGTACTCGTGACGGTAGTCGACGTCCACCTCAAGGCCGTGGGCGGCGGCGATGCCCTTCAGCAGCGTGGGAACGGCGGACATCATCCGCTCCCGGGAGGCATCCGAGAAGGTTCGAATGGTGGCTTCGATGCGCGCCGATTCCGGAATGATGTTGCGCTTCGTGCCTGCGTGGAGGACGCCCACGGTCAGGACGACGGGATCGAACATGTTGAACTGGCGGGTGATCATGACCTGCAGGGCGGTCACCATTTCGGCGGCCGCCGTGACGGGGTCCTTGGCCGTGTGCGGGGCCGAACCGTGGCCGCCGGCGCCAAGAACCGTGACAGTCAGTGCATCCGAAGCGCTGAGCATCACCCCTGGTTTGGTGCAGAACCGGCCGTGCGGCTCCAAGGCGGAAAAGACGTGCATCCCATAGGCGGCGTCAACCCGGCGCCCGGCCGCCTCCAGCACGCCCTCGCGGATCATGTGGCTTGCTCCGTCAAAGCCTTCCTCGCCTGGCTGGAACATGAGCACAACGTCGCCGGCCAGCTGGTCCCGGCGCTCCGCCAAAAGGGTGGCTGCTCCGGCGAGCATGGCAGTGTGGAGGTCGTGGCCGCAGGCGTGCATGGCGCCGTCGATCTTCGATGAGAACTGGGCACCGGTCCGCTCCTGGACAGGGAGGCCGTCCATGTCGGCACGCAGGAGGACCGCTGGTTTCGTTGCCGATGCGTGCGGCGCGGAGCCGCGCAAGACCGCGGTGACCGACGTCGTGCTCTTGCCCAGGGTGATTTCGAACGGTAGGCCGTCGAGGGCCTTGAGGACTTTTTCCTGGGTCCGGGGGAGGTTCAGCCCGATCTCCGGTTCCTGGTGCAGCTCGTGGCGGAACCGGGCGATCTCGCCCTGCAGTTCCTTGGCGTCGGTGGTGATCGACATCCGCTCTCCTAATTTCTGAACGTTTGGTCAGTGACTCGCTTCCATTGTGAAGTGATGCGGTTCACAAGCTGCGAAATAGCTGGAAAAAATCAAAAGTATGATGGATACGGCAGGATTCATTCACCAGAGATGGAAGCGTGCGAAGTGGTACTCAGCGAGGAAGACCTTGCCCTGATCAACGTGCTGCAGGTCGCGCCGCGGATCAGCTGGTCGGATGCAGCCGATGTGCTGGGAGTGCACGCCACAACGCTGGCTGCGCGCTGGGACAGGCTGAGATTGTCGGGGGCGGCCTGGACGACGGCCCACCTGATCGGCGATCCCAAAAAGATGTGCCTGGCACTGGTGAGCGTGGATTGTGAAATGCGGTTGCGCGCGGAGGTGACCGCGGCGCTCGCCGCCATCCCTGAGGTGGTCACAGTGGAAGAGGCGGCAAGCAACAGGGACCTCATGCTGACGGTCATAGCGCCCACCTTGGCCCGGTTCACGGATCATGTCCTTCCGCGGTTCAAGGAGATCCGCGGGTTGGTGAAGTACCGGACCTCGCTGGGTACCCGTCTGCACTCCGCTGGCCATGCGTGGCGGCTCAATACCTTGGACAAGGCGAAGCAGAATGCGCTTTCGGCCGTTGCCAGTCCTGAAGTCACCGGTTCGGCAGCCTCGAGACCCGGGGCGCCACTGCCGCCCAGCCACCTGGATCTGATCCCGTTCCTGGCGCGGGACGCGCGAGCGAGCGCAGCGGACATCGCGCGCAGCCTGGGCCGGAGCCCGGCGACGGTCCAGCGGCAGCTCAACAGGGTGGTATCCAGCGGGCTGCTGTCCTTCCGTTGTGAAATTGCCCAGAATCTCTCCGGCTACCCGGTGAGCTGCCAGTGGTTCGCCAGCGTGCCGCCGGGCCAGCACGAGGCCGCGGCCGCTGAACTCCGCAGCCTCCGCACTGTCCGGTTCAGCGCGTCCACCACCGGAGGCACAAATTTTGTGATCCTCATGTGGCTGAATTCGCTGGCCGATGTGATGAACGCCGAATTGGCCCTCCAGCAACGCATCCCGCAGATCGAGCTCGTGGAGAGCGTCGTGATCCTGAGCAGCGCCAAGCGGATGGGCTGGATGCTGAACCCGGATTCGACGGCGAGCGGCGCCGTCGTGGTCTCAACCGCGGAGCTGCCGTCCGTAGGGTTTCCCTGAGCTTCCAAGCGGCTGCCATTGGCACCGTTGAAATCAGATGCGGACGCTTGAATACTGGAAAAAGACTCGATTCAGGCACGAAGGCGGTGGCATTTTATGAGCGGCGGGGCGGGGTATTTCAAGCGCCGGCTGGAACGTGCCGTGGAACTGCGTTCCTACCGCGGAGCGGGGATCAACGCTGAAGAAGAGGCGGAACTCGAGGCCGCCGAAGCGCAGGAACGGGACACACGCAAGAAGGTAGACGATGCCCAGCGGGCGGAGTATCTGATCCGGGACGCCATGGCACAGGGCAAATTCGACAACCTCAAATACGCCGGCAAGCCCATCCCCGGGCTCGGGGAGGCCTACGATCCCGATTGGTGGGTCAAGGGCCTGATCCAGCGTGAGAATATCAGCGGACTGGGGCCCAAAGCCATCCTGCTCCGCACCGAAGACGCCGAACTGGACGGCCGGCTTGATGCGCAGTTCACCGAAAAGCAGGTCCGGGACATCCTGGCCGATTTCAATGCCCGGGTGGTCGACGCCCGCCGCCAGCTCCAGGGTGGCCCGCCCGTCATCACCAAAACGCGCGACGTCGAAACGGAAGTAGCGCGCTGGCGTGAACGCCGCGCCGCCCGCGCACAGGACGCCCTACCCGAACCTGAGCCGCAGCGCTCCTGGTGGCAGCGGCTCTGGCGCGGCACCACTTAGCTGAGCGGACGAGGGGCAACGGACGACGGCGGCGCCTCCCGCCGTCGTCGGCTCTCAGGGTCTTCGGCTCCTAGCGTCTTCCGCCCGGGGAGCCGTTCTGCGGCGGAACGCCCGGAATCTCGGGCACAGGCGGCGGGACAGGCGCGGGAGCAGGAGCAGGAGGTGGCTCCGGCGCGGGTGCTGGCTCTGGTGCGGGCGCTGGAGCGGGTGCGGGGGCCGGAACGGGCGCAGGGGCGGGTGAGGGCCTCGGTGCGGCCGGTGCGGGAGTCGGTTTCGGCGGAGCAATCATGGATGCCGGCGGGGCCGGGAACGGGTTTGCCGGGTAGAGCGGGGCGGCCTGGAGCATGTAGTTGACCCACTGCGGCCCGGCGATCATGTAGCCGTCAAGGCGGGGGTAGAACTGGCCGTTGATGGTGACGTTCTGGCCGGGGCGGTTTTGGCCTTCCAGTGCATCGCCGAAGAAGGACGCTGTCGCCAGCCCCGAGGTGTAGCCCACCACCCAGGTGGCGCCGTTGTTGTTGGACGTGCCGGTCTTGGCGGCAACGGGCATCCGGGTGTGGATTTTGGGGTTGATCCACACGCCGGAGCCGACCTTCAGCACGTCCTGGAGCACTGCGTTGACGCCTCGGGCAACCTCCGGTTTGACGGCGTCGCGGCACTCGCTTGTCTGGCCCGGGAGTTTCCCGCCCGACATGTCCGTCACCTCAAGCACGGCAATGGGGGCGCAGTACCGGCCGTCGTTGGCGAAGGTGGCGAAGGCATTGGCCAGGTGGACCGGGGCGACGCCGATGGCGCCGAGGAGATTGCCCAGTTGATGCATGTTGATCTGCGCGCCATCGAGTCCGCTGTGCAGCCCCACGCTGTCCACCATTTTCTGGATGCCGCAGAAATCGAGCTGGGTGGCCGAGGCGAAGGTGGCCGTGTTGATCGAGTTGTACAGCCCGTAGTTCACGGGCATGGGGCGGTAGTAGCCCTCGTCGGCGTTCTGAAGGTCATCGGCGGCTCCCAGCTCAGGGTTGTTCTGGGCCGTGCTGTAGGCGCCCAGCACCCTTCCGCAGCTGGAACGCCACGGGAAGCCCAACGGATACACCCGGCGGGAGGCGTCCACCACCCCGGTTAGCGGCTTGCCCTCGTTCAGCCACTCTGCGAACGTGAAGGGCTTCATGGTGGAGCCGGGCTGGAAACCGCCCGCCCCATTAAGGTCATTGCCTTGCGGATCGCGGGAGTCCACATTGAAGTTCAGTTGGGTATCGAACCTGCCCTCGGCCGGCAGGAACACCGTGTTCTGCGCCATGGCCAGTATTTTTCCGGTGCCCGGCTGCACCGTGACCAGGGACGCTCCCCAGCGGTCAGGGTTCGCCCCGGCGGTGCCGTCCACCTGCGCCTGGGCCGCCGCCTGGAGCCGGCTGTCCAGCGTCGTGACGATGGTGAGCCCGCCGCGGTACAGCTTCCGCTCGCGCTCTATCAGGGTGGTGCCGTAGGCCGGGTTGTTCAGGATCAGATGCGAAATGTAGTCGCAGAAGTAGGGCGCCATCTGGGCGTGGGCGCAGCCCTGCTTCCCCGGACTGAGCTTGAGCTCGATGGGCGCGGCCGCGGCGGCGTCATGGTCCGCCTGGGTGATCTTGCCCGTGGCCAGCATCTCCGCAAGAACCTGGTTCCGGCGGCCTGTGGCCTGCTCCGGATTGACCGCGGGGTTGTAGTAGCTGGGGCTGTTGACCAGCCCGGCCAAGAGGGCCGCCTGCGGCAGGTTGAGATCCGCGGCCGTGGTGCTGAAGAAATACCGTGCCGCCGCCTCGATTCCGTACGCCTCGCGGTTAAAGAACACGATGTTCAGGTAGCCCTCGAGGATCTGGTCCTTGCTGAACTTTTTCTCAAGCGCGATGGCCAGCTTCATCTCCCGGAGCTTGTCCCCGATGCTCTTCTGGCCGCTGAGGATCACCTCTTCGGTTTTGTCCTGGGACACGAAGGATTCGTTGATCACGTTGGTGACGTACTGCTGGGTGATAGTGGAGGCGCCCTGCCTGCCCTCATTCGTCAGGTTGAAGATCGCAGCCCGGACGATCCCCTGCGGGTCGATGCCCGGGTGCTCATAAAAGCGGCTGTCCTCGATGGCCACGATGGCATCCCGGACAAAAGGCGATATCCGGTCCAGGGGGATCCTGATCCGGTTTTCGGTATAGAACGTGGCGATCGGCTGGCCGTCGGAGGTGAGGACTTTGGTGGATTGCGACGGCGGCGCGACGATCAGTTCCGAGGGCAGATTTTCAAAGTAGCTGATGGAGGTGCTGACTCCGTAGCCGACAGTGGCAACAGCGGGGACCACCAGGCTTGCGGCCAGGACGCCGCACATGGCGCTCGCAGCAAAGAATCCGATGACCCTTCCCAGGGCGGCGGCCAACCGGTGCCTGCGTTTCTTTTGCTGCGCCATTGTTCAGCCCCAAGCTCGCGACGTGTGAACAGGATACGCCGCTGCACCTGCAGCATCCAGATGCTGGACGAACTGATGCCAAGCCGGTACTTTCCGTCACTAAGTCCGCTCCGGGCGCCTTATCGCGCGATACATACCGATATATCTTTAAGTGTCGGTGAGTAGTTGACCGATAACCATTCAGCAAAGGCCAAGAAGCATTCAAAAAGACAGAGAAGGGACGATGCCACCATGAAAGGCATTCACGACGACAAGTTTTTGGAAACGCCGTTCGGGCGGGAACAGTTCGAGCGCGGACGGTTTGAGCGCGGTAGGGGCCGCCGCGGACCGCACGGGCACCGCGGGGGAGGGTTTGGCCCGGGCTTTGGGCCACGGGGCGGATTTGGTCCCGGCTTCGGACCTGGTTTTGGATCTGGCGGAGGGTTCGGTCCCGGCTTTGGGCCCGGTCCCCGGCGGGCAAGCAGGGGGGACGTCCGGTGGGCCATCCTGTCGCTGCTGGCCGAGGCCCCGTCCAACGGTTATGGGCTGATCAAGACCATCGCGGAGAAAACATCCGGCGCGTGGCGGCCCAGCCCCGGGTCGATCTACCCGACGCTCCAGCAGTTGGTGGACGAGGACCTCATTGCGCCCCTCAGCGAGGGCCGGCGGACTGACTTCACCCTCACCGACGCCGGCAAGGCCTACGTGGCCGAGCATGCGGAGGAACTGGAGAACGCGTGGAACAGCGATGCGGAAGGATCCGGACCCGCCTTCCACCAGAGTGTGGGCAAGCTGATGGGGGTCATTCATCAGTTCCGCACGGCCGCTACGGACGAACAGCGCAACGCAGCTGTGGAAAAGCTCGACGAAACCCGTCGCGCGCTTTATCAGATCCTGGCCGACTGAGCCCACTCAGGTCAGGCGAAGGTGTCTTCCTTGGCGTGGGCGGCAGCCGGCGCCGGATGCCCGTGGCCCAGCGGGTTGAAGTGGCTTCCCAGCCCGCCGAAGGCGTAGGCGGTCTCGGCATGCTCGGAGAGATCCACGCCGGCCATCTCGGCCTCGTGGCTCACCCGGAACCCGATGGTCCTGTTGATGGCCCGGCCGATCACCAGGGTCACACCGCCGGAGAGAACCACGGTGATCACTACCGCTACGGACTGTGCGGTCAGCTGCTGGAGACCGCCGCCGTAGAAGAGGCCGCCGCCCTGGCCCTCCACGGGAAGGGCGACGAAGCCCAGGGCGAGTGTGCCGATGAGCCCGGCGCCGAGGTGGACTCCCACCACGTCCAGGGAGTCGTCCAGGCCGAACCGGTACTTCAGGTCAACAAACACGCAGCAGGCAGCACCGGCCACTAGGCCCAGACCGATGGCGGCCACTGGGCTGATGTTGGCGCAGGACGGTGTGATGGCCACCAGGCCGGCAACCACACCAGAGGCAGCGCCCAAGGACGTGGGGTGGCCGTGGCGGATCTTCTCCGTCAGGAGCCAGCTGAGCATGGCCGCGGCCGGGGTCACCAGGGTGTTGATCCAGATCAGGCCGGCCTGCTCCGCGGTGGTGGCGGCGCCGCCGTTGAACCCGAACCAGCCGAACCACAGGATGGCCGCGCCGAGCATGATGAAGGGGACATTGTGCGGGCGGTGGCTGGGATCCTTGGCGAAGCCGTGGCGCTGGCCGACCAGCAGGGCCAGTACCAGGGCCGCCGTGCCGGAGCTGATTTCCACCACTGCACCGCCGGCGAAGTCGATGACCTGGCCGAAGGTCTCGGTGATGGCTCCGCCGGCGCTCATGAGCCCGCCGCCCCAGATCATGTAGGCCAAGGGGCAATAGACCAGCGTGATCCACAGCGGCACAAACACTGCCCAGGCGCTGAACTTGGCGCGGTCCGCGATGGCCCCGCTGATGAGGGCCACCGTGATGATGGCGAAGGTGGCGCTGAAGCCTGCCTTGATGAGGTCAGGGGAGCCCATGAGGTTCTGCAGCCCGAAGTTGGCGAAGGGGTTGCCAAAGATGCCCAGGATTCCCTCGCCGGTGGTCATCGAGTACCCCCACAGGACCCACACAACGCCTACGATGCCGGCGGAGATGAAGCTCATCATGATCATGTTCAGCGCTGCCTTGGCGCGCGTCATGCCGCCATAGAAGAGACCGAGCCCGGGGGTCATGAATAGCACCATTGCCGCCGCGATCATCATCCAGACGTGTTGCGCACTGATCTCCACCGGTGGGTCCCTTCCATTGATCCTGAATACGGGGACTTTCCTATGTGGCCCGCGCAATCCCCCCGATCAATATTTGTCGCCGCGTGTTTCCGTTTGCACCTCGCTAAGTTGCGGACAAGTTACGGCAAGGCCGATTTCGTGAAGATCGCATGACCGTGATGTTTCCGGCATGTAAACAGGACCTGTTGAAGGGCGCCGGCGAGGGAAGCCCTACGGCCCTGATACCAGCGACGGCGGGCGCCGGTCCGCGCACGTGGTGAGAAGCCGCCGTCGGGCGCTGAAAAGGGCAACGTTTCCTGAAAGTGAACGGCGGCTCACCGCCGTGGGGCGCCGGTGAAAGGGCCGCTCGGCGGGGTCAGAAGGTCCGGGCGTTGGCCAGGACGGGCAGTTTGCCGCGGACCTCGGCAACGACGGCCGGGTCAAGGTCGACGACGGCGAGTTCCGGTTCGCCGCCGAGGGCCACCAGTGCAGCACCCAGGGGAGAGATGACGGCGCTGTGGCCGACACCGGTGGGAGCCTTGCCGACGGAGGCGATGCCGACGCTTGCAGGGTCGCCCTGCCCGCAGGCCACCACGAAGGTGGTGCTGTCCAGTGCGCGGGCCCGGACCAGGAGGTCCCACTGCTCTGCCTTGCCCTCGCCGGCGCCCCATGAGGCGCAGACAATGTTGACTTCGGCGCCGGCTTTGGCGTTGGCCGTGAACAGTGCCGGGAACCGCACGTCGTAGCATGTGGCCAGGCCGAAGGTGGTGCCGTTCACCTCGAAGGTCACGGGGGCTGTTCCGGCGTCCACGGTATCGGACTCGGCGAATCCGAACGCATCAAAGAGGTGGATCTTGTCGTAGGAGGTCTCGACGCCGGGGCCGGTGACAAGCAGCGTGTTCCGCACGCGGCCGCCGTCGCCCGGGGTGAACATGCCCGCCACCACTGTGATGTCCAGCTCTTGGGCGATGCTGCGGACGGCGGCGGCCCATGGCCCGTCCAGCGGCTCGGCAATGTCCTTCAGGCTGTTGCCGAAGGCGCGCATGGCGGCTTCCGGGAACACAACGAGCTCGGCTCCGGCGGCCTTGGCCCGGGTGGCGTACTCTCGGATGAGCTCCAGGTTGGCGGCCAGATCGGCTCCGGTGATGATTTGGGCCACTGCTAAACGCATGAAATTACTCCAGTCTGTTGTATACATAAAGTATGCGAAAAAGTTCGGGGACGGCGGCGTCCGGCCGCGAGAAGGCGTACGCGTACCTGCGGGAAAACATCCTGATTGACCCGGAGGTGCAGGGGAAGTTCCTGAACGAGCAGGAGCTGGCCGCCGAGATCGGCGTCTCGCGAACTCCGGTCCGGGAGGCGCTCCTGCTGCTCGTCTCCGACGGCCTGGTGGAGCTGATTCCGCAGCGCGGGGCCTATGTTCCGCCGGTGACGGGCCGCGAAATGTCGGAGCTGATGGAACTTCGCGGTGTGCTGGAAAGCCATGCCGCCCGCCTGGTCATCGAACAGCGACGCGTTCCTGCGGAAACGATGCAGGACACCCTGGACCAGCAGGCCCAGCTTCCCGAGCAGCTGAATGCGGAGGCCGCGCAGGAGTTCATCCGGCTGGACACCCTCTTCCATCAGCTGCTGATCGACGCCGCAGGCAATGAGCTCATCTCCCGAACGTACAGCAAGCTCCACGTCCGGCAGATCCTGGTCGGCGTCGCTGCCCTGTTCCGCACCGGTGACCGGCGCGGACAGGTGTGCGCCGAACACCAGGACATCCTCGATGCCCTGGTGTCCGGCGACGCCGCGAAGGCGCAGGAGGCCATTGACCATCACTTGGCTGTCACCCGGGATATCCTGCTCCGCACTTAAGGGAGTTTTTGTCCACATAACGCGAGTTGAGAGTCGTTTTGGGTGCGTTATGTGGACAAAAACTCCGGTCTGGTGATTGGGGGATTGTCAGTTGCCGTGGCCGGTGGCCGCCTGCTGGCGCTCCAGCGCGGATCCTTCCAGCAGCAGGCGGTAGTCCTCGTCCTCCACAGTGTTGGAATCGCGGCCGAGGGCCAGGCCCACGGCGGTGACACCTGCAGCGACTGCCACGTAAATAGCCACCGGAATCCAGGTGCCGAACTGCGCCAGCAGCAATGTGAACATCAGGGGTGCGATGGCGCCGCCGATCACGCCGGCGAAGGTGTAGGCCAGGGAGCTGCCGGTGGAGCGGAGCCGGGGTGAGAACTGTTCCACGATGAAGGCGGCCTGCGGGCCGTACATAAACGAGTGCGCCATAAGGCCGAGCACAATGCCGATGATGAGCATCGGTTGGTTGTTGGCGCCCAGGACGCCGAAGAAGACGAACGTCCACACGGCGCCCGCCACAGCCGCGGTGCCGTAGACCATGCGGCGGTTGAAGCGGTCGGACACAGCACCGGCCAGCGGGATCATAAAGAGCTGGAACGCCGAGCCGATCAGAACTGCCGTGAGCACCTGGCTGCGTTCGTAGCCGAGTGTCTGGATGCCATAGGTGAGGGTGAAAACGGTGAACAGGGCGTAGAGCACGTCCGGGCCCACCCGGCACAGCGTGGCGGCAATGAGGGGCCGGAGCTCCGTGCTGAAGACCTCACGGACAGGGGCGTTGGGCTGTTCGCCATGGGCTTCGATGGCCTTGAAGATGGGGGTGTCTTCCAGCTTCAGGCGGATCCAGAGGCCGAAACCGACCAGCACGGCCGAGACCAGGAACGCGATGCGCCAGCCGAAACCGATGAACTGTTCCTCGGTCAGGGCGAGGGTCAGGACAGCCAGGGCGCCGTTGGCCATAAGGTTGCCGGCAGGCGGGCCCACCTGGGCTGCAGACGCCCAGAAGCCGCGCCGGTGGGGGTCGCCGTATTCGCTGGAGAGCAGAACGGCGCCGCCCCATTCGCCGCCGACTCCCACGCCCTGTGCGAAGCGCAACAGCACCAGGATGATCGGGGCGCTGATGCCGATGCTGTCGTAACCGGGAAGCACGCCGATCAGCACCGTGGCCACGCCGATGATCATCAGGGTGGTCACCAGCACCTTCTTGCGTCCGATCCGGTCACCCAGACGGCCGAAGATGATGCCACCAACAGGCCGGGACACGTAGCCCACCGCATATGTGGAGAAGGCCAGGATAGTGCCCGTCAGGGGATCGGAAGACGGGAAGAACACGAGGGGAAATACGACGGCGGCCGCGGCCGAGTAGACGGCGAAGTCGTACCACTCTAAGGCGGTGCCGGTGAGGCTGGCGGCGAAGGCCTTGTACAGGCCCTTGGGGTGAATCGGCTTGTCCGGACGCGGCGCTGCGCCGGAAGCCGGAACTGGGACGTTAGCCATGGTGTTGACCTCCACGAGATGTTTACGGGTGACGCCTGTCACGCTGGCGTTAAATGTATACATTACGCATACTGGATGTACATTGGCCACCGTTTCCGGTTTCCAGTTTGTAAATTTCTCCAGCAGGACACGCAAAAGGATGGACAGAACATGACGACTCTGAGCTTCGAACTTCCCGACGGCAGCACCCGGACAGTCCAGGTCAAGCACCTCCTGAACGCCGGATATGCAGGCCGGGAGCAGGAGGAAGTGCAGGCCCACATTGCCGAGCTGGCAGAACTGGGCGTTCCGGGCCCCACCACCACCCCGGCGCTTTACCCGGTCTCGCCGTACCTGGCGCAGCAGGTTTCCGAAGTCCGCGTGCAGCATGCCCGGACCTCCGGGGAAGCCGAATGGGCGCTGGTCATCACGGACGACGGCGTGCTGCTGACGGTCGCGTGCGACCACACGGACCGCGAGCTTGAGGTCCATGGGGTGGCCTGGAGCAAGAACGCCAGCCCGGACGTCCTGGGCCGCAAGGCGTGGCGGCTGGAGGACGTGCGCGGCCACCTGGACCAGATCACGCTGAAGGGCTGGGTGGGCGAGGGCGAAACACCGGACACGCTGATCCAGGACAGCTCGCTGGAAGCCCTGCTGACTCCGGACTACTGGCTGGAGGTGCTGACCGAGCGCGGCCTGAACGAGCCGGGGACGGTCCTCATTTCCGGCACGGTGGCCATGACCGGCGGGGTGAACCAGTTCGCCCGCAGCTGGAAAGTGGAGATGACAGACCCCGTGACAGGAACCACCGTGGATGCCCAGTACGTGGTGGAGCAGATGGCCGAGCCCATCGGCTGATTCCGCCGGCTGATTCCGCAGGTCGGGGGCACACTGGGGGCCGCAACTCCCGGTAGCATCATTGCTATGCCCACTGCGCTTGAAATGGCAGGTCCCATCCTGGAAATGATGACCTGGCTGTGCCTTCCGCCGGGGCTTGCCCTGCTGTTCTACTCGGGCATCCTTCGGAGGTTTGTGCACCCCTGGAACGTTGCGGAAGCTGTGGTCTACGCGGACGCTACCGGAACGGGCTTCCGCTGGTTTGACCGCAAGTTCCAGGTCCACCACGCCCCGATGTCACCCCACGACATCAAGGACCTGGCCGTGGGCGACACGTTGCCGATCTACTACCACCCCAAGCGCCCCACACGGTGGCAGACCGCAGCGCCCGAACCGGTGGGGCGGACCGCCGTCGTGCTTGGCCGCGTGCTCACCGGGATCGGTGCCGTGGCGCTCATCGCGGGCTTCCTGCTGCCGATGTTCTGACGTAGCGCGGCTGAATCAGCCGGCCAGCACCACGCCGATGCCGAGCGCGCCCAACGCAACACCCGCAAAGGCGGTCCAGAGCACCGCGGACGTATCGGCGTCGACCCTTTCGCGCGAAACTCCTCGCGCGCTGGCGCCGTACCGCCGGCGCTGAGTCAGGTAGATGGCCGCCGCTGCGGCCGCGGATACGGCGAAAAGCAGCAGGATGGGGAAGCCGTGGTGGGGCAGCCAGCGCAGGAAGATGGCGCTGACCGTCAGCAGCGCCATCATGGTCCGGCCCCACGCCAGCGTGGTCCGCTCGGGCTGGAGCCCGGGATCCCCGTGCGGCCCGGGGTCCGGAAGCCTGGTGCGGACCACCGGGCTAACGCCAGAGGATAAAGACGAGGACGACGGCGGCAGCCAGTGCCCCTGCGCCAGCCAGCAGCGGCACAATGAGCGGCAGCGGGAGTGGAGTTTTGTTGCGCATGCTCCGTTCGACGCGGATCCAGCGCCCTGCGGCGCCGGCGCTCAGCAGCATGCCCAGCAGCAGGAGCAGTACCGCCAGGCTCTTGCGGACCGGTTCCAGGAACAGGTCCGAGGTGAAGGCCTCGATGGCGATGCCGCCGGCCAGAAGCGCCAGCGCCGTGCGGATCCAAGCGAGGAAGGTTCGTTCATTGGCCAGCGTGAAGCGCGGGTCCGGCTCGGTGCCGCCGGGCAGCAGCCGTTCGGCGATCTTTCCGCGCGACGGCGGCAAGGGGTCGTTGGGCGGCGTCTGGTTGCTGGGCACGGGGCCAGTTTAGCCGTTGGCGTCAGCCGGTCCTGGACGAGATGGAAACCACGGCGCTGATGAAAACAGGAAGCGCGGCGGCACTGATCAGCACTATCGCCCCGGCACCCACCCAAGCCGGCACTGTCCGGCGGGGCCGCGCGGATCTCAGCCAGGAAACCGGAACGACGCTCAGCCAGAGGAACAAGAGGAGGGTCCCAATGACGACGAGGACTGCGAACGGTGGAAACAAGATGGCACCAGCGAGCAACGGAACATAGAATTTAGCCGCTTCGGGGCCCCACATCGGAAGGCGCTCACTCCACCAACCTGCCGCGGCAGCGACGACGGAGCCGTGAAGGAGGGCAAGTCCGGCATACAGTGCCACCGACAGCCAGCCGGGTCCAACGATGTTGAAATCGATGTTGTCCGCGCGCAGGGGATCCATCAAGGACCCTACCCACACGAGGAGGAGCAAACCGAACAGCGGTCCGGCGAGACGTCCGCGTGGAAGCCAGCGGCGCACGAGGGGGAACAGGATCGCGGCAAGGAAGCCGGCCGGCAGGCCACCGAAGAACAGCAGGGCCATGGTCCCCCCAACGCTGGGAATTCCCACGAATGCCTGGGCCTCCGTTAGCCGGCCCTGTGCGGAAGCGGGGGATGTGTCCGCCAAAATGCGCATGACCAGCCGCCCGCCGGGCCAGGCGGCAAGCAACGCCGAGGCCAGTGCGGAAAAGGACACGACGTTGGCCCACCAGAAGAACCGGCGCAGCCCGCTCAGTTTCACGTCAGTCCGGAACTCTTGCCCGCCGGTGCCCGTGGAGGGGTGGGGTCGTGAGGCGGATGGCTCACGGATGCTGCGGCCTCCCCACAGCACCACCACCAGCAGGCCAAGGAGCAGAAAAAGGGCGGACCCCACCACAATTATTGTGGCCATCGCTGATCACCATCCACATCCAAAGGATGGATCAATTGTGCTCCCAACCGCGGGTACGGGCTACCTCCGCTGGGAGTTCCGAACGCTGTCACGTCCCCATGGTCAGCCCGCGTTTCGCGGGGCAAACATGATCACAGCCACCCCGACCAGGCAGACGACGGAGCCCGCGACGTCCCACCGGTCCGGCCGGAAACCGTCGAAGATCATTCCCCACGCCAGCGAACCAGCCACAAACACTCCGCCGTAAGCGGCAAGGATCCGGCCAAAATGGGCATCGGGCTGCAGGGTGGCCACAAAGCCATAGAGGCCTAGGGCAATCACACCCAGCCCTGCCCACCACCAGTCCTTTCCCTCGCGGACTGACTGCCACACGAGCCACGCGCCGCCTATCTCAGCAGCGGCGGCTAGGACGAACAGCACGGTCGTTTTGGCAATCGCCACGGCTTCAGCAGGAATACTCACAGGCTCATCATGCCAGCCGGGAATGCGGCCGGCCGCAGGGTGGTTGGGCCAAACATGCAACGCATCGGCTTCCTGTCCTTCGGCCACTGGGGCCCCGGCCAGGGCTCCCGCACCAGAACCGCCGGCGAGGCCCTGCGCCAGAGCATTGAGCTGGGGGTGGCCGCCGAGGAACTCGGAATCGACGGCGCCTTCTTCCGGGTGCACCACTTCGCCCGTCAGCAGGCGTCGCCCTTCCCGCTGCTGGCAGCCATCGCCGCCCGGACCAGCCGGATAGAGATCGGCACCGGCGTCATCGACATGCGGTACGAAAATCCGCTGTACATGGCTGAGGAAGCCGCCGCCACGGATCTGATCAGCGGCGGCAGGCTGCAGCTGGGCATCAGCCGTGGTTCACCCGAGCCCGCCCGGAACGGGGCCGCCGCCTTCGGCCACCAACCTGCACAAGGGGAGACGGACGCCGACATGGCCCGCCGCCACACTGCCGAGTTCCGGCACGCCATCAGCGGCGCCGGCGTGGCCGAGGCGGACCCGCGCTACGCCGGCGGAGCCGTTGGCCTGTTGCCGGTCCAGCCGCAGTCGCCGGGCCTCACAGAGCGGATCTGGTGGGGCGCCGGAAGCCGCAGCACCGCCGTGTGGGCGGCGGGCCTGGGCATGAACCTGATGAGCTCCACCCTGCTCACTGAGGACACCGGCGTCCCCTTCGACCAGCTGCAGGCGGAGCAAATCCACCTCTTCCGGGAGGCCTGGGCCGCGGCAGGACACAGCCACCAGCCGCGCGTCTCTGTCAGTCGGAGCATCCTGCCAATCGTGGACGACGAGGACAGCAGATATCTTGCGGGCAGCGCGCTGCGGGACAGCCGGGATCAGGTGGGCGTCATCGACGGACTGACGGCCCGCTTTGGCAAGACCTATGCGGGCGCTCCGGATGTCCTGGCCGAGCAGTTGGCGGCCGACGCCGCGGTCCAGGCCGCGGACACGCTGCTGGTGACAGTGCCTAACCAGCTGGGCGTTGATTTTAATGCCAAAATACTGGGAAACATCGCCCGGTACATTGCGCCCGCCGTCGGCTGGACCCCGGCCCGTTCCTGATCCGGCGCCGATTCCGCTGGGTGATCCGCCCGGAACGTAATATCCTGAGAAGGTGCGGGCCATTGAGGCCCGGTTATTCCTCACGGCCTAGAGAGGCTCACCATGTCCGAAAAACTACACCTGACACCGGAAGACGAGTTCCCGGATGATCTTTCCAGCCTCCCGGACCGTGAGCTGCAGGTTTTGGACAGCCAGGTGCAGCGTCAACTGGACTATGAGTACGTGGCCGAGGGCGAACCGAATCCGGAGACGGAGTTCCGGCACCATGACCTTGATGAAGAATTCGAAGACCGAGACGCCCGCTGACCCGGGGAACCATCAGCAAGCCACAGCCGTTAGGCTTGTAGCGGGCTTGGGGGGCTAAGGCCCAAACATTACTGCGTGACTGCGGAACGGTCAGGAGAGAGACATATGGCTCGCACCGCTTTAGGTTTGACTGCATGATCCGGCTACGTCAGCTGGCACAGGCGGCTTCCGTACTGACAACGCCATTGGCACCGGAAGATATTCTGGCGCTCTTTAACCCTGTTTTCTCCGCGCGTCAGCTGCGTGGAGTGGTGACCCGTGTGGTCCAGGAAACGGCACAGTCGGCCACCATCTTCTTCCGTCCCGGCCGCGGCTGGCATTCCCACCTAGCTGGCCAGTGGGCGCGCATCGGCGTTGAGCTGGACGGCGTCCGACACTGGCGCTCCTATTCGCTGAGCGCCCCCGCCGGCAAGGACCCCGCCATCACCGTCACGGACGTGGGCGCTGTTTCCGGAACCCTGGTCCGGACCACCAAGCCGGGCGACGTCCTTTTCCTGGCGCCCCCGCAAGGCGATTTCGTCCTGCCCGAGCACCCCAGGCCGCTCCTGATGGTCACCGCCGGCAGCGGCATCACTCCGGTGATGTCCATGATCCGCACGCTTGTTCCCCGCCGCCCGGATGCCGACGTCGTCCTGGTGCACTCCGCCCGCACGCCCGGCGACAGCCTCTTCCGCGAGGAACTCGCCGAACTGGCTGACCAGTTCCCCAATTTCCGGCTGGCCCACTGGTACACCGGCGAGCAGGGCCGGATGGACCTGACCAACACGGCCGAGCTCGATGACATCTGCCCGGACTGGAAGGAACGGGCCGCCTACGCCTGCGGTCCGGACAGTTTCCTGGACGACGCCGAGGCCCTGTGGAAGCAGGCGTCCCTCACCGCCGGTGCCCCCGGTTCCGATGTTGCGCTCGCCGGCGATCCCGGCAACCTGATGATTGAACGGTTCAACACCACCTTCGCCGGGGGTGTAGGGCACGACGGCGGCCTGGTCACCTTTGAGGCGTCGGACCGGGAAGTTGACGCCGACGGCGATACCCCGCTGCTCGACGTCGGCGAAGACGCCGGGGTGCTGATGCCCAGCGGCTGCCGGATGGGAATCTGCCACAGTTGCCTGACGCCGCTCCTGGCCGGACAGGTCCGTGACCTTCGCACCAACGAGGTCCACGGCGAACCCGGCCAACTAATCCAAACGTGTGTCTCGGCAGCCGCCGGACCCGTCAACCTCGAACTCTGAGGAGCAATACCGCATGTCAGTAGTTTCAGAAAGCAAGAAAGTCTCCGAAAGCAACACCGCCCCCACCGGAGCGGCAAAGACGCGCCCCGGAGCGCTGGCCGAGTCCGGCAGCCCCCTGGTCCGCCCACCTGCCGCCGCGCACCTTACCGACGAACAGGTGGCTGAGCTGGGCCGCGAACTCGACGCGATCCGCGACGAAATCCTGGCCAAGCGCGGCGCCTCCGACGCCGCCTACATCCGCCGCATGATCAAGATCCAGCGCGGGCTGGAGATCTCCGGCCGCGCGGCACTGCTGGTCAGCAAGAACAAGGCAGCCTGGGTCACCGGCACCACGCTGCTGAGCTTCGCGAAGATCCTGGAAAACATGGAACTCGGCCACAACATCCTGCACGGGCAGTGGGACTGGATGCGGGACCCGGACATCCACTCCACCACCTGGGAGTGGGACTTCGTCACCCCTGCGCGCGCCTGGCAGCACACCCACAATGACCTCCACCACCGCTGGACCAACGTGGTGGGCAAGGACAACGACGTCGGGTACAACCTCCTTCGTATGGACGAGAGCCAGCCGTGGAAGCCCCATAACCTGGGCAACCCGTTGTACAACGCTATCCTTTCCCCGCTCTTCGAATGGGGCATCGCCATTTACGACCTTGAGCTTGCTGAGTACCAGGCAGGCAAGAAGTCCAAGGAAGCACTGCACAAGGACCTCAAGGCCCTGGGCCGCAAGGTGGTCACCCAGTTCACCAAGGACTACGCTGCCACGCCCGCCGTCGCCATGCTGACCGGTTCCGGCAAGCAGGCCCTCTATGGCACCCTGACCGCCAACGCCGTCCGCAACGTGTGGGCACACGCCGTGATCTTCTGCGGCCACTTCCCGGAAGGCACTGACACCTTCACCGAGGATATGGTGGAAGGCGAAACCCGCGGCGACTGGTACGTCCGCCAGATGATCGGTTCCGCCAACATCTCCGGGTCCAAGTTCATGCACCTCATGACCGGCAACCTGTCGCACCAGATCGAGCACCACCTCTTCCCGGACCTGCCGTCCAACCGGTACGCCGAGGTTGCTCCGCGGGTCCGCGAGATCTGCCAGCGCTACGGCCTGAAGTACACCACGGGTCCGCTGCTGAAGCAGGTGGGCTCGTCCTGGGCGAAGGTCTTCAAGCTTGCGCTGCCGGGCAAGTCTGCCAGGGCTTGAGCTGACTAAGCCTTAAAAGAGTGGAGGGGCCAGGCGAAACGCCTGGCCCCTCCACTCTTTTTTGTTATCCGGTCTGCTTTTTCAAGAAGGCGAGCAGGGCCTCGTTGACTTCCGCGGCGTGCGTCCACAGCAGGCCGTGCGGGGCGCCGTCGATCTCCACATAGTCGGCGCTGGGCAAGGCCCTGGCGAAGAGGCGCCCGGTGGAATCGATGGGCAGTATTCTGTCCGCCGTGCCGTGGAGAATCAGTGCGGGAACATTGATCCGGGGGATGTCCCCGCGGAAGTCGGTCAGCCACGTGGGCTGGGCGGCGACGGATGCGGTGGCGCCGGCTCCTGAGGCGATTTTCCAGCTGGCATCCAGGACTTCCTGGCTGAGCCGCGGGGTGCCCAGGAATGTGTCCGTGTTGTAGAAGTTCTTGAAGAATTCCGTGAAGAACGCGTACCGGTCCGCGGTGACGGCTGCAGTGAGCCCGTCAAAGACGTCCTGCGGAACGCCGTCCGGGTTGTCTTCGGTTTTCAGGACGAAGGGTTCCAGCGATCCGAGGAACACTGCGCGGGCCACCCGGGCGGAGCCATAGGTGCTCAGGTAGCGGGCAACCTCGCCCGTACCCATGGAAAAGCCCACCAGCACGGCGTTGTGGACGTCCAGCGATTCCAGGAGGGTTTTGAGGTCGGCGGCGAACGTGTCGTAGTCGTAGCCGCTGGTGGTCTTGCTGGACTTGCCGAAGCCGCGGCGGTCGTAGGTGATCACGCGGTAGCCGGCCTCCAGAAGGGCGGTGGTCTGCTTTTCCCAGGAGGATCCGTCCAGCGGGTAGCCGTGGATCAGGACAACGGGCTGGCCGCTCCCGTGGTCTTCAAAGTAGAGCTCGGTATCGGTTCTGTTCTCGGTTCCAACGGTGACGAATGCCATCTCGGCGGTCCTTTCGAAGCTTCGGGATCAGTTTCGGGCGCAAGCAAAAGCCAGCGCCCGGCATTCCCTACTCTAGGGACCGCCCGCCGGGGCACCAAGGATGTGGCTACTGGGTGGGTTGGGGCAGCTCGCAGTTGACCTGCGGGTTGACGCCCAGGTAGTTCAAGGGCCCGGCGACGATGGTCACGGCCACCGTTCCCGCCGCGGCGCAGGACCCTGGAGCCCCGCCGAAATAGCCGCGCTGCCAGGCGGCAATTCCTCCGATGATCAGCCAGATGACAATAAGTGCTCCGAGAAACTTCATGGTGTCCTCCCATGGCGTGGCCTGTGCGTTCAAGTATGCGCCGATATCCGGAAAGCTCACAGGACCAAAAATGCCGCCCCCCTCCCCACCCCCGGACGCTCTCTCACGTCCCGCAGGAAAATCCCGGACGCTCTCTCACCGACCCCAATGAAGGCGTCCCGCCACAGGCCGGCCGACGGCACCCAGCGACGGCAAGAAGGGCTGCCCGGACCTGTCTGTCCATGGATGAGTCCGTCACTCGCAGGACATCGGAAGCCCCGCCGCCGAGAAAGTTTTAGGCGGAGAGGCAGCTCAGCAGCAGGGGGGCAAGCTGGCTGGGTGTCAGCTGGGCGGGCCAGTCCGCCAGGGAGCCGCCGAAGCGGGTGGTTGCCACAAAGGATGTCCGCTCCACCTGGCTGTCACCGCCGTGTCCGCCCTCATCCAGGTGCCCGTGGTCAGTCGTCAGCACCATGAACCAGTCCTCGCCCAGAACCTCCACCCTGTGCCGGATAGCGGACCGGATCCGCGCAAGATGGTTGTCCACCCGGCCCATGGCTGCCGCATACTCCGGTGTGTGCGGCCCGTAGACATGCCCCTCGTCGTCGGCGTCGCAGAAGTAGACAAAGGACAGGTCCGGCCCCCGCCCGGAAATCGCATCGACCGCATGGTCTGCGATCTCGGCATCGACGAGTTTGTAGCCGTAGGTCTCGCCGTCGCGGGCAATCACCCGATGCTGCCCGGAGCGCTGCTGCTCGCGCCGCTCCCAGATCACGGGACCGATACCCGACGGGTCCACCAGCGGGGGCCAACCCCCTGCGGCCAGGGTGGTGGTGCTTTGGTCCGCAAAGTAGGCCTGGCTGAGAAAATCCGGGCAATGCAGCAGGGCATGGCCCACGAAGTGGTTGTCCTTGACCTGATGATCGGCATGGGGACGGCCGGTCAGCAGGGTGGACCAGCCGGGTCCGGACAGCGTCGGCACCTCCATGCGCAGCTCGTTGAAGACCCCGTCAGCGATCACCGCATCTAGGGTTGGCATCAGGCCGCTGCCCCGGGCCAGGTCCACGCGCAGCCCGTCGATGCCCACAAGGCAAATCTTCGGGCTCACGCAGCGACCTCTTCCGTGGCCTCGGCACCGTTGCGGACCCCATCCACCAGCGCAATGTTGTGCCTGGGGGAGACGTCCACGCGCTGGGCAAGGGTGAAGTTGGCCGCCTCATGCGAGGGCAGGTCCACGCGCAGCAGGGAGCCGCCAAGCGAGACATTCGCACTTGTCACGGCGCCGCGCAGCACCAGTGACCTGATGACGCCTGGCCCATCGCCCGTGGCCCTCAGCACGAGGTCCTCCGGCCGCACCAGGGCCTCCAATTCCGTGGCCGGCAAAGCCTCCGGGGCCGCGTTGGATATGGCCATGCGCTGGCCCAGAACCAGCACCTGGGCGCCAAACCGATCCGCCGGTATGCGGTTCACGGCTCCGACAAACTCGGAAATGAAGGCCGTCCGGGGACGCTGGTAGACATCCTCCGGTGTGCCCAGCTGCTCGATTCGGCCGTTGAGCATCACGCCAACGCGGTCGGCCACGGTCAGGGCTTCTTCCTGGTCGTGGGTCACCAGCAGCGTGGTGGTTCCTGCCTGTGTCTGGATCCGCCGGATTTCGTCGCGCAGATGCACTCGTACCTGGGCATCAAGTGCGGAGAGCGGCTCGTCAAGCAGCAGCACGCGCGGCTCGATCGCCAGTGCTCGGGCCAGGGCAACGCGCTGCTGCTGGCCCCCGGAGAGCTGTGAGGGGAAATTGTCCCGATGTTCGCCAAGTCCGACCGTCTCGAGAAGTTCCGTGGCCCGCGCCGTGCGTTTGCCCGTGCCTGCCCCCCTGATCCGGAGTCCGTAGGCGACGTTTTCCAAGGCTGTCATGTGCGGGAACAGGCTGTAGGCCTGGAACACAATTCCGATGCCACGGTTGCGCACGTTGGTATGGGTCACGTTCCGGCCGGCAATCCGCACCGTTCCGGCATCCGGGGATTCCAGGCCGGCCAGGACACGCAGTATGGTGGTCTTGCCACACCCGGACGGTCCCAGCAGTGCCAGGAGCTCTCCGCCGTCGAGGGTCAGATCCAGCTTGTCCAGCACCAACCGTCCGCCAAAACTCTTGCTGATTCCGGTCAATGAAACTTCAGCTGCGTCCCGGGTCATCGGGATATTCCTTTCGTAGCGGAGCATGGCCCCGCGGGGGCGGACTCTTGGAGTTGCAGGCCGTTGGAAGCCTGCCCTTTGGAGCGAGTGGAGCTGCGTTTCCTGATCCGCTTGGCTGACGCCCCGGAGAGCGCCGCAAGTAACAACCAGGTGGCGACGATCGACAAGAAGGACAAGGCTGCAGCGGCGCGCGGTTGGTTCATGCCCACCTCCACCATGAACACCGGGAACGTTGAATGCAGCAGCAGGCTGGCCAGTGCATATTCGCCCAGCACCAGCGCGCAGGACAGGAGGCTTGCCCCCAGCATCGCGGCGCGCAGATTGGGCAGAATGATCCGGACCAGGGTCTGCAGGGGCGTGGCTCCCAGGCTGGCGCTGGCCGCGAACAGGGTCCTGATGTCCAAGGCACGGATGCCGGCATCAAGCGTCCGGTACACCAGCGGCAGGGTCAGCACCATGTAGAACGGCACCAGCGAATAGGTACCGACTAGAAGGCTGGGGGCCACGTTGCGGAAGAACAGGTTGGCGCCGCTCACCAGGGCAATGGCCGGCACCACGTACGGGACCACGGAGAGCCATTCGGTCAGCGGCAGCATCTTGGGTGCACGGAGGTGCAGGAAGAGCAGGGTCGGCACCAGGAGAAGCAGCGAGGCCAGGGTGCTGAGCGCCGCCAACTGAAGGGTGGTGGACAGCTGCGGCAGGAAATTGGTGTTCTGCACTGCGACGTCGAGGGAATCCAAGGTGAATCCCTTGCCCGGCAGCGTGAAGCCGAAGGCCGCGGAGGCTACCAACGGCGTGAAAAAAAGGATTAGCGCGATGGAAAAGATAGTCGCCTGGGCCGTTCCCCGAGTACCGGGGCGGCGCCGCCCCGACGGGGGCTTCGATCCAGCGGGGGCGTCTAGCGCAGCCATTTGTTGCTCCTCCGTTCCAGCAGTGTCCGCAGGCCCATGGAAGCCACCACAATCACGATCATGCCCGTGACCAAGGCGGCGGCGAAGCTGTCGTCGGTCATCACGTTGCCTGAGACGAAGAATCCGATCAGGATCGGCACCAGGTTGACCCGGCCACCGGCCAGTGCATAGGCGGTGGCATAGGCGCTGAAGGAATTGGCGAACAGAAGAAGCAGCGCACCGATGATGGGCGGCCACATGATGGGGAAGGCAATGTCCCTGAGGTAGCGGAAGCGGCTGGCGCCCAGACTGTAAGCGGCCTCGGACCACTGCTTCTTCAGGGCTCCGAAGGCCGGCAGCATCAAGATGGCCATCAGCGGGATCTGGAAATAGAGGTAGACCAGTGCAATGCCCCAAAAGGATGCCAACTGGATGCTGTCACTGAGATTCCAGCCGGTCAGGCTGAGAATCATCCGGGTCACCAGGCCCTGGACCCCGATGGCGGCGACGAATGCGAAGGCCAGTGCCACACCGCCCAGTTGGGACGCCACTGCCGAGAAGGAGAGCACCAGGTTCCGCAGCCATTTGGGCCGCTCGGAGGTGGCCAGGGCCCAGGCCAGGATCAGCCCCAGCACGCCGCCGGCCCCGGCGGTCAGCAGGGAAAGCTGGATGGTCTGCATGAACGCATCCCGGTACTGCGGCTCGAAAAGCTTGGCCATGGAGGCCAGCGAAAGGTTCCCGTCCACGTGGAAGCTGGCCCAAATGTTGGTGGCAATCGGAGCAACGAGGAAAACCGCCAGGAACAGCAGGTACGGCAGGGCCCCCAGCCAGCCAGCCGTGCGGACACGCCCGCGCCGCGGCGCTGCGGGACGTTCACGTCCCGCCGGCGCCGGACCAGCTGCGCCCAAGGCGCGTTCGGCTTGGAGCGTCACAGCGCGGCGACCTTCTGGCCCCACTGGTCGACGATCAGGGCGCTGGCCGCAGCCCCCTGGGCAATCGTCGGGAACTTGATCTTGGCAATCACGTCCGCGCTGGGCAGCTTGGCGAGCGCTTCAGCCGAGAGCTTGCCTGCAGCCTTGAGCTGGACGAACCGCGCAGGCACGGCGCCTCCCAGGGCAAACTGTTCGGAACCTTCGTCGCTTGTCAGCCAGTCCACCCAAAGTCGCGCGGCGTTGGGCCGGGGGCTCTTCGTGGTGACGGGTTGGGCGTAGTAGTTGCCAAAGACACCTTCGGAGAACACCTGGGTTTCCAGCTTGGCGCCGGATTTCGCCAGTTCGCCTGCCATGCCCAGGAAGTTGTAGTTCCAGTCGAAGACGACGGCGGCCTGGCCGGTGCTCAGTGCCGAGACGGGAGAAGTGATGCTCGCCAGGTTCCCGGATTTGGCCAGCTTTTCGAAGAAGTCGATGCCCGGCTGGATGTTGTCCAGGCTGCCGCCGTGCGCCAGCGCCGCCGCGTAGACGGCCGCGATGGACGAGGCACCCTTGCGGGGATCACCGGGGAGGGCGATTTTGCCCTTGTACTTCGGGTCCAGAAGATCGGCCCAGGACTTGGGGCTTTCGACGATCGTGGTGTTGGTGCCGATCTGGACCACGCCGTAGTACGCCCCGACCCACATCCCGTCGGGGTCCTTCAAGTCGGCCGGGATCTCCTCGAAGTTGCTCGGCTTGTAGGCCTCGATCAGCTTCTGGTCGATGGCGGGCTTGGTGAAGGAGTAGCCGATATCAATCACGTCTGGCTGGGTGTCCTGCCCCTTGAGGTTTTTCACCGCCGTGAGCTCATCGGCGCTGGAGGCGTCCGGGTTGGCGACCGGGGTCTCGATGCCGTACTTCTTCTTGAAGCCCTCGAACTGGCCCTTGTAGTTGGCCCAGTCCCCCGGCACGGCGATGAGCTGGACCTTGCCTTCCTTCTGGGCGCCGGCGATGATCTCAGCCAGGTTGGTTCCTGCTGTGGCGGCGCCATTGGGCGTGCTGCCGCAGGCAGCCAGGGCGCCGCCCACTGCGGCAAGGCCTGCCAACCCCAGTGCGCCGCGCATCAGTCCGCGGCGGGAGACTGCTAACGAAGGTGAAGCCGACGAAATGGCTTGGGGATTCATTGGTGTTCTCCAGATTTCTAGGTGGCGCAGAGGCCAGCGTGGAGACTCCAACGTCGCAGCGCAATGTTGCTTCCTGATGAAGGCAAAGTGTCATGCAGATGAACTATGGTCTAGACCATAAATTCATCTGGCGGCCAGGAAGCGGGCCGCGCCACCGCAGTGGACCTTCGCCAGCTACCGCCCGGCGGGATCCACGCGGCCGGAGACGATGATCCGCAGCCGGTCAGTGCGGACAACATCCTCCGAGTACTCCACCGGCCGGCCGTCTTCGCAGAGTGCGGTTCTCTTGATGGTCAGCACGGGGGCGCTGGGGCTGATTTCCAACAACTTCGAATTCGCCTCGCCGGCCACGGAAGGGTTCAGTTCCTCGACGGAAGAGAACGGCGCCAGGCCGAATTCTTCACCCATGACGGCATACATGGAGCCAGTGAGTTGCCGGCCGAGCAGCCCTGGGAACAGATGCGCAGGGAAGTGCGAATCCTCAAGGACCACCGGCGTCGACGCTGCGTACCGGAGGCGGCGGATCCTATGGACTTCGGCGCCGGGCGGCAGTTGCAGGGCCTCCGCGACCAACTTGCTGGCGGGGCGGGTTTGGGCGTCAAGCAGGCGAGAGGAGGCGCTGTGGACACTCTTGAGCAACTGCGCACTGAGTCCCATCAGGTTCGAGATATCCACCGAGGCCCGCGGCTCCGCAATGAAGGATCCGCCCCGGCCGCCAACAGCGCGGTTGAGGCGCCCTTCGTGCTGCAGGGCGTCCAGCGCCTGGCGGAGCGTCATCCGGCTGATGCCCAGCGCGCTTGCCAGCTGCCGCTCAGCGGGAAGCTTGCTGCCCGGGGGCAGTGAGCCGCCAAGAATCAATCCAAGCAGCCAGCCTCGGACCACCTGGTGGGCCGGCAGGGACGGATCAAAGCTGAGGTCCTGCGCCTGCTCCAGCAACTCGTCGCTGTTGATTTTCGACTCCTTCATACCGCCCCGCCGAGGCCTCCAGTGAACCTAGTGGCCCCGGAACCAAGCATAGGTCCATTCGAGCGCCGGCCTCCGGCCGACCTCCAGCCGACCTCCAGCCAGCGGTGTCCACCGGCGGCCAATCACCCGGCTACACTGTCACATGGACCCTGATGGTCTAGACCGAACTTGCTTGCCGCGGGGTGCATTGGACGGCGGTCGCACCGCCTGATTTGCCTTCGCCGCGCAGCCTTTCCGCAGATAGGAACCACACCATGGGCGCAGCCGCCGCCAGCACGCCATCAACCCTTGCCAGCTTCGATGGCGCGCTCTTTGACTTCAACGGCACGCTCTCCGATGACGAGAGCGTGCTACGGGACCTGTTCGTCGAACTGGCTCACACCGAGTGCGGCGTCACCATCACCGAACGGCAATACCAAGATGACCTGGCTGGCCGCAGCGACCGCGAAATCATGGCATCGATCCTGGCACTGGCCTCCGGACCGGCGCGCAGGGTGGAGGAGTTCATGGGCCTCATCGACGCGTCCTACAATGCCCGGGTGGCACGCGAGAGCCTGATCCGGCCGGCCGCTTGTGAGCTGGTCCGCGCCCTTCACGCCGCGGGACTGAAGTTGGCCGTTGTGACAGGGGCCAGCAGGCCGCAGGTACTACCTGCCCTGGAACGGGCGGGCCTGCTGGACCTGTTCGGCGTCGTCGTGACGGACGAGGATGTTTCGGAGGGCAAGCCGCATCCGGAAGGCTTCCAGCGCGCTGCCGCCGCTTTGGGGCTGGAGAACCCTGCCCGCATTGTCGTGTTTGAGGATTCGCTGCCGGGCCTGGGAGCCGTAGCTGCCGCGGGCATGGTTGCCATCTGCGTCGAAGGCACCCATCCCCGCGAGGTACTGGTGCAGCACGCCCGGATCCTGGTCCCGGCGCTCGGACCTGAATGCCTGAAGCTGGAGCTGGGGTAGTTTCGGATCGAGTTCCGCCAGGTTCTCAGGTCTACGCGCTGTCGTCCTGCGGCTGCCCTTGCGTGGTTTGTTCTTGAGAGGAGTCATGCCTCGTTCGTAGGCAACCAAGCTATCGCTTCGATTTGCCGAAGTTGTGCCGCGCCTGTGAAACGGTGCGCAGTGCTGGCCGACGGCGCCGAAGTCGCTGGAGAGCGTCCCGCATGCCGGAAGGCTCCGGGCGAAACGGGCAGCTCTCCAGCGAATTCGCGCCGGTGCTGGGCTTGGAGTAGCGGAGGCGGGCGGCTTACTGCTGCCGTTGCGGCGTCGACTGCTGGCGGGCGGGGGCATCCGCCGGGCAGAGTTGCAGTGCGAGCTCCTGCAGTTCCTTGGGGTGGAACGGCTTGGTCAGGTAGGCGGCAGCGCCGGAGGCCATTCCGGCCAGGATGTCGTCCTCCTCGGACCTGGCCGTGAGGAACAGCAGGGGAGCAGTGCTTAACGCACGGATTGCCCGGGCTACGACGTGCCCGTCCATGTCCGGCAGGCCAAGGTCCAGGGTGAT
The DNA here is from genome assembly GCF_002929755.1 of Arthrobacter sp. 4R501. Taxonomy (NCBI): domain Bacteria; kingdom Bacillati; phylum Actinomycetota; class Actinomycetes; order Micrococcales; family Micrococcaceae; genus Arthrobacter; species Arthrobacter sp. 4R501. The sequence continues at coordinate 244,205 of NZ_PJIW01000002.1, read as the reverse complement.
CAGCGAAACCGATGGGTCCGCGGCCGCGGCAATTCCTTCGGCGCCGTTGGCCACCGAACGCACGGAAAAGCCTGCGCGGGTCAGGACCACCGTGATCAGACCGCGGATGTCATCGTTGTCCTCGATGACAAGACAGATGCGTTTTGTTTCCATGAAAGCCCCTCAGCCAACCTTGCCACCAGTGTACGGGGCCGGTGGGCCGAAGAGCGTCACAATGACATATTCCGCAAACCGCCCGCCGGTCACCTCAGCGGACACCTCGTTGAACCCCTCTGCGGGGGGCCGGTTCAGCCGTCGTAATGAGTCCGGGCGGGCCCCTGGCCCAGCGCATTCACCACGGCCGCGGCGACGATATGCAGCTTGGAATTACGGGTGCTGGACGCCGCTTTGAGGAGCTCGAACGCGTCCTGCTGGCTGCACCGGTTCTGGGCCATGATGATGCCCACCGCCATGTCGATCACCGTGCGTGATTCGAGGGTGGCACGCAGATGCGCCGCAGTCTCGCTGTAATGCGCGAAACGCACCGCAAGCCGCAGGGCCAGGGAGGTCTGGCGGACGAAATCCTCCGCAGCCTTCAGGACGCGGCCTTCGAAGCGGGAGGTCCGGTGGGAGTAGAGGAGCAGGGTGGCTTTGGTTTCCCCCTCCAGCCGGAACGGGATGGCCAGGACTGACCGGATGCCTTGGTCCAGGACGGCTTCGCAGTATTCGGGCCAGCGCGCTTCGTCTTTCACGTCAGGAACATGGACCGTCACCTGCTCCAGCGAGGCAGCCATGCCGGGGCTTTGCTCGGACTGGTATTCAATCTGGCTGACAGCGCGGGCAGCGGCGCCGCTGCTGGCAATGGTGGCCGCCTTGCGCTGACGCAGGAGAGTGATGCCGCACAGCACTTCGTCGCCGGGTTCGGAAAGATTGCGGGCCGATACCCGGGCGAGCTCATCCAGGAACTCCTCCACATCGGAGCTGTTGAGGAGTTCTTCGTGGAGGTGCTCGGTGATTGATGTAGCTGATTTTGCTGTTGACTCGCTGGCCACGGTTCTTAGTGCCATTCGCTCAGGTCAAAGGAGCCGGCAACCCTCCGCACAACCCGCCGTAGTGGCAAAAGGGTGGCGACGGTCGCTGGATCGACGAACTGTCCAACGGCCTGCTGCTAAACCGATATCCAGAAGTATATACAGGCCAGCGCCTTGGGAAGCGCCACAAGGCGGCCAGGCCAGGGAGGACTCAAGTACTACCTGCTTACCGCGCGGGTGGCACCGCCGGAGGATCCGGCAGTGAGGCCTCTGGGTTTGAAACTACAAGGAGAGCGGTGGGTTGCCGAGCGCCCACACGAAGAGTCCTTGCACATCGGACACCTCACGCCTCGTCGACCAAAACTGAGTACCCTGCCCCTCATCCAAGAGGTCGTAGCCGGGGAGACCCGCAAAAGTCCAGTACTGCTACGCGTTGATGGGATCACCAGCGCCGGGAAGTATGGGCGTCATCGATCAGCCGGAAGCAAGGTCCCTTAGTGGTTCCCGATGGCTGTGCGTCTCAGCATCTGTCTTTACCCCCAGCCCAAAGGAGTCTCTCTCATGCGCAAAATGACCAAGAAGAACAAGGTCCTGGCAGCAGCCGGTGCCCTGGCACTGGTAGCCGGCGGCGGCGGCGCTGCCTACGCCTACTGGACCACCACGGGCGAAGGTTCAGGTGAGGCGACCAACTCGGCAGGCGAAGGCACAGTGACCCTGTACGCAACGTTCGACGGCGGCCTTGCCCCCGGAGACTTCCGCACGGTGGCGTACACGGCTGACAACGCCGACCCGAACACCAGCACCAAGGTGGGGGTTCTGACCGCTGAGGTAACCAGCACCAGTATCGTGGGCTGCAATACCGAATGGTTCGAGGTCACCGCGGACACCAGCAACACCACCGTCGCGAAGGGCGCGACCGGCACGTCCGTGGGCAGCGGAACCCTGACGTTCAACGACCTCGCAGAGGTCGATCAGAGCCTCTGCAAGGGTGCCGTCGTGACCATCACCGTGGGCAGCGTCTAAGAAGCGTCGTCGGCGGGGAGGAGCAGAACCTCCCCGCCGGCGAATACCACCTCCTCCCGCCCATTGCAGATCAGGTCAGAAGGGCTGAACGTGCAGAATGAAACTGGGTATTTCCGCACAGCCATGCGAAGAACCACCACGGCAGCGAAGGTGCTGCTGGTGGGTCTTGTGGTGATGCTCGTTTCGGCGGGCACCATCTTCGCGGCCAGCCAGGGCGGGAGCCAGGGCAACAACACAAAGGGCGTCACCATCCAGGTGAATCCCTCCAGCCGGACGGTTGACCGGGGCGACCCGGTCAGCTATTCGGTGTCCCTGACCTCAACCAACGGGTTCAGCGGCAGCGTCACCCCCACTGTTTCGGGCCTGCCGGCCAGTACGACGGCGGCCTTCGCACCGGCGTCGGTGACGCTGGGTTCCGGTAAAACCGCCACAGTGGTGCTCACCGTAACGACGGCGGCCACCACACCGGAGGGCAAGTCGGACCTGACTATTGCCACCGCGGCCGGCGCCAGCCAGGCGGCCGGCGTCGTGGTCCAGCTCTTTGTCCAGTCGTCCAAAAAGACCTTCAGCATTTCCGGGAACCTCGGAACCCCGCTCACGCCGGGCGCCAAGATTCCGCTGAATCTTTCCTTCTCCAACCCCAACAACAAGGGCCTGGCACTGTCCAGCCTGTCGGTCTCAATCGCCGGGATCACCCGGACGCAGGCTGCCGTTGCGGCGGGGCTCCCCTGTACAACGGCAGACTACGTGGTGACCACTTACAGCGGGGCCTATCCGCTCACGGTTCCTGCGGGGTCCAAAACGCTCCAGTCGCTCAACCCGGATTCGGCCCAGTGGCCCCAAATCGCCATGCAGGATACGGCACTGAACCAGGACGGCTGCAAGGGCGCCACGCTCCAGCTCGCCTACTCCGGAGCAGGGGAGGGGAACTGACATGTCCGCCACACCGGAAAAGACGTCCCGACGGCTGGCTGCCAAGACTGCGGCAGCAACCGTCGCACTCTGCCTCGCCACGGGAGTGGGCGGAGCGTACGCCTACTGGGCCACGGTGGGTGCCGGATCCGGTGCCGCCACCAACGGCAGCATGGCCACCGTCACCGTAGAGGCCCTCGTGGCGGGCGACAGCCCGCAGAACACCCTTGTCCCGGGCGGCACCGCCGATGTTGCCGTCCGGGCACACAACCCCAACGGCCACGCCGTGCAGGTCTACGCCATCCGCGGCAACGGGGCCGCGACGGTCGACGCGAACCACTCTGCCTGCAGCGGAGTAACCTTCACCAGTCCTGCCGCCCCGCTAAACCCGGTGGTCACCATTCCCCCGAACTCATCCATTGTGATCACGCTGCCGGGCGCTGCCGCCATGTCCTTGGACTCCCCGTCACTTTGCCAGGGCGCGACGTTCGGCCTGCCCGTCACCTTGGAGGCACGGAAATGAGCCGACCCATCCAGACACCGCAGAAGCGTAAGGCCCGGTTGGCCGGAGTTCTCGCAGCAGCCCTTGTTATTTCCTGGGGCGGGCCTGCGGCCAGCGCCTATTGGCAGACGCTCAGCAGCACCAACGGTGGCGCCAAGGCTGACTCCATCCTTGGTGTGGAAGCACCCTTGGCCTCAGGTTCCGCCGGTGCCGCCTCCCTCGGTTGGGCGAAAAGCACGACGACGGCGGGCCGGGCTGTCTCCGGCTACACCGTTGCCCGCTACTCGGCGGCGACCGGCGACAAGGTTGCCGCCGTCGGAACCTGCGCCGGAACAGTCTCCACGCTGAGCTGCAGCGAGGCTGCCTTGCCTTCCGGCACCTGGTATTACACGGTTACACCTGTGCTCGGCTCATGGGCGGCGCCGGAGTCTGCCCGCAGCGTGGGAGTCTTCGTCGCCGACACGACGAAGCCGGACCCGCCGTTGATCATCGCACCCGCATACGTCAATAGTCTCAACGTTTCAGGCGTCCCAGTCCGTGGCACCGCCGAGCCAAGTTCATCGGTGACAGTTACTGTTTCGGGGTCCGGTTCGCTTCCTGTCTCCAAGACGGTCGCTGCCACCGAGAGCGGAGACTGGACCACAGCCGATTTCAACCTCACGGCCTTCAGCCCAGGAGCCGTCACCTACACTGCCACCGCCAAGGATGCGGCAGGTAATGTGAGTGATCCCCGAATAGTGACGCGCACCAAGGACGTCTCCGTGCCAATTGCTTCCACGGTTAGCCTCGAAAACGGCGGAACGAGCGGCATCATTGATCTGGGGGACAAGATTTTCCTCAAGTTCAACGAGGCGCTTGACCCGTCAACAATCTGCAGCGGCTGGTCCGCGGCCGGCGGCAGCCAGTCGGTGAACCAAGTGCTTGTTACCGTGGGTTCCGATGACGTCCTCCGCCTAACAGCGGACGGCTGTACAACTCTGAGGGTCGGGAAAGTCGGGCTTGTCGGCAACTATGCGGGGACAGGCGGGCTGACCTTCGCCGGATCATCCCTTTCATGGAACGTAACAGCGAATCAACTCACTATTACGCTCGGTACCGGTACCGGCTCGCCCCTGGACGTGAATGGCAACGTGAGACCCAACTACACCCCCGACGCCGGGATCGCGGACATCGCTGGCAATCCATTGTCCGCCGCGCAAATTGCCGGGACGAACTCCAAGTTCTAACTCCCCCCAATCCAACGCCAGCCTCCAGGTGCCCTCCCGGAGGCTGGCGTTGTGCTGCGACTTGTGGGCAGAATGAAGCACACGTTGGCGCTGCCGACAGTGGAGCCGAGACCAGCCGGCAGGGACGCCGTGGAGGGACAGGAACATGACCAGACTCCTCATCATCGGGCCGCCGGGCTCAGGGAAAGGCACCCAAGCGGTGCAGATCGCCAAGCACTTCCGCATTCCGACCGTATCCACGGGCGAAATCTTCCGGATCAACGTCAGCGACGAGACGCCGCTGGGCGTAGAGGCCGCCAAGTATCTCGACGACGGCGCTTTTGTCCCGGACCATCTCACCAACGCCCTGGTCAAGGACCGGCTCCTCGACGCCGATCTGCAGCCCGGTTTCCTGCTGGACGGATACCCCAGGACAGCTCCCCAGATCATGGAACTGGACAACATACTGGCGTCCCAGGGCCACCGCCTCGACGCGGTGGTGGAACTCCGCGCACCGGATTCCGAACTGGAGCAACGGATGCTGCGGCGGGCCAAGGAACAAGGCCGGAAGGATGACACCATCGAAGTGTTCCGGCACCGGCTGGACCTCTACCACCGCGAAACCCACGAGGTCGTGGCGGTCTACGCCGGCCGGGGCATATTGGTTTCGGTGGATGGCAGCGGTGACCCAAGTGCCATCACCACACGTGCCATTGGCGCCGTCGAAAAGTTCCTGGCCACCCGGGTGTCGCCATGAGAATTGCAGTGACCGGCGGCAGCGGAAAACTGGGACGGCATGTGGTCCGCAGGCTGACCGACGACGGCCACCAGGTGCTGAACCTGGACCGGGCCGGGGAAAGGAGCCCCGGGCTGGCCATCGTGGACCTGCGCAACTATGGCCAGGTCCTTGACGTCTTCTTGGGTCTCGACGACCGGCATGACGGCTTCGACGCAATCGTCCATCTGGGAGCCATTCCGGCGCCTGGCATCATCCCGGATGCCGCCACCTTCGAGAACAACATGCTCTCGACCTACAACGTCTTCCAGGCGGCGCGGCGGGCCGGGATCAAGAAGGTGGTTTACGCCTCCAGCGAGACGGTGCTGGGACTGCCGTTCGACGTCGACCCGCCCTACATCCCGGTGGATGAGGAATACCCGGCCCGGCCGGAGAGCACGTACTCACTCGTGAAGCACCTCGAGGAGCAGATGGCGATCCAGCTGACGCGCTGGGATCCGGAGCTCAGCATTGCGGGCCTGCGGTTCTCCAACGTCATGGATCCTGAGGACTACGAACGGTTCCCGTCGTTCGATTCGGACGCCGATGCGCGGAAGTGGAACCTCTGGGGCTACATCGACGGGCGCGACGGCGCACAGGCTGTGGCCCGTGCGCTGGAAAACGGCCAGCCCGGGTTCCAGGCTTTCATCATCGCGAACGCGGACACTGTCATGACGCGTTCCAGCGCCAGCCTCGCCGCGGAGGTATTCCCCAACGTCACCGTGACCAAGGAGCTGGGCGAACACGAGACTTTGCTGTCCATCGACAAGGCCCGGCGCCTGTTGGGCTACGAGCCTGAACACACGTGGCGGACCTACCACTCCAACAGGACCACGCCCACGGAAGACTGAGGCGCGGAAGGCTGATCGGAAGGGTAGGCGGGGGAGGGCGGTCCCTCAAGAATTCCGCAGGCGCCGAAAGGTTGGCGCAGGATCGGCTCAATTCCCGGCCGCGGCGCGTGGCGGGCTCCTAATCTGGTGATAGGCGGGGATTTGTTGCCGCCAGCATCAATCCAGACCGTCACATTAGGACCCCGCCATGCGCACCTTCCGTTTTGTGCTGCCCGCTGCCGCCATGCTGATATCTGCGGTGGCCCTGACCGCATCTGGCCTGCCCGCCGCCGCCGTTGCACCGCCCCTTGCCCCGGCCGGCAACGACGCAAGCGTCCGCTACCTGGTCCGCTTCACCGCGGAAACGGACGTCCCGGCCGAGGCGGCGCGCCTCAAGTCCCAGGGCATCGGCGTCGGCCGCTCCTTTTCGCACGCCCTGCGCGGCGCCGTGGTCACGGCGACGCCGGCGCAAGCCGCGGCATTGTCCCGTGAGGCGGGCGTCGCGTCGGTTGAGGTGGATGCGCCCATCACACTCTCCGCAACGCAGCAGCCCGCGCCATGGGGGTTGGACCGCGTGGACCAGCGGCCCCTGCCTCTTTCGGGTTCCTACACGTGGACCGCCGCCGGAACGGGAGTCAGCGCGTACGTGGTGGACACCGGCGTGCTCGCGTCGCACTCAGATTTTGCCGGCCGCGTGGCAGCAGGCTGGACGGCCGTGGCCGATGGCCGCGGATCCGGCGACTGCAACGGCCACGGCACGCATGTGGCCGGAACGGTGGCCGGGACCACCTACGGCGTGGCAAAGGCGGCGACGATCGTTCCCGTCAGGGTGCTGGACTGCTCCGGCTCCGGCTTCAACTCCGACGTCGTTGCCGGCCTGGACTGGATCGCCGCCAACCACGCTGCGGGAACTCCAGCCGTGGTGAACATGAGCCTGGGCGGAGTGGCCAGCGCGGCCGTGGATTCGGCGCTCCAGGGTGTTATTAACGACGGCGTTACTGCAGTGGTTGCCGCCGGCAACTCTGCCGCGGACGCCTGCGGGAGCTCGCCGGCGAGGCTACCTGCAGCGGTCACGGTGGCAGCCAGTGATTCCGCCGACCGTCAGGCCTCCTTCTCCAACTTCGGTTCCTGCGTGGATCTGTATGCACCCGGCGTCGGCATTGTCTCCGCGTCGTACAGCTCGGCCACCGCAACCGCCTCCATGTCCGGCACGTCCATGGCAGCGCCCCACACGGCCGGCGCCGCGGCGCTGCTGCTGTCCCAGAACCCGGCGCTTACACCGGCCCAGGTCGCTGCGTCGTTGGCCTCGAACGCCACTGCCGGCGCCATCACGGGCATCGGAACCGGCACGCCGAACCGCCTGCTGTACGCCGCCGCGGCGGCTCCGGCACCTGCGCCCGCACCGGATCCCGTGGCGCCTGCCCCCACAGTTACGGCCAAATCACCCGCAGCACAGTCGACGGCGGTACCCGTGGCCAGCAATGTGACGGCCACGTTCAGCAAGGCCGTCCAGGGTGTTGGTGCCGGAACATTTACGCTCCGGAACGCCGCCGGCACCGCAGTCCCGGCAACGGTCAGCTACAACGCGACAACCAAAACGGCCACCCTCGATCCCACCGCCAACCTGGCCGCGGATGTCACCTTCACTGCCACGCTGGTGGGCGGCGCCACCGCCATCCGAGACACCGCAGGCACGCCCTTGGCCAGCACGAGCTGGACGTTCACAACCGGCCCGGCGCCCACGGTCACAGGGTTCACGCCGGGCAGCAACTCCGTCCTGGTCCGGCGGAACAACAACCTTTCGGTGACCTTCAGCGAGCCGGTCCAGGGCGTCAGCGCCGCCACGTTCACGGTGAAGAACGCCTACACCGGGGCAGTGGTCACGGCCGCCGTCTTCCGCAACGGCACCACCAATCAGTGGATCCTGGACCCGCAGAACACCCTGGCAGCCAAGACGAAATACACGGTGACCGTAACCGGCGGCGGGACGTCCATCCGCGACCTCGCAGGGAATCAGTTGGCCACGAAGACGTGGCAGTTCACCACGGGTTCGTTCTAGCTGTCGGTGGTGGAAAGGGAGGCCGACGGCGGCAATTGGGGGGCGCCGTCGGCCTCTGTTGTGTGTTGCGGGAAAGCATCCGGCGTCACGCCTTGATGGTGCTTGGACCAGATATGGCCCACCTCCTCAGCGAACTGTTCCATGATCCTGCTCATGGCGGCATGGGCGGCGTCGGCCTCACCGCGCTGGATGGCGCTGGCCACGTCAACGTGAAGCTGAAGTGCTTCGTGGTGCGGCAGATCTGGCATCAGGCCGTGTTCCGTCCGGCCGGTGAGGACCTCGGCCACAAGATTCTGGAGCTGGGCAAACATGGCGTTGCCGGAAGCCTTGAGTACGGCGGCATGGAACTCCACGTCCAGCCGGAGGAACTCCTCCTGCTCTCCGCGCTGGCCCGCGGCCCATAACCGCGCAGCCAGTGAGACAAGATCGCTGCCGGCATCCCAGGAGGCCCGCTCGGCCGCGAGCCGGGCAGCTTGTGGTTCGATCGCGCCGCGGAGTTCGTTGAGGGCCTGAAGCTGCTCCAGCCGCCGGGACGAGGCCAGCCGCCAGCGGATCACCTGGGGATCGTAAAGGTTCCAGGCCTCTTCGGGCTGCACCACGGTGCCGAACCGCCTGCGGGATGCCAGCATGCCTTTGGAAGACAGAACCCGGGCCGCTTCCCGGACCACCGAGCGGGATACCTTGTGCTGCGCCTCCAGCTCGTCCAGCCGCACCACCGAATTCGGCGCGAGTGTCCCCTCGGCGATGGCGAGTCCCAAACTCTGGACCAACGCGGTATGCCGGTCGGTAGGGGACTCCGCCTTTGGGGTTTTCATAAATAAATCATACTGGCTACCAAATGGGGTTGTTTAAGTCTGCCTTATTTACCTATGCTCTCTTCCAGAGCAGATGTAAAGATGCATTTGTGGACGGCTGGACAGTGACGTCAGCCTCGAAGCAAGGGAGTCGTCATGAAGCGACGTTCAGTAATGAAGTACGCGGCAGTCGCCGCGGCACTTTCCATGGGGCTCACCGCCTGCGGTGGCGGCAGCGGCAGCAGCGACGCCAAGGAATCCGGCATCGTCCGGGTAACTCTCGCAAACCACGTCTGGACCGAAGGCATCAAGGCCGCCATCCCGGAATTTGAGAAGTCCTCAGGGCTCAAGGTGGAACTGACCCAGCTCGGCGAAGACCAGCTCTCGGACCAGTACAACGTCAAGCTCAACGCAGGGAGCGACGAGATTGACGTGATGATGTACCGCCCGCTCCAGGAAGGCAAGGCGTTCGCGAAGAACGGCTACCTCGCGGACCTGACCAGCAAGGTCTCCTCGGATTCCGGCTGGGACTGGAAGGACTACCAGGAGGGCCCGGTCAAGGCCACCACCGCTGACGGCAAGGTTGTGGGCGTCCCCATCATCACCGAGCGCGAAGTCCTCTACTACCGCAAGGACCTGCTCAAGGCCGCCGGCCTTGAGGTCCCCAAGACCATGGAGGAGCTTGAGGCGGCCGCCAAGGCCATCAAGGAATCCAACGCGGACACCGCCGGCTTTGTGGCCCGCACCGGCAAGTCCGCCGCCGTCACCCAGTTCTCCAGCTTCCTGTACAGCTTCGGCGGCGACTTCACCGATTCCAGCGGCAAGTCCACCGTCAACTCGGACGCTGCCAAAGAGGCCTACGCGTACTACGGCGGCCTGATCAAGAACTACGGCCCCGCCAACGTCAGCACGGATATGAGCTGGCCCGAAGCGATGGCCATCTTCACCCAGGGCAAGGCCGCCTTCTACACCGAGGCGGACTCGCTCTACAAGAACGCCACCGATCCGGCCAAGTCCAAGGTGTCCGAGACTGTCGGGTTCGCCGCCCTGCCTGCCGGTCCCGCCGGTTCCAAGCCGTACAACATCCCGTCCTGGGGCCTGGCAGTGAACGAGGCTTCGGGCAACCAGGACAACGCCTGGAAGTTCATCCAGTGGGCCACCAGCAAGGAACGCACCCTGGCCGCACAGAAGGCCGGCGTCCCCGGACCCCGCGCCTCCGTCTGGGCTGACTCCGCGGGAACTTCCACGTACCCGAAGGACCTGGCCGAAGCCATTGCCGCCAGCGCCAAAAACGGTGTGGGGCACGACCGTCCCGAGGTAGTCACCGTTGGCAAGGCCCGCGAAATCGTGGGCGAGCCGATCGTTGCCAGCATCACCGGCGCTGACGCTTCCGCCGCAGCCGACTCGGCCCACGTGGCCTTCCAGAAGTTCCTGGACAGCGAAAAGAAGTAACGCACGCGGTGCACGGGGCCTCAGCCAATGAGGCCCGGTGCACCCAACAGCCCCGGCGGGACGGCAGTGACGCTGCCGTCCTGCCCCGGCCACTCTTCACCCCCCCAACTCCTTAGGCGAACCATGTCTGTAATGACTCCTCCCCGCAGCGCAGCCCGGAACGCACGCCGTGCTCCCGGTGCCCTCGAAAAATTCTCTGACTGGGCCAACCGGCACCGCAAATGGCTCTTCGCAGCCCCGGCGATGGCCTTCGTCGGCGTCCTGATCATCTTCCCGCTGGCCTGGACGCTGTACCTGAGCCTCACCGATTCGCAGGGCTCCGTCCGCGCAGCCACCGAGTTCATCGGCCTGGAAAACTACCTGACGGTCCTGTCCGACGTCGAACGCTTCTGGCCCGCTGTGGGCCGCACACTCACCTTCACCGGCATCGCCCTGGTCTGCGAAGTGGCGCTCGGCATGGGCATCGCCCTGCTGCTGTGGCGGCCCTTCCGCGGCGAGAAGTGGGTCCGCGTGGCCATCCTGCTGCCGCTCGTGGCAACCCCGGTAGCCGTCGGCATGATGTGGCGGCTGATCTTCGACCCCAACATCGGGTTCGCGAACCAGCTGCTCGCCGCTGTGGGCATCCCCGCCCAGCCCTGGCTCTCCGGCCAGGACACCGCGCTCGGCACCACCATCTTCATGGACGTGTGGCAGTGGACCCCCATGGTGGTCCTGATCCTGCTCGCCGGCCTGACCTCCCTCTCCGAGGAGCCCGACGAGGCGGCACGCATGGACGGAGCCAACGCGTTCCAGCGATTCTTCTTCATCACCCTGCCCCTGATGATGCCCACCGTGATTGTGGCCATCCTGCTCCGGGGCATCGACGCCCTGAAGACCTTCGACATCCTGTACGCCACCAAGGGCAAGGGCGGCGGGTCCTTCCACGAGGTGGAGACCCTGAACGTCTACGCCTACGGCCTGAGCTTCGACTACAACCAGTACGGGCTGTCCTCCGCGGTGCTGATCCTGTTCTTCATGATCATCATCGGCTCCATGTGGCTGCTGACCATGCGCAAGAAAGCGGTAAGCAAATGACCGTCCTGAACAAAAACACAGAAAACACCAAAACCCAAACGTCCGCCGGGCAGCCCCGGCAGCCCCTGCCGGTCCGACGCCCGAAGAAGCCCCTCGGCACCCGCGCCTACAAGGTCTTCCGCGTCGCGGCCCTGATCGCCGTGGTGCTGTTCCTGGTGGCACCGCTGTTCTGGATGCTGCTGGCCTCGCTGAAGACCAACGTTGACATCTACGACACCGCCAAATCGTTCATCTTCAGCCCCACGTTCGAGAACTACGCAAACGTGCTGCAGCGCAACAACTACTTCGTCTTCATCTTCAACAGCTTCTGGGTGGCCTTTGTCTCCACGGCCCTCTCGCTGGTGCTGGGCGTCCCGGCCGCGTACGCCATGAGCCGGTTCACCATGCACCGCTCGGCCCTGGTGGTCCTGATGGCCCGCGTCATCCCGGGCGTCTCCCTGCTGGTGCCCTGGTACTACGTGTTCTCCAACCTGAAAATGGTGGGCGGGTTCGAGGTGCTGATCCTCAGCCACATGTTCGTTGCCCTGCCGCTGATCGTGTACATCATGATGAGCTACTTCGATTCGCTCCCGCTGGAACTGGAGGAATCGGCGCAGGTGGACGGACTCACCCCCATCGGCGCGTTCCAGCGCATCACACTGCCGCTGTCCGTTGCCGGCATGGCCACTGCCGGCATCCTGTCCTTCATCTTCTCGTGGAACAACTTCATGTTCGCCCTGGTGCTCTCCGGGTCCAAGACCAAGACGCTTCCCGTGGCGATCTTCGACTTCGTCTCCTACGCGAGCATCGACTGGGGCGGACTCATGGCGGCCGCCACCGTGGTGACCATCCCCATCATGATCATTGCGCTCTTCACGCAGAAGTACATCGTCTCCGGCATGACCGCCGGAGCTACCAAGGGCTAGGTCCGGCATGACACTCATCAGCAGAATTGAAACCTTCCTCGTCGCGCCGCGGTGGCTGTTTGTCCGGATCGAGACCGAGAGCGGGATTGTCGGCTGGGGCGAGGCAACCTGCGAGGGGCGCAGCGAAACGGTCCGCACCGCCGTCGGGCAGCTCTCGGAGCTGCTGATCGGCAACGACGCCCTCCGGATCGAAGACCACTGGCAGGTCATGACCAAAGGTTCCTTCTACCGCGGCGGACCCATCCTGGCCAGTGCCGTCTCCGGGCTGGACCAGGCCCTCTGGGACATCGCGGGCAAGCACTTCAACACCCCCGTGCACCAGCTCCTGGGCGGCCACGTCCGCGACAGGATCCGGATGTACGGCTGGGTGGGCGGGGACGAACCCAACGAGGTGGCGGACCAGATCAGCGCCCAGCTGGAAGTGGGCCTGACCGCCGTCAAGATGAATGCCAGCGGCCGGATGAGCCCCGTCGCCTCGGTGGCGGAGATCGACGGCGTCGTCCGCCGTGTTGCCGCGGCCCGCGAGGTGCTGGGGGACCACCGCGACGTCGCGGTGGACTTCCACGGCCGCTTCAGCCTCGCCAACGCCCGCCGGGTGGCGCCGCTGCTGGAACCGTACCGGCCGTTCTTCCTCGAGGAACCCGTCGTCCCGGAGAACACGCACCTGCTGCGCGAATTCACCTCGTCAACCACGACGCCGGTTTCCACCGGTGAGCGGCTCTACAGCCGGCAGGAATTCCTGCCCGCCCTGCAGGCCGGCATCGCCGTGGCCCAGCCGGACCTTTCGCACGCCGGCGGCATCACCGAGGTCCGCAAGATCGCCTCGTTGGCGGAGATCTACGACGTCCAGCTGGCCCCGCACTGCCCGCTGGGGCCACTGGCCCTGGCGGCGTGCTTGCAGGTGGGCTTCGCGACGCCCAACTTCCTGATCCAGGAACAGAGCATCGGCATCCACTACAACAAGGGCGCCGAAGTCCTGGACTACGTGGTGGACAAGTCCCCGCTGAAGTTCGTGGACGGCCACATTGAACGGCTGACCGGTCCCGGCCTCGGCATTGAAATCGACGAGGCCGTGGTCCGCGCGGCGGACAAGCGCGGCCATGCCTGGCGCGGGCCGGTCTGGCGCCACTCGGACGGATCCTTTGCAGAATGGTAAACAACATGACTGACAGCACTGACGTTTCTGACAGCACGAACATCACGCCCGAAAGCTTGCTGGCCGGAATCCGGGAGTCGCGGCTCGTGGGAATCGTGCGCGGCACCGACGGGCCGGCCGCGGCGCAGGCCGCCCTCGCCGCGATGGCGGAAGGGTTCCGTTTCGTCGAGATCGCCCTGACCACGCCGGGGGCGCTGGATGCCATACGCGAGGTCCGTGCCGCCGCACCGGCGGGCTGCTACGTCGGCGGCGGAACCGTCCTGACGGTGCAGGACGTGGACAACGTCGCCGAGGCCGGCGGCCAGTTCATGGTCACGCCGTCCCTGGCCGCATCCATCCAGGAATCGGCGCGGCGGGGAATCCCGGTGCTGGCCGGTGCCCTGACGCCCAGCGAGGCGTACGAAGCGATGAACCGCGGGGCCACAGCCATCAAGCTGTTCCCCGCCTCCATCGGCGGCCCCGGCTACCTCAAGGCGCTGCGCGATCCCTTCCCCGGGATCCCGTTCATCGCCGTCGGCGGCGTGGGCATTGACGAAGCGGCGGGCTACTGGGAAGCCGGCGCGGTCGCCGTCGGACTTGGCGGACCGCTGTTCGGCGATGCCGGCTCCGGCGGTGACCTGGCCCCGATGCGCGGGCGTGCCCGCGCGTTTGTGGACCTGGCGGACTCCTTTGCCCGCCGGACGGCCGCGGCGACCGTAGCGACCGCCGCAGCAACCGCCGCCGCGGGCGTGCGGTGAGCGCCGTCGTCGACCTTCTCACGTTCGGCGAATCCATGGTGTCGCTACGGTCCGCCGGTCCGCTGTCCGCAGGCGGCAGCCTGGCGATGCACGTGGCCGGCGCCGAATCGAACGTCGCCGTGGGCGTGGCCCGGCTGGGGCACAGCGTGAAGTGGGCAGGTGCAGTTGGCGCCGATCCGCACGGCGAATACATCCTGCGGCAGCTCCGCTCCGAAGGCATTGGGACGCAGTGCCGGGTGGATCCGTCCCGCAGCACGGGCGTGATGTTCCTCGAACAGCGGACCGCGGACGTCACCCGGGCCTTCTACTACCGCGCCGGTTCTGCGGGTTCCACCGTCAGCAGGGACGACGTGGACAGCGCCCTCGCTGCCGGCCCGCGCGTGCTGCACCTGACCGGCATCACCCCCGCCCTCAGCCCGGAAGCCCGGAAGGCGTTTGAATACGCCGCCGAGCGCGCCGCGGCCGACGGTGTGGTGGTCTCCCTCGACGTCAACTACCGCAGCCGGCTCTGGTCCCGGGACGAGGCGCGCGTCGTCCTGGGCCCCATCGCGCGGCACGCCAGCATCCTGATAGCGTCCGACGACGAACTGGACCTGGTGGCCTCCGCCGCCTCGAGCGGCTCCGATTCCCCAAGGAACGACGACGCCGAAACCGCGCTCGCTGCCTCGTTGCTGGAGCAGGGGGTCGGGGAAGTTGTGGTCAAGCGGGGTGCCGCCGGCGCCGGCGTCCACACCGCCGCCGGACGGTTCGAGGCGCCCGCCATCTCAGTGACAAGCATCGATACCGTGGGCGCGGGGGATGCCTTCACCGCCGGTTACCTCTCTGCCCTGCTCGACGGCGAGGACGTCGCCGGCCGCCTGCAACGCGGCGCCGTTATGGGGGCTTTCGCCGTCAGCACGGCCGGCGACTGGGAGGGCCTGCCCAGCCGGGCCGAGCTCGCCATGCTGGGCGCCACCGCCAGCGGAACCACCCAGCGGTAGCGGCGGTGGTTGAGACTGCTCCCGGTGGTTGAGCCTGTCGAAACCCGGCGTCTGGGCTTGCATTCCCTAGCTTCCATTCCTTGGGCGCCGGGCAGGCAGGTACTGACAGTGCCTGCCGCCCGGGACCGCGGGCGCTTACCGTAGGGGTATGGGAGACGTGCGCGCGGACATAAAGGAGTTTCTAAGTTCCAGGCGGGCGCGGATTTCGCCCGAGGAAGCCGGGTTGCCTGCGTACGGCGGGAACCGGCGGGTCGCTGGCCTGAGGCGTGAGGAAGTGGCGATGCTAGCCGGTGTGTCCGTGGACTACTACGTGCGCCTGGAACGCGGCAACCTCGCCGGGGCGTCCGAAAGCGTGCTGGATGCCCTCGCACGCACGCTGAAGCTGGACGAAGCCGAGCGGGAGCATCTTTTTGACCTCGCCCGCGCCGCCGGGCCGGCTCGCAGGAGCCGCAGCAAGCCGTCCGGTACTGTCCGGCCTGAAGTCCAGCAGGTGCTCGATGCAATGGCTGACGCGCCGGCGTGGGTCCGCAACGGCCGCCACGACATCCTGGCGGCAAACCGGATGGGGCGGGCCCTTTACTCACCTGTGTTCAAAAGCGCGCACCGGCCCGTGAACACCACCCGGTTTACGTACCTTGACCCGGCGGCCCGGGAGTTCTGGCGAGATTATGATCAGATCGCCAACGATGCCGCGGCGATGCTCCGGCTTGAAGCAGGCCGCCACCCGCACGACCCCGACCTGATCCGGCTCGTTGGCGAGCTGTCGACGCAGAGCGAGCTGTTCAGGGACCGGTGGGCTTCCCGGGACGTGGTCTTCCACCGCAGCGGGCTTAAGCGGCTGCACCACCCGGTGGTGGGTGACCTGGATTTGAACTACCAGTCCATGGAGCTGCCCAGCGAGCCGGGCCTGGTGCTGAACGTGTACACCGCGCCCGCCGGTTCCCCGACGGCTGACGCCTTGCAGCTCTTGGCCTCCTGGGCTGCCACGCACGACGAGGCCTCTGCCGAACCGGCACCAACTGCAAAGCACCCGCAGTAACGCCGCGCTGCGGCCCAACTGCGGGTGCCCTGTCGTTTCCTACTTCGTCGAGGGGTATTCGTCGGCTGTGAGCTTGGTGCCCCAGACCGTTTCGGGATTCGCGCTGTCCTCGGGCGCTTCCCACAGGGCGAGATGGCACATGAAGTTGCTTTCCGTCGCACCGTGCCAATGCCACTCGTCCGCGGGCGTGTAGACGGTATCGCCGGGCTGCAGCTCAATCAGCTCTTCCCCCGCGACTGCACGTACCCCATGCCTTCCGTGACGTGCAGGGTCTGCCCGACGGCATGCTTGTGCCAGGCGGTGTGTGCACCAGGGGTGAAGCGCACCAGATTCAGCCGGGCGCGGGAGGGTTGCTGGCCGACTGGTCCAGTTCGGTGCGCTGCGCGATAGCTACGGCGGCAAATGCGTTGAAGGCGTCACTGCCGAGAACCAGCAGGGACGGCGGGTTCGGGCTTGCGGCAACCGCCAGGATGGCTTCCGCCGCCTTGGCAGGGTCGCCCGGCTGCGTGCCGTGCATGGTGTCGTTCTCCTTACGGCGTTTCCCGGCTGTCTCCGCGTAATCCTCAATTGGCGTCGCTGACTGGGTCAGTGAGCGGCCAGCGAAGTCGGTGCGGAACGCCCGGGCTCGATGTCGGTGACGTTAATCCCGAGGGGCCGCAGTTCCTTGCGGAGGGAGCCGGACAGGCCCTCCAGGGCTGCCTTGCTGGCGGAGTAGTATCCGGATCCGGCCGGTGCGATGCGCGCCCCGATGGAGGAGATGTTCCAGGATGGACCCGGCCCTGTTGGCGCGCATTCCGGGGAGGACTGCTTTGATCATGCTGACGGCGCCGAAAAAGTTGGTGTCGAACAATTGCCGGATGTCGGCGTCGTCCGCTTCTTCAACCGCGCACGGTAACCGTAGCCGGCGTGTTGACCAGCACGTCGATGCCGCCGAAGCGCGCCCTGCTCTGTTCGACAACCGGGCCGATCTCGGCGGTCTTGGTGACGTCGAGCGGAAGGGCCAGGGCCGTGTCCGGGTAGGTGGCCGCGATGTCTTCGACCGTGGTGACGTCGCGGGCGGTGACGACGGCGTGTGGCCGTTGGCGAGCACGGCGTGGGCAAGTGCGCGGCCGAGTCCGGTGGAGCAGCCTGTGATGAGCCAGGTAGTCATGGTGCGTTTCCTCTCGGGAGTGGCGCTACGGACGGACCAGGACCTTCAGGGCCTCGCGGGAATCCATGGCGCGGTAGCCATCGGGTACGTCGTTCAGGCTGATGGTGCGGTCGAACACCTTGCCTGGGTTCACGGTGCCGTCCAGGACGCCGGGCAGCAGCGTCTCAATGTAGGCGCGGACGGGGGCGGGGCCGCCGGTGAGTGTGATGTTGGGGCCGAACATGGAGCCGAAACCGATCGGAGCGTCCTCGTACTGCGGCACGCCTACGCGGCTGATGACGCCGCCCGGGCGGATCACGCCGAGGGCCTGGTCGTACGCCGGCCGGTGCCCCACGCACTCAAGGACGGTGTGCGTTCCGTCGCCGCCGCTGAGCTCGCGCACCTTCTCGATGCCGGCCTCACCGCGTTCGGCGACGACGTCGGTGGCGCCGTATTCGAGGCCCAGATCGGTGCGGGCCTTGTGCCGGCCCATCAGGATGATCTGCTCGGCACCGAGCTGCTTGGCGGACAGCACCGCCATCAGCCCGACGGCGCCGTCACCGATGACCGTGACAGTGGTCCGGGCGTTGACGCCTGCCTTGATGGCGGCGTGGTAGCCGGTGCCGTAGACGTCGGAGAGGGTCAGCAGCGACGGCAGCAGCTCGCTGTCCTCACCCACAGGGGCCTTGACCAGGGTGCCGTCGGCGAACGGGACACGGATGGCCTCGGCCTGGGCGCCGCCGATTCCGTTCGAGGCCCAGAATCCGCCGTGGCGGCAGGACGTCTGCAGGCCTTCACGGCAGAAGACGCAGGTACCGTCGGACCAGGCGAACGGGGCGATGACGAAGTCCCCTTTCTTCAGGGTGGACACGTCCTTGCCTGTTTCCTCCACGACGCCGATGAACTCGTGGCCCATGGGGCTGCCCTGCCTGGACGAAGGCATGCCGTGGTAGGGGTGCAGGTCGGAGCCGCAGATACAGGAATTGACGATCCGCACGATCGCGTCGGTCGGATTCTGGATGACGGGATCGGGCACGTTCTCCACGCGCACGTCACCGGCGCCATACATGATGGTTGCTCGCATTTTCGTTTCCTCATCACTTCGTCAGGGGCCGGAGCCCGGGTGTTCCTTCACTAGCCAACCGCACATTCCGCCTGTGTGGGAGTGGCTGTTGATACAGGTACCCGCAGTGCCCCCCACCTCAGAGGTGCAGCTCAAACTCCGTGTGCCCGTGCCGGATCCCGTTGATCTGCAGCTCCAGGGCGTGGACCCCGGGGTGGTGCACCCGGGTGGTCATCTGCCGGAAGGCATGACGCTTCGACAGTGTGCGGGTCTCACCGGCGGGGAGGGTGAGCGCCGCGATCTTGAAGACCTTGGCCGATTGCGTGCCGTTGGCTTTGACGTAATGGACCACGTAGTCCACCGCGAGCCGCGCATCGTACTTCCCGGTGTTGGCGATCGCGAAGTCGAAAGCCAGTTCACCCGGTATGGCCACCGAGTTCCGGTCCAGCCGGGGCCCCGTGACAGCCACCGACGCCGGCGTGAACCCCTGCAGCGCGAGCGCACCGGGGTGGGCCTTCTTGATCAGGGTCCGCAGGCCATGCCTGACCACCCATGCGGTGTTGGCGTCCGGGGCGGCCAGCCAGCGAGCCGCCGTTGCCACCACCAGAGCGGGCGCGTGCCGCGCCACGTCGTTGAGGTGGTTCGCCACCGAGCGCCGCACGTACTCCGAAGGGTCCCGGTACAGGGCGTCCAGAATCGGGAGGGACGCCTCCGGATGAAGGACGACGGCGGGTACCCGTACCGCCCAGGGGAGGTACGGCCGGGTCCCCTCGCTGGCCAGCCGCCTGACATGCTCGTCCGGATGCCCCGTCCAGCCCTGGATGATCTCGAAGGAATGCTCCAGGTCCGCGGCCAGCAGCCGGCGGATGGCGAACTCGCCGGTGAGCCTCGGGGTCAGTTCGGCCAGGAGGGCCAGGCAGTCGTCAAAGTCAGGAGCGGCGCCAGATTCGAGGGCCAGCGTGACGGCCGTTTCGGATACCGGCCAGAGGATCCAACCTGTGAAACCGGCGCCGGAAAGTGCGCTCCGGAAGATGCGCGCCGCCGTCGGATATCCCGGATCCGGAAGCTGCCGCACGTCTGCCAGCAGAGCGCTGCTCACCGCATCCGTCCGGCCGCGCAGGCTCAACTCGTCCAACTGTGCGGCGGCAGCGCCGACGTGCGGCCAGTCCGATCCTGGAGCGGCCTCAACCAGAATCCGGCCCAGTGTTTCCACGCCCTGCCGGTTGATCAGCTCATTCATCACGCCCATTCAGTCAGGCTACCCCGGCAGGCTGACATGCCCGGCGGCAGGGCAAACCATGCGCAGAGAAGGGCCAACATCGCCCAGAAGGGATAATCTTCACCCTAAGCACTCTTCAACGGCGCACGGACGGAAACACAGTGGCAGAACAGGCAGGCAAGACCAGTTTTTGGCGGACCTTCCATAACAAGTTCGTGGTGGAGGAGCGCTTCATGGAACCGGCCGCGCGGAAGGCTCTGTACCGGACGGCTGTGGTGCTCATCGGCGTCGGCGCGCTGCTGTTCCTCGCCACCCTCGTGGGCGTTCTGCAGAGCAACACCGGCCCCTTGGGTCCCGACGAGTCCATCCGCGACTGGCTGCTCTCGCTCCGGTCCGAGACCCTCACTGCCGTGATGATCTTCCTCGCGGTGATCTTCGGCCCTGTTGCCCTGCCCATCATCGTGCTGGTGGTGACGGTGGCCTGGGGGTTCGCGGCCAGGCACGCGTGGCGGCCCATCCTGCTCGCTGCCGCGATGCTCACCGGCGTCGTGACATCGCAGATCATCCTGGCGATCGTCCAGCGCTCGCGGCCACCGGTGGAACTGATGCTGTTCGGCGCCGACCACACGTACTCGTTTCCGTCCGGCCATGTGCTGGGTGCCTGTGACTTCCTGCTGGTGACCACCTTCCTGGTGTTCTCGCGGCGGAAAAACAGGAGGACGGCCGTCATCGGCTTCGTTGGCGCGGGCATCGGCGTTGTTCTAGCTGCGCTGAGCCGCCTGTACCTCGGCTACCACTGGCTCAGCGATGCCATGGCCTCGGTCTCCCTCTCGCTGCTGATCCTCGGCGCCGTCATCGCCCTGGATACGTGGCGGACCGCCCGGGTCCCCGGCGAACGGATCACCGGCGAGCTCTCCAAAGCGGACGCGCCGGGGGATTAGCCGCGATGGCAACCGAGGACGATGTGCGGCGGATGTGCCTGGCGCTGCCCGGTGTCACCGAACGCAGCAGCTGGGACCAGCCCGCGTGGTTCGCGAAGGCCCTGATGGCGCGCATTTGGGAGGACGGCGTGCTGACGGTGAAGACCCCCGAGCGGGAAGCCCTGGCTGGCACGGAACCCGAAACGTATTTCTGGACTCCGCACCATGAGCGATCGCCGCAGCTGGTGCTGGTCCGGCTGGCCCGCATCGGCACCGACGAACTCGAAGAACTGCTGGAGGATTCCTACCGGCTGGCGGGAGGTCTGGGGTCCGGACCAGCCGCAGGACACTAGAGCCCGGGGAGTGACCGCGCACGCTTGAGGGCACGGTGCAGCCTGGCGTTGGCGGCCTCAAGTTCCAGGACTTTTGCGATGCCGGCCAGGTTGAGTCCTTGCGCCAGCAGTTCCCCGATGTGCAGGAGTACGGCGATATCGGCATCACTGTACTGGCGGGTACCACCTGAGGTTCGGGCGGGCGTGAGCAGGCCCCGTGTCTCGTAGAGCCGGATGTTCTGCTGGCCTGTGCCTGTTAGCTGGGCCGCCACGGAGATGGCATACAGTGCCCGTCCTGCCGTGGGCAGCGGTTCACTCCATGAAGTGGACCCGGTCATGTCAGCTCCAAATTTCCTCCAAAGTGCCTTGCTTCAGTTTCCCACGAGTGCTATAAAAAATCTATATCCAACACCATAGATATGCGGGTGGTGGGTATGCGATCAAAAATCAACAACTTCACGCTGAAGGAGTGGGAAATGATGTTAATGCGTACGGACCCGTTCCGTGAGCTGGACAGGCTCACCCAGCAGGTCTTTGGAACCGCGGCCCGGCCGGCGGCGATGCCCATGGATGCCTGGCAGGAAGACGGCGATTTCGTGGTCGCGTTCGACCTCCCGGGCGTCAAGGTGGACTCCGTGGACCTGAACGTCGAGCGCAATGTCCTGACGGTCCGGGCGGAGCGCATTGATCCGACCCAGCCCAACGTTGAGCTGGTGGCCTCCGAACGCCCACGCGGTGTGTTCAGCCGCCAACTGATCCTCGGCGACACCCTGGACACGGACCACATCAAGGCCAGCTACGACCAGGGCGTCCTGACCCTGCGGATCCCGGTGTCGGAGCAGGCCAAGCCGCGCAAGATCGAGATCGAAACAAAGAGCCAGCTGCACGAGATCGGGGGCTAGCCGTTCCCCGGGGCGCGGGCAGCCTGTTGCCCGCGCCCCGGGGCCGTGCCGACGAGAATCTTTCCGAGAAGCCGCCATGACCACCCAGCCGGACTACTATGACGTGCTGCGGGTGAGGCCCTCCGCCAGCCAGCAGGAGATCTCCCGTGCCTATCGGGCGCTCATGCGCACCCATCATCCGGATCTCGACGGCCGTGCAACAGTTGGCCGCGACCTGTCGCGTGCCGAGCTGCTGCAGATCATGCAGGCCTTCTCCGTCCTGCGTGACCCGGCGCGGCGCGCAGCCTATGACCGGAGCGGCACCGGCATCAACGCGCAGGGTGCGGGTCCGGTCGTCATCCCCGTCAGAAAAGTCAATCGCCGGGACGAGCAGGCTGGCAACACCATCAGAATTACGCCCGTGCGCTGGGAAAGCGGTCCGTGGACGTAGGCACGAAAGACGACAGCCATCAACCGCGAGGAGGCGGACAACAATGACCGAGTGGCGCCGCTACGATTCCCACCTGATCCCCGCGTTCCACGAACGCTTCGAACAACGCTGGGGCAAGGGCACCGCGCCGTTCCTGAACCCTGAAGCGCACGAAGAGCCGTTGCCCCGGGCCCAATGGATCAATCCCGTCACCGGCGCGGCCCTGGCAGTGGTGCCGGTGTGGACCGCAGAAGACGAACAGCAGCGGTCCTTCGGGGTGTTCTACCTTCCGCCCGCCGGCGACATCTGGGTGCTCCGGCCCGGATACACAGGCTACCTGGAGCCGGCCGACGGCGACACGGAGCAACTCATCACGCTCCGGAACGATGCCTACCGGAAGGCTGTTGCCCACGCCAAGGAATTTCTGTTCGGCTCACAATGAGTCGGCCGGCCCAGGCATTCCCGGCTTAGGAAATCCTGGGCCGGGGAAACCATGCCCGGGGAAACCATGCCCCGGGAAACCGGGCGATCCGGCCGCGTCCGTGCCGCTGCCCAGCAGGCTGCGGGTGAGGGTTTCGGCGTCAGCCATAAGATCCTCCACGGCGGCCGCCAGGTGCGAATCGGACACCGGCGCGTCATCCAGCGCCGCAGCCACCACCGCCCGCCGGACCAGTTCACGGGCGAAGGAGGCGGTGGTTCCCGCCGTCCGTTCCGCGGCGGCATCCAGTGCAGCCGGGCTGAACGCCACCAGGCGGCCGTACAGTTCCAGCAGCCTGACCCGCTCGGCATGGGCCGGCAGCGGGATCTCCACCGCGAGGTCCACCCGGCCCGGGCGCTGCGCCAGCGCCCGCTCCAGCATGTCCGGCCGGTTGGTGGTGAGGACGAACGCGACGTCGGCGTCGTTATCCAAGCCGTCCATGGCGTCCAGCACCTCAAAGAGGAGCGGCTGCGGCCCGTGCCCGAAACTCCGGTCCTCGGCAATAAGATCGCAATCCTCCAGCACTACGATCGAGGGCTGCAGCGCCCGGGCCATGCGGGCCGCCTCGGAGATCCTGGCGAGCGATCCGCCCGAGAGGAGGATCGCCGTCGAGCCTTCACTTTGGCTCAGCAGGTGGCGCACGGTGTGCGTCTTGCCGGTCCCCGGGCGGCCGTAGAGCAGGATGCCCCGTTTGAGATGCTGGCCGTGCTGTTTGAGGGACGCCCGGTGCGTGGCGATGCCCACGGTGTGGTCCGCGACCTTCTGCAGCAGGCCGTGGGGCATGATGACGTCCGACGCCGGGAGGCTGGGACGGTGGTGGAACGTCACCCCCGCGGTGCTCGGCCCATACTCGGACATGACCAGGGAGATGACCTGTCCCTTGAGGACGCTGTTGTTGTCCATCCGGAGGCGGAACTCGGCCAGGAATCCGTTGGCTGTTTCCGGTCGGGCGGCCAGCAGTTCCAAGGTGGCGGACTGGCGCCCGGTATGCGGGGCCGCGTCGCGCTGCAACACGGCCAGCTTGTGCCCTGCGCGGCTGAAGAGCCAGAGCCCAATGGCCACCGCCTGGCGCTGCTGGCCAGGTCCCACGGCAAGGTTCGTGTACTCGGGCTGGGAGAGCGGAAACTGGGGAAACAGCTGCGACTGCTGCACCATGTCGCTGAGCGACTGGTGGTGCCGCTGCCCGCCGCCGCCGATGCCCACCAGCCGGCTGCCCGGATCCTGACCGGCAAACTCCGCCATCAGGATGTCCGCATCCACAAACCGGTGCGGCGGGATGTTCTCCACCACCACGGAGAGGCCTTCAGCCGGCTCACCCAGGTGCTCCGTCAGCGCCTCAAGCAGCTGCTTGCCCGCCTGCTGCCGGTGGTTTCCGGCCTGCGCCAGCTGGACCAGCTCGGAAAAATCGTCGATGAACTTCCCCAGTTTTTCATCCATGCACCGACCCTAGCAGCGGCGCTCGTCAGCAGCCCGGGCATGTGACATTCTGGGATGTACGCGTTCCACGCTTCCTCCTTCCTAAAGGGCCGATTCGATGCACATTTCCGCCAAGGACCTGGCCGCCCTCATCCCTGCGGACTTCACCCTGGGAGTGGCCACCGCGGCCTTCCAGATCGAAGGCGCGCTCACCGAGGACGGCAGGGGCCCGGCGGGCTGGGACGTGTTTTCGGCCAAGGAAGGTGCCATCGTGGACGGCCACAGCCCCGCCGTTGCCTGCGATCACTATCACCGGATGCCCTACGACGTTGCCCTCATGAGGCAGCTGGGCGTCGACTCGTACCGGTTCTCACTGTCCTGGCCCCGGATCCAGCCCAACGGCAGCGGGCCGGTGAACCCGGCCGGGCTGGCCTTCTACGACCGGCTCCTGGACGAGCTCCTGGCCAACGGGATTTCGCCCATGGTCACGCTCTATCACTGGGACACCCCGCTGGCACTGGACGACGCCGGCGGCTGGCTGAATCGCGATACCGCCTACCGGTTGGGGGAGTTCGCCGCGATCGCCGCTGCTGCTTACGGCGACCGCGTTGCCCGCTGGGTCACTATCAACGAGCCCGCCACGGTCAGCACCAACGGCTACACCATGGGCCTGCACTCACCGGGCGAAGCGCTCATGCTCAACGCACTGCCCACCGTGCACCACCAACTGCTGGGCCACGGGCTCGCTATGCAGGCGCTGCGGGCGGCCGGGGTCCCCGGCGAGATCGGGATGACCAACGTGTATTCGCCCATGGTCCCGAACTCGATCAACCCCCTGGACAGGATGAGTGCGGGCCTGATGGACATCGCACAGAACCGGCTGTACGCGGACCCCGTCCTCACTGGCCAATATCCGGACATCATCCGCGCCGCGAAGTTCTTCGGCTCCTTTGACCATCCGGACGAGGACATGGAGATCATCTCCCAGCCGCTGGATTTCTACGGCCTGAACTACTACATGCCAACCAAGGTAGCCGTGGGCCCCGGTGACGGGGCGGTGCCGGCCACCATGGCGGAGGCTATGGGCAGCGACCTGAGTGCGGCCGGCAACGGTGCCACACCGTTCCACGTGGAGCCTTGGCCTGAGGCGGATATCACCGCCTACGGCTGGCCGGTGAAACCCGAGTACATCGGGGTGGCACTGAAGGAGATGGCGGAGCGGTACCCGCATCTTCCGCCGGTGATCATCACCGAGGGCGGGGCCAGTTTTGAGGACATCATCGTCCGGGACAAGTCCACGAACACCACGTTCATCCCGGACGAGCGGCGGCTGAAATACCTGTCGGACCACATCGAGGCCGCGCTGAAGGCCACGGCTCCCGGCGGTGAAGCCGAGGGCATTGACCTGCGCGGCTACTATGTGTGGTCGCTGCTGGACAACTTCGAATGGTCGGCAGGCTACAACCAGCCCTTCGGGTTGCTCCATGTTGATTTTGAGACCCTGGAGCGCACGCCGAAGGCGTCCTACTTCTGGCTCCAGGAGCTCATCGAGGAGCGGAACCTTGCCGCAGCGGCGAGTGCCGCCGTCGCGCAGGCCGCCAGTGAGGAACCGGATACCGCCGCTGATCCCGAAACGGCGGTACCTCCCGACGACGGCGTGACCACCTCGGGCGCCACCGCCTAGCCTCGTGGGGATATGTTGCTCGGACTTGGGCACGTTCACCGGAACCTAGCCGGAGTGGTGTGCGTCCTCCGGGTCCTCGGGTGAGTCATCGCGCCGTTCCTTCACCAGCTTGCTGGCACTCACCAGCCGCAGCGCGGTCACCAGCAGGATCCCGCCAAGCATGTTGAAGACCACTACATAGGAAAACCAGCCGAGCCATTCAAGATAATTGATGTCAGCACCCGTGTGGATGGCACCGAAGATCAGCAGCGAGTCCAGGATCGAGTGGAAGAGCTGCAGCCCGTAGAGCAGGAAAGCGCCAACGACGGCGGCCGCGATCTTGCCGGTGACGCTGTCCGTCCCGTGCTGCATGCGGGTCATCAACGTGATGGTGCTCCCCGCCAACACGGCAAGACACACGGTCTTCCAGTTAAACCCGGCGTCCAGATAGTAGTTGGCTTCCTTCGTGATGGTCTCGCTCCACTGCGGGAACGCTGTCATGATCAATGCCATAAACAGCCAACCGCCCACCAGGTTGGCAATGAGTGTGCCTCCCCAGAGCTTCCCGAGCTGCGCGTAGCTTGCCTCCCGTGCGACGACAGCGGCAATGGGTACCAGGAAGCCTTCCGTGAACAGTTCGCTCTTGGCCAGCAGGAGGGCGATGAGTCCTGCGCTGAAGGCCAGTCCCGCGAGAAGGTGGTTCCCGGTCTCATAGAGAACGGCGAGGTAGG
Organism: Arthrobacter sp. 4R501; assembly: GCF_002929755.1. Taxonomy (NCBI): domain Bacteria; kingdom Bacillati; phylum Actinomycetota; class Actinomycetes; order Micrococcales; family Micrococcaceae; genus Arthrobacter; species Arthrobacter sp. 4R501. The sequence continues at coordinate 217,490 of NZ_PJIW01000002.1, read as the reverse complement.
CCATGATGCCAACGCCTATTTCAAAGCCGCCGAACAAGCCGGTGATGAGCACGTCCCGAAAGGAGCGGTTCAGCCGCTGCGCGCCTTCCTCAACCGTGCGGTCGAAGGATTCCTCCACCTCCTCCTCAACCGGGCCTGGATTGTCGCCAAGTTCCCGCCGCCGCGCATCGCCGTCGGTGTCGCTCATGCGTGTCGCCTATCCGCCTGTGTGGTGATTGATCTAGAGGAGGTCCAGGAGCTTAAGCTGTTTGGCCATCCCCGCGCCGTCCGGCGAATAGATCCAGGGCACCACCGACGTGGTGTGGTCGCCGTCCTCGGAGTGCCCGCCGGCGAAGACGGACTCGCTGACGGAGAGCTGCCGGATGGCGATGGCGGCCACCTTGTCGGCGTTTTCCTGGGCGAAGCCTGAGTAGATCTGTTCGTCGTGCTGGCCGTTGTCGCCGATCAGGAGCCACCGCATGTCCGGGAATTCTTTGGCGAGGCGCTCCAGGTTGCGGTGCTTGTGCTCCTGCCCGCTGCGGAACCAGCGGTCCTGGGTCAGGCCCCAGTCCGTGAGCAGGAGGGCGCCGGATGGATACATGTTCCGGCCCAGGAACCGCGCCAGGGTGGGGGCAGCATTCCACGGACCCGTGGACAGGTAGATGACGGGAGCGTCCGGGTGTTCAATGGTGAGCCTCTCCAGCAGGACCGCCATCCCCGGCGTCGCCATCCGGGCCCGTTCGCTTAGGACAAACGTGTTCCACAGGGCCAGGAACGGCCTAGGCAGGGCGGTGACCATCACGGTGTCGTCGATGTCGGACACGATGCCGAACTTCGCATCGGCATCGATCACCTGGATCAGCGTCTCCACGGGTTCGGTCCCGTCAGCCCGCAGGATGGCCGTGTGCCAGCCCGGCGGGAGCTGCACGTCCACCACGGTGTCGATCAGGCCGCCACGGTCCGCCCGGACTCGGGTGGTGACGCCGCCGATGGTAATTTCCACCTCGATGAACTGCAGGGGGACGCTGGTGAAGGCCCGCCAGCCGCGGACGTTTTGTGTGCCGTTGCGGGCAGCCTGCTCGGCCCGGCTGCCCGGGGCCGGATTCTTGGTTAACAGGACGCGGCCGAGCACGCGTACCCAGCCGGTCGAACCATAGCCCTGGTACGCGATGGTCTGCGGCGCAAAATTCCAGCCCTTGGCGAGCTGGATGCGGACGGCGTTGACGACGGCGGAGATCCGGTGCGCCAGGCGTAAAAGCTGGGTGCCGGACAGCGGTGCGGGGTGCGGAGTGTTCTGCTGTGAATTCTGAGGAGCCCTGTCCATGTCTCCACTCTGCCACAGCGCAACCGCGCGCCGGGCACCCTGGCGGTCCCGCCGTCGTGCGTGACGTCAGCCTCCACCAAGGAGCCAGCGGAGGGTGTCGGCGTTCCGCACGGCGTTCCCGCCGCCGTCGTTGTTGAAATAGGCATAAACGTCCTTGCCGGTCGCCGACCATTCGCGGATCCGGTCAGCCCACCACTGCAGATCGGTATCGGAGTAGGAACCGCCGTACAAGTGATGATGGTCAGGCCCGTGGAGCCGGATGTAGACGAAGGGTGCCGTGGCGCGGAGGATGCACGGCAGTTGGGCGCCGCTCATGATGCAGTAGGCGGCCTGGTGCCGTTCCAGCAAGGCGTAGACGTCCGGATGGTCCCAGCTGGGGTGCCGGAACTCCACGGTCACCCGGATCCACCACGGGACCGCGGCGAGGAAATGATCCAGCCGGGCATCATCGCGCTGCAGCTGCGGTGGCAGTTGGACCAGCAGGACAGCGCGTTTGTCTCCCAGTTCGTGCCAGCAGCGGGCGATGCGCTCCAGCCAGACTTCGGGTCCGTAGAGTTTCTTGCCGTGGGTCAGGCCGCGCGGAGCTTTGACGGACATCACGAACCCGTCCGGGAGCCGGCGCCGCCAGCTGGCGAAGGACGTGTCCCGGGGCCACCGGTAAAAGCTGGCGTTCAACTCAACAGTGCCAAACCGGGAAACGTAGTGCTGGAGCCTGTCCCGGGCCGGGAGGCCTGGCGGGTAGAGCACGTTCTCCCAGTGGTCATAGCTCCAGCCGGAGGTGCCTATATGGACAGCCACAGTCAGCTGACCCGCAGGGGAGAAGGGTGAACCATGATGCCTCCGGTGTTCGTGGACCGGCCGTCAACTCAGGCTACACCGCTGTGCTTTGCCACTATCATCCACGGTTGTTTTCTCCGGCAGGGCCCATCCGTGTGGCAGTGTATGGGAATGGCGCGCATTGAAGATTATGCAGTTGTTGGCGACCTCCACACCGGCGCCCTGGTCAGCACCGAGGGCTCCATCGACTGGCTTTGCCTGCCGCGCTTCGACTCGCCGGCATGTTTCAACGCGCTCCTGGATACGCCCGAGGCCGGACGCTGGCTACTGGCACCCGAGAGCGGCGGTACCTGCACCAGGCGCGGCTACCGGGAGGGGACCCTGATCCTGGAAACAGAATGGGAAACCCCCGAGGGTACCGTCAGGGTTATTGACTTCATGCCGCCACGTGACGAGGTGGCGGACATCGTGCGGATCGTCGAGGGCGTGGGCGGAAGCGTCAGGATGCACGGTGAACTGGCGCTGAGGTTCGACTACGGGCATATCGTTCCCTGGGTGCGGCGCGACAAGCACGGCCTGCATGCCATCGCCGGCCCGGACTCCGTCTACTTCGTTACTAAGGCGCCGCTTCACGGCGAGGACATGCATTCCGTCAGTGACTTCACGGTCCAGGCAGGGGAGCGCATCCCCTTTGTCCTGACGTGGGCCCCCAGCCACGTTCCCCGCCCGCACACGGTGGACGCTGAGGTAGTGCTGGGCACCACCCTGGCCTTTTGGCGCGGCTGGGCATCCCAGTGCACCGTGCAAGGAAAGTACCAGGATGCCGTGGTCCGTTCGCTGGTGACCCTGAAGGCGCTGACCTACGCTCCCACGGGCGGCATCGTCGCAGCGGTCACCACGTCCCTGCCGGAACAGCTGGGCGGTCCCCGCAACTGGGATTACCGCTTCTGCTGGCTGCGGGACGCGACCATGACGCTGCAGGCGCTCCTGGCCGCTGGCTACACCACCGAGGCTGCCGCCTGGCGTGACTGGCTGCTCCGCGCTGTGGCGGGCGATCCGGCCGACCTGCAGATCATGTACGGAATCCACGGCGAACGCAGGCTTCCGGAAATGGAGCTGCCGTGGCTTGCCGGGTACGAGAATTCAAAACCGGTACGGACCGGCAACGGCGCCGCCGAGCAGCTTCAGCTGGACGTTTGGGGCGAGGTCCTGGACTGCCTGGCGCTGACCAGGAACTCCCTGCTGAAACATACGGACGAGTCCTGGGACGTTCAAGTGGCCCTGATGCAGCACCTGGAGACCATCTGGGACCAGCCGGACAACGGACTCTGGGAGATGCGCGGGCCGCGGCGCCATTTCACGCACTCCAAGGTGATGGCCTGGGTAGCTGCAGACCGGATGGTTAAGGGCGTCCGCGATTTCGGCCTGCCCGGCCCCGCGGAACGCTGGGGGGCCCTTCGCGACACCATCCACCGGGACGTCATGGCCAACGGCTTCGACCCCGTCCGCAACACTTTTGTGCAGGCGTATGGCCGGCCCGAACTGGATGCCAGCCTGCTGCTGATCCCGCGGGTGGGCTTCCTGCCCCCGGATGATCCCCGGGTGCTGGGGACCATCGACGCGATCCAGCGGGAGCTGACCGAAGACGGTTTTGTGCTGCGCTACCGTCCCGCCGACAGCGACGACGGCCTCCCGGGGGACGAAGGGGTGTTCCTGGCCTGCTCCTTCTGGTTGGTGGAGGCACTGCTGGGTGCGGGGCGCACCGAGGAGTCCACCGAACTCTTCGAACGGCTGCTGGAACTCCGCAACGATGTGGGTCTGCTCAGCGAGGAGTGGGGCGTCAGGGCGGGGCGGCAGCTGGGCAATACACCCCAGGCCTTCAGCCACTTCGCGCTTGTGACAAGCGCTCTTGAGCTGCATCAGGATACAGTTCGCCGAAGTGACACACCTATTCCCCCGGAGACCGAAAGGGTAGGGCAATGAGGGCCTGAGGGGTCCGCCCGCTCTTCACCTCCGCGGGATAGGTAAGTATACTTACTACACTCGCGGAGCGCTCCTATTAAGGCACAGCGCCGCGACTGAACGAGGGGTGGTTGTAATGGCCGGACATTTTGAGCTGGTGGATGCGCCTGACGGCGGCTATCGCGTGCGGATGTTGGATGGTTCAGGAAGCCTGATGGCTATCTCGGTGACTTTCCCAACGAAGCGCGCCGCGGTGGCCGGCATTGCGATGGCCCGCGAGATTGCCGGCACCGGCCTGATCAGGGACTTCAGCAGCAACGGTGCCGGAGCCGTCATCCGGGACCGGGTTGGTCCCGTGTCCTCCCCGAAAGACAATGCGGCTGCCCGCGCCAAGAAGATGTCCGGGGCCGCCCGCGTTGTAGCCGGGTGATCACCCAAAGCCACGCCTTGGTCCGCGGGCGGCGGTTCGGCGTCCTTTTTGACGTTGATGGAACCTTGGTGGACTCCGCCTACATCCACACGCTCGCGTGGTGGCAGGCGTTCCGCCAGCACCAATATGACGTCCCCATGGCCGCCATCCACCGGTGCGTCGGGATGGGTGGCGACCGTTTGGTGGACACGCTTCTTCCTGCTGGCCGGGACCGCGAGGCCGACGCCGAAATCCTGGCCAGCCATGCGGCAGTCTTCGCGCAGAGCTGGCCGTCGCTGCGTCCGTTCGACGGCGCCAAGGAGCTGCTTGCGCAGTGCCACGCCGGGGGACTCGCCGTCGCCCTGGCATCATCGGCGCGAACGCAGGATCTGACGGCCACCCGCAAAGCCCTCGGTGCGGATGCGTTCATCCATGCCGCCACCAGCGCCGACGATGCGAAGGCAAGCAAGCCGGCTCCGGACATCCTCGTGGCCGCGCTTGAAGCTGTTGGTGTGGCCGCGGCCGGGGCAGTCTATGTGGGGGATGCGGTGTGGGACATGCAAGCTGCTGCCGCGCTGGGAATCCCTGCCATCGGCGTCACGTGCGGCGGGACCAGCGCCGCCGAACTCCGCGAGGCAGGCGCGGCCGAGGTCTACAACGGCCCCCGGGACCTCCTGGACAACCTGCAGGCCAGCGCCATCGGCAGGCTGCTGACGCTGGAATCGAACCCCGCCGGCGGCCGGTTGGAGGGCTAAAGGGGGAGCAGGGCTGAGAGGTCAGCGCGCAGGCCGGAGGCGGACACCTTGTGCGCCGCGACAGCGTCCGCCCAGCTCAACTGGCCGGTCACCATTCCCAGCCAGGTGGCGGCGTCGCACTCGATCACGTTGGGCGGGGTTCCGCGGGTGTGCCGCGGCCCCTCCACGCACTGGGTGACGCCGAACGGCGGCACCCGCACTTCCACCGAGTTCCCCGGTGCCCGCGCGGTCACCTCCTCCAGCGTGTACCGCACGGCCGTGGCCGTGACGTTGCGGGGGAGCGGAACGTCCGACGGCGATGCGGCGGCTTCCTGCCACGCGGCCAGTGCCGCTGTGCCTTCTTCAATGCCGATCCGACGGCGTGCTACAGCCATCAGTCCAGGAGCGCGGACACGGCCGGGCCCAGGCGGATCTTGCCCACCTCGTGGCTGCCGCCCATCACCGGGGCCACCACTTTTTCGAGGACGCTGGAGACGCCGGGGATATCCACGGCGCCAACCGCGGCGAGGAGGGTCAGGCCCACCAGGGACGTGGCACGCAGATTCCCGTCCAGTATCTTGATGGCCACCGAGACACCCTGGGGTGTGGCCATAGCCAGGACGCCCTCGGCGCCGATCTTGGCGATGATGCCCAGTTCGTCCATCACGATGGTGTTGGCCTCGCCGCGGCCCTGGACGGCCCAGGGGTAGTCGAGCATGGACGTGGCGATGGTGGCGGCGCGGGCGTTGGAATTCTTGTCGCCAGGCGCCTTGGCCAGCATCGAGAACGCTCGCGCCAACCCGGTCAGCGAAATGGCGGCCACCGGGGCCCCGCACCCGTCAATGCCCAGGTGGGCGATCCTTTCGCCGCTGTATTCCTCGATCACGCTTCGGACACGCTGCTGCAGCGGATGGTTCGGTTCGAGGTAGCTGTGGGTGTCCCAGCCGTTTTCAGTGCAGGCCCACAGGAAAGCGGCGTGCTTGCCGGAGCAGTTGAAGGCCAGCTTCGATTTGCCCTTTTCGGACCGGACCAGCCAGTTGCGGGCCGTCTCGTCCTGCGGCCAGGCGGCGGGGCACTGGAGCTGGTCCTCCCGGACGCCGGCGGCCTTGAGCATTCCCTCCACCACGTCCATGTGGTCCAGGGAGCCCACGTGGCTGCCGCAGGCGAGGGCCACCTGAGCGCCGCGCAGCGGAACTCCGGACTGCATGGCCGCAAGGGCCTGCAGCGGTTTAAGCGCGGACCGTGCGTACAGGGGAGTCCGGATGTCGCCGAGCTCTGTGACGACGGACCCGTCGCCGGACAGTACGACGGCTGAGCCGATGTGCCGGGACTCCACAAAACCGGTTCGTTCAATAACGGCGAGTTCGACGGCGGAGTCCACGGTGAATGTGGCATGCGGGTTGTGCGGCATGTTGCCAGTCTAGGGGCGGAATCCACGAATGCCGGGCTACTCCACGGTGACCATGACCGACTGCCAGCCGGAGGCGCCGTCGGGCACCGGATCGGCCCGCTGATCGGTCTGGACCTCGCCCGTTCCGTCGGTGGCGCGGACCTTGATGTAGTGCGGCCCGGGCGTGGCTTCCCAGTCGAAGGACCACTGGCGCCACGTGATGAGGGACGCCTCGGTGGACAGGACGGCCTCGGCCCAGGGGTTGTTGTCGATCTGGACTTCCACCTTGGTGATGCCGCGGGTCTGCGCCCACGCAGTGCCGCCGATCGCCACCCGGCCGGCGGGCACCTTGGCGAAGGACTTCGGGACTTCCACCCGGGCCATGGTCTTGATGGGGCCGCGCTCGGACCAGCCGCGCTGGGTCCAGTAGGCCTTGCTGTCCGCGAACCGCGTCACTTCCAGGTCCACCACCCACTTGGTGGCGGAGACAAAACCGTACAGCCCGGGCACCACCATGCGCACCGGATAGCCGTGCTCCAGCGGCAGGGGCTCGCCGTTCATCCCGATCGCCAGCATGGCGTCGCGGTCATCCTGCAGGACCTCTAGCGGCGTGGAGGCGCTGAAGCCATCGATCGACGTCGACAGCACCATGTCCGCGCCGTCCTTGGGACGCGCCCGCTTGAGGACTTCGCGGATGGGAAGGCCGAGCCATTTGGCGTTGCCGGCGAGGTTTCCGCCCACGGGATTGGAGACACAGGTGAGGGTCACGTGCGATTCGATGAGGTCGGCGTCGAGCAGGTCCTGGAAGGTGAGGCGGACCTCTTCCTCCACCAGCCCGTGCACGCGGAGCTCCCATTCATCAGCGTTGATTTCGGGGACGCTCAGGGCGGTGTCGATCCGGTAGAAGTCCCCGTTGGGCGTGATCCAGGGCGTCACGCCGGCCGCGGGGGACTGGACGCCGGCGGGCACAGCCGCGGCGGCCTTGGCCGGGGCGGGCAGCTGCAGGGCCTCGCGGGCCTTGGAGATGTTGCTGCGCGCGGCACTGAGCAGGCGGCCGCCCGTGGCCGCGATCCCGGCGCCGATCACGGTGATCCCTGCGGCGGCGAAGAAGCGGCGGCGGCTGGTGGCGGGGCGGTCAGGTTCCTCGGCGCCCGTGTCGGCAGGCGCCTCAGGCCAGGACTTCAGCCGCCACAGCGGGGCGATCAGCAGCCGCAGCACCACCAGCCCGGCAATTGTGCCCAGCACGGTGGGGATGGCATCCAGCGGCTTCACGCTGGCCCGCGTCACCACGCTGGCCACGATCACCGCGCCCATCAGCAGCACACCGGCCACGCCCAGCGCCCACTTGCGGTAGGCCACCACGCCGAGCACGCAGGCCAGCAGGAAGATGGTCAGGCCCATCCCCACAAACAGCGCGGCTTTGTCATTCGTGCCGAACGTGGCGATGGCAAAGTCCTTCATCCACGGCGGTGTGAAGTCGATGAACGTGGACCCCAACGCGATCACCGGAGTTGCCCGGGCGGTAAAGAACGCTCCGATCAGCTCCGCAACGGAAAGTACGACGGCGGCAGCCGCCACGCCTGCCAGCGCGGCCATTGCGGCGGGGTCCTTGAGCCACTTCAGAAGCTTCTTCATACCTTGGATTCGTTGCGGCAGGCCGCAGGGATTGCCGGGCGAGGACACAGCTTAGGAACACCCCCGTAGGAAAGGGCAGGGTGCACAAAGTACCCTTGGAGACTGTGAAGGTACTCGTCATTGGCCCTGGAGGCCGCGAACACGCCATTGTCCGCTCCCTGCTCGCCGACCCCAACGTTTCCGAGGTCCATGCGGCTCCCGGCAACGCCGGCATCAGCAAGCTGGTCCCCACCCACAACATTGACGGGAATGATCCCGACGCCGTCGCGGCGCTGGCCACCAAGCTCGGCGTGGACCTCGTCGTGGTAGGCCCCGAGGCGCCGCTGGCTGCCGGCGTGTCCGACGCCGTGCGCGCCGCCGGCATTCCGGTCTTCGGCCCCAGCAAGGCCGCAGCCCAGCTGGAAGCCTCCAAAGCGTTCGCCAAGGAAGTTATGGCCGAAGCGGGTGTCCCCACGGCCATGGCGATGGTGGCCACAAACGCCGAGGAAGCCGCCGCGGCCCTGGACACTTTCGGCGCACCCTACGTGGTGAAGGACGACGGCCTCGCGGCCGGCAAGGGCGTGGTGGTCACCAACAACCGCGACGAAGCCCTGGCCCACGCGCAGACGTGCTTCGACGCCGCCGGCACCGTGGTGATCGAGGAATTCCTCGACGGCCCCGAGGTTTCAGTCTTTGTCCTCTGCGACGGCCGCAACACCGTGGCACTGTCCCCGGCGCAGGACTTCAAACGCATCTTCGACAATGACGAAGGCCCCAACACCGGCGGCATGGGTGCCTACACCCCGCTGGAATGGGCCCCCGCCGGGCTGGTCCAGGAAGTCATCGACCGCGTCGCGCAGCCCACGGTCAACGAAATGGCGAACCGCGGCACCCCGTTTGTGGGTGTGCTGTTTGTTGGCCTGGCGCTGACCACGCGCGGCACCCGCGTCATCGAATTCAACGTCCGCTTCGGCGACCCCGAGACGCAGGCCGTACTGGCCCGGCTCAAAACCCCCCTCGGTGCGCTGCTGCTGGCAGCCGCCAAGGGCGAACTGGACAAGGCCGACGAGCTGCGCTGGTCCAAGGAGACCGCCGTCGCCGTCGTCGTCGCGTCCGAAAACTACCCGGACACCCCGCGCACCGGTGACCGCATCCGCGGACTCAAGAAGGTAGATGAGCTCGACGGCGTGCATGTGATCCACGCAGGCACCGCGTTCGACGACGACGGCAAGGTGATCTCCGCCGGCGGCCGGGTACTCGCCGTCGTTGCCCTCGGCAGCGACCTGGTGGAGGCCCGGGAACGGGCGTACGACGGCGTGGAGCTGGTCCAGCTGGAAGGCTCCCAGTTCCGGACGGACATCGGCCGCAAGGCCGCCCGCGGTGAAATCAAGGTAACGTCCCTGGCCACCGGGGCGCTCCCCGTCACGAACGCGAAGGCATAAACATGACTGAGAACTCCGCCCTGGAACCACAGCAGCCCCGCGGCCTCGGCACCGAAACCCTGGACCTGCCGGGCTGGACGCACGTTTACTCCGGCAAGGTCCGCGACCTCTACGAACCGGCGGACGAAGCCATCCGCCAGCAGGTGGGCCAGGACTGCGTCCTGGTGGTGGCCAGCGACCGCATCAGCGCCTACGACCACGTGCTGGCCAGCGAAATCCCGGACAAGGGCCGCATCCTCACGCAGTTGAGCCTGTGGTGGTTCGACCAGCTTGACGTGGTCCACCACGTGCTGGCATCCACCGTGGAAGACGGCGTTCCCGCGGCTGTGGAAGGCCGCGCGATGATCTGCCGGAAGCTGGATATGTTCCCCGTGGAATGCATCGCCCGCGGCTACCTCACCGGCACCGGGCTGCTGGAGTACAAGGCCCGGGGGACCGTCTGCGAGATTCCGCTGCCGCCGGGCCTGGTGGACGGGTCCCGGCTGGAACAGGCCATCTTCACACCGTCTGCCAAGGCCGAGGTGGGCGAGCATGACGAGAACATCTCCTACAACGATGTTGTGGCCATGGTGGGGGACGACATCGCCGCACGCCTCAGCGAGCTGACCCTGAAGATCTACACCGGCGCCGAGAAGATCGCGCGCGAACGCGGCATCATCCTTGCCGATACCAAGGTGGAGTTCGGCTACGACGCCGTGTCCGGGGCCATCACCCTGGGCGATGAGGTCCTGACTCCGGATTCCTCCCGTTTCTGGGATGCGGCCACATATGAGCCGGGCAAGGCGCAGCCTTCCTATGACAAGCAGTATGTGCGCGACTGGCTCACGTCGGCCGAATCCGGCTGGGACAAGAACTCCGATGTGGCACCGCCCGCCCTGCCGGCGGACGTCGTGGCCCGCACCCGCAGCCGCTACGTCGAGGCGTACGAGAAGATCACCGGCAGGACGTTCGCGTAGGGCGTTCTTGACGGGCCCGGCTTCGGGCCGGGCCGGGCCGGGTGCTAGCTTGCTTTGACGTCTTTCGCTGCTGCGGCGGCCCGCTGCTGGGCAAGCCTGATCTCAAGGACCGCGTCCAGTGCCTGCTGGACGCGGTCCGAGGCTCCCGCAGCACTGAAGGCCTTCTGCGCTTCTTCGAGGTATACCAGGGCTTCGTCTGACTCGCCGGCGGCCTTCAGCGACTTGCCCAGCAGGAGTGAAACTTCGCCTGCCGTGTGCTTGGCCAGAGCGCCCAATTCCGAGTGGATCTCGCGGAGCTTGTTGATGGCAGCCACGATGTCGCCGGTAAGATACAGCCAGCGCGCGCGGATGAAGGCAACTTCCAACTGGTCGCTCTTGTTGCCGCCCACAATGGACAGCGCCAGTTCAGCGCGCTCGATGCTGGAAAGTGTTTCCGGTTCCACGATTCCGGAGGACAGCCGCACGGCGGCCGAGGCCTTATTGAAGCGGGCCCACAGATCAATGTCGTTGGCAGGGGACAGCATCCGGGCGGCGCGCTCGTGGTATTTGATGCCCTCGGGGTAGTCGTGCCGCATAAAGGCGACGTTGCCGATCACCCAGGCAACCTCACCGGCAAGCTGGGACATGGAGTGCTCGTCCATCTGGTCATTCATGGCCTGGCAGTACTTCCAGGCTTCGTCCAGGCGGCCGCTCTCCGCCAGCGCGCCGATCAGCGCGCGGTAGGCGCCGATGATCAGCGTGGAACCGTTGGGCAGCTGGCCGCAGAGTTGGACGGCCGCCAATGCGTGTTCCACGGCAGTGCTCAGCTGTCCCTGTCCCTGGCAGATCGCCGCGAGCATCTGGCGGGCACGGACGGCGAGGCCGGCAGACTCCGTGGCCATGGGGTGCTCCAGGAGGTGCTGCATGATCGTTTGGCATTCCTGCCAGTTGCCCTGCTTGATCAGGCATTCGGCCTGCATGTAGGTCATGTTCCACCACGCGCTGGTGTTCTTGCCCTCCAGGGCTATCCGGGCTGCGTTGGCTGCGTGCGTGGCCGCCAGCGGGTAGTCCCTGAGGTCCCAGGCCTGGCGCGCGTAGAGGCCGGCCAGGACGTACTCGGCGTCGCTGACTGTGATGGGCTGGCTCCAGGCTTCCAGCGCCTTGGGCGCCAGCTCCAGCCTGCGGGCGAGCTCCTCGATCACTTCGGCCGTCGGCTCACGGCGGCCGGTTTCGAGGAGGGAGATGTAACTGGGGGAATACAGGTCCTTGCCCAGTTCAGCCTGTGTCAGCCCACGTTCGAGACGCTCCGCACGGAGCTTCTCCCCGAATCCGTTGCCCACGGGATTTCCTCCTAATTCTGGACAGTCTTTGTACGCAATGCTTGACAGTCCCTGTGGAAAACATTTTACAATGTATGTCAACAAGGACAGTGCTGACTTTGTAACGAATCCGACTCGTATTGAGGAACTTATATGTTGAAGAAGATTGTGGCCGCTGGCGTACTCGCTGCTGCCTTGGCATTTTCTGCGGCGGCCCCGGCTGTCCTGTCGGCAGGTTCCATCGCCGACACCACCGGCGTGTCCGTGGCTGTTGGCAACTGGCCCGATCCCATGTCCAAGCCCGTCAAGGACAAGAGCGGCACCTAAACCACCAACGTTGGCAACTGGCCGACCCGATGTAAGGAATCCTCTCAGGAGGCGCGGCCCCGGGGCATGGTCATCATGCCTCGGGGCTATTTCTTTGCCCGGACACTTGGCCGTTCCTAGCCCGGGCGCTTGACAGCCGGGAAACACAAAAGAGGGCCTCCCCTGGGGGAGACCCTCTTTCAATTGGTCGGGATGACAGGATTTGAACCTGCGACCTCGTCGTCCCGAACGACGCGCGCTACCAAGCTGCGCCACATCCCGATCCGCTGCAAAAGCAACTTTACAAGAATAGCCGACGCCGGGCCCGGATGTGAAATCGGCGGCGCAGGCCGGGTCAGATCCTTAGACCAGGGAGTCCTTCCAGGCGCCGTGGAGGTCTGCGAAGCGTCCGCCGCCGCCGATGAGTTCCGTGGGGGTGCCGTCCTCAACCACGCGGCCGTCGTGGACCACCAGGACGCGGTCGGCAGTTTCAACGGTGGAGAGGCGGTGCGCGATGATCAGCGCCGTCCGGCCGCCGCCAGCAGCAGCCGACCCCTCCGCCGCAGACCCCACACCAGACGAGCCGGGGGCACCTGCCGGACTGCCGGCGTCGGACGTTGCCCGCAGAAGGCGCGCCAGGCCGCTCTGGACAAGCCGCTCTGAGGGGATGTCCAGCGAGGAGGTGGCCTCGTCCAGGATCAGCACCGCCGGCCGGGCCAGGAACGCACGGGCGAAGCTGATCAGCTGCCGTTGCCCGGAGGACACCCTGCCGCCGCGCTTGTTGACATCAGTGTCATAGCCTTCGGGGAGTTCGGTAATGAACTCGTGGGCGCCCACGGCCCTGGCAGCATCCTCGATCTCCGCCCGCGAAGCCTCCGGCCGGCCCAGCGCGATGTTGTCCGCCACGGAACCGCTGAACAGGAACGCCTCCTGGGTGACCATCACGATGTTCCGGCGCAGGTCCGTGGTGGTGAGGCTGCGCAGGTCCACTCCGTCCAGGGTCAGGGAGCCGGAGGAGACGTCGTAGAAGCGGGCGATCAGCTTGGCAAGCGTGGATTTCCCGGCGCCGGTCTGCCCCACCAGGGCAACGGTCTGGCCAGCGGGGATGTGCAGGTCCATGGTGGGGATGACCACAGGGCCGTCGCCGTAGCGGAACTCCACACCCTTGAAATCGACGGCGCCCCTGGCATCACTGAGCGCAACAGGGTTCTTGGGCGGACGGACCGTGGGAACCTCCTCCAGCAGGCCGGACACCTTCTCCAGGGCCGCCTGGGCACTCTGGAAGGAGTTGTAGAACATGGCCATCTGGTCCACCGGCTGGAAGAAGCGCTTGGTGGAAAGCATCAGTGCCAGCAGCACGCCCACAGCGAGGTCCCCGCCCAGGACGCGGAACCCGCCGAACAGGAGCACCACGGCCACGCAGACGTTACCGATCAGCACCAGCCCGGGCTGGAATATGCCGTTGAGGTTGATGGAGCGCACGGTAACCAGCCGGTAGTCCTCGGACAGCTGGCCGTACTTCGCTGCGTTCTCGGTTTCCTTGCGGAAGGCCTTCACCGCGCGGATCCCGGTCATGGTCTCCACAAAGTGCACAATCAGCCGGGCGGAGACCACGCGGGATTCGCGGAACACGATCTGGGAGTGCTTCTGGTACCAGCGCGACAGGAAGTACATGGGGACGCCCGCGGCCAGCACGATCAGTCCGCTGCGCCAGTCCAGGGCAAACACCGTCACAGCCGTGAAGACCATAAACAGCAGGCCCGAGGCCAGGGAACTGACGCCGGAGTCGAGGAGTTCCCGCAGCGCCTCCAGGTCCGAGGTTTGCCGGGCAATAATCCGGCCGGACGTGTACTTTTCGTGGAACTCCAGGCTCAGGCGCTGGGTGTGCCGGAAGACCCGGACACGCAGGTCCAGCAGCATGGCCTGGCTGAGCCGGGCGGTGGAGGTGACGTAGAGGGCGGTGAGTCCCGCCGTCGCGATCGCTGCGAGCAGGTAGGCGACGCCGGTGAACACCAGCGGGAGGTTGTCGCCCGCCTGCAGTGCCGGGAGCGCGTGGTCGATGCCGAACGCGATCAATGCAGGCCCGGCCACGCGCGCGGCCTGGGACAGGACCACGGTGGCGATGGTCAGCCAGAACCGGAGCCGCACCGGACGGATCAGGGTGGCCAAAAGGGCGAGCGACCGCCGTCGTACGGTTTTACTGTCCGACTTGCTGAGGTGGGTGTTGTCCTCGTTGGCGGTGCCGAAGGTTGCGTTACTCATCGGATGCTGTCCTCTGGCTCGTCCTCAAGCTCCGACAGTTCCGAATCCAGGTCCTTTGGTTCCTGGTCCAGGCTGGCGATGACGTAGCGGTAATGGGGGTTGTGCGCCAGAAGTTCCGTGTGGGTTCCGACGGCGGCGATCCGGCCTCCCTCGAGCAGCGCCACCCGGTCAGCCAGCGCCACGGTGGACGGGCGGTGCGCAACGATCAGTGTGGTGGTGTCCTTCAGGACCGCGCGGAGCCGGGTTTCCACAAGCTCCTCGGTGTGCACGTCCAGTGCCGACAGCGGGTCGTCCAGGACCAGGACCCGGGGCCGCGCCGCGATAGCCCGGGCCAGGGCAATCCGCTGCCGCTGCCCGCCGGACAGGCTCAGGCCCTCCTCGCCGATGAGCGTGTCCACGCCCTCCGGCAGCGAGTACGCGAAGTGCGCCTGCGCCACATCCAGGGCTTCGTCCAGGGCTTCCTCGGTCCGGTCCGTCGCCCCGAGGAGCACGTTGTCGCGGACGGAATTGGAGAACAGTGTAGTGTCCTCGAACGCGACGCCCACCACGCGCCGGAGCCCGTCGACGTCGAACTCGCGCAGGTCCACTCCGTCAATGGTGATGGAGCCGTCCGTGACGTCGTACAGGCGCGGGACAAGCTGGATCAGCGCGCTCTTGCCGCTGCCCGTGATGCCCACGAGCGCCATGGTTTCGCCGGGCCGGACGTCCAGATTGATGTTTTTGAGGATGGGTTTGTCCGGTGCGTCCTCGAACGCGAACATGGCGTTGGTGAAGCTGAGCGCGCCCTTCAGCTGCGAGGGGGTGCGCGGCTCCGGGGGACTGGTGATGGTGTTGACCGAATCCATGACCTCGAAGTGGCGGTCCACGGCGGATTTGGCGGTGAGTGCCATGGCCAGCAGCATGCCGGAAAATTCCACCGGCATCGCGATGACCGCGGCGGTGGCGAAGAAGGCCACCAGGGCGCCGATGCTCAGCTGGCCGCTGGCGCAGAGCATCACGCCTACCACCAGCCCGGCGCCGAGCGCGAGCTCCGGCAGCAGGGTCACCACCATGGTGAACGTGGCCTGGTGCTTCGCCTTCATGATCTCGGTCTGGCGGAGTTCCTCGGCCTGTTCGTTGAAGTTCTCCAGGGCCTCGCGGCTGCGGCCGAAGGCCTTCAGGACGCGGATGCCGTGGACGGATTCCTCCACCGTGGTGGCGAGGTCGCCGGCCTGGTCCTGGCTCCGCCGCGCCACCTTGCTGAAGCGGGTCCGGAACCGGAAACCGTAGGCCATGATGGGCACCGCCGCGGCTAGGAAGATCAGGGCCAGCTGCCAGCTCATGGAGAACATGACCACAATGCCGATGACCACCGTGAGCGTGGTGACCACCAGCATGATGGCACCGAACGCCATCCACCGGCGCAGGAAGTTCAGGTCCGTCATGGCGCGCGACAGCAGTTGGCCGGAGCCCCAGCGGTCGTGGAAGGACACTGTCAGGTCCTGCAGGTGCCTGTACAGCGAGACCCGCATCCGGGTTTCCACGGTGGTGGCCGGGTTGATCACAAACTGCCGGCGGAGCGCCACGAGTCCCGCCTCGGCGATGCCCAGGACCAGGATGACGACGGCGGCAGTCCAGACGGCGTCCGACGCGCCACCGGGTTTGAGGGACTCATTGACGAGGACCCGCAGCACCTGCGGGATGGTCAGCGCCACGACGCTGGCCAGGAGTGCGCAGAGGAGTCCCATCACCAGCCGGGGGATGATCGGCCTCACATGAGGATAAAGACGGCTGATGGATCTGAAAAATGAGGTCTGCTTGGCCATGCCCGCTTCTCAAGCTCTAAATCGAATGTAGTTTCCCTTAGCAACTACCCTATGCCATGGCGTGAGCCGGTTCACACGTTCCGTCCCCGGTTGCTCTATCACTTCCGGTTGCTATCCGAGCCTGTTAGCGACTCAAAGTGATAGAGCAACGGGGCTACTCGGGGGAGGTGAGCGTCAGCAGGACTGCCTCGGGCTTGCAGGCGATGCGGATGGGAGCGAACCGGGAGGTGCCGATGCCGCCCGAGACGTTGACCGGCGTCGTACGTCCGTTGCTTTCCCAGTCGTTGAGTCCCTTGGCCCGCCACGTGGGGAGGTCGCAGTTGGACACCAGGGCGCCATAGCCGGGAATGCAGAGCTGGCCGCCATGGGTGTGGCCCGCCAGCAGCAGGTCCGCGCCGTCCTGCGTGAAGTGGTCCAGGACCCGCTGGTAGGGGGCATGGATGACCGCAACCCGGAGGTGCGCGTTCTGGTCCTGGTCACGGGTGCCGCGGGGCCAGCCGGCGTATCGCTCCCGGTTCAAGTGCGGATCGTCCACGCCGGAAAAGTCGAAACGGATGCCCTTCAGTACCACCGATTGGTGCCGGTTGGTGAGGTCCACCCAGCCGCCCATGCCGAATCCGGATCGCAGCCGCGGCCAGTCCAGCTCAGTGGCTTCGGGCTTCGCCTTGGACGGGCCCAGCAGGTAGGACGCGGGGTTTTTGAAGCTCGGGCCGTAGTAGTCGTTGGACCCCGGGACGAAAACGCCCGGGAATTCCAGGAGCGGGCGCAGTGCCTTAAGCAGGGGTTCCACTGCCTTGACGTGGCTGAGGTTGTCCCCGGTGTTGACCACCAGGTCGGGCTCCAGCGACGCAAGCGACTCAAGCCAGCGGGCCTTCGTGTCCTGGCCCGGGACGAAGTGGATGTCGCTCAGGTGCAGGACGCGGAAGGGCGGGTGGCCGGCCGGCAGGATGGGCAGCGTCTCCTCGCGAAGGACAAACTGGTTCTTCTCCCACAGCCCGTAACCGAAGGCGGCGAGACCCAGTGCGGTGCCCGCGCCGGCGGTGACGGCAAAGCCGCGCCCGATGTTCCGGACGCGGCTGGCCAATGCTGGGCTGACTGCCATGGGAGGCTAGTTCTTCTTCTCGCCGTTGCCTGGGGCAGACGGCGCGGTGGACGGCTCCGTGGCCGGGGCCGTGGCCGGCGCGGTGGCCTGCGTTGACGGCGTGGTCCGGGCAGGCGTTCCGCTCACCATGTTGGTGGGCGGTGCCGTGAACGGGTTAGTGCCATACGCCGGAGCGACCTGGGCCATGTACTTGGAGAACATGGGACCGGCGATCATGTAACCGTCGATCGCCTCATAGCGTTTCCCGTTGATGGTCAGGTTCCGGCCGGGCCGGAGCTGGTCACCCAGCGGGTCGCCGAACCATGCTGCAGTGGCCACACCGGTGGTGAAACCCACCACCCAGGTGGAGCCGTTGGTGTCATTGGTACCGGTCTTGGCAGCCACCGGGAAGTTGGTTTTGGTGGAGATCCGTGGCTTGATGAGGGATCCGGACCCCTCATCCAGAACTTTCTGCAAGGCATACGCAACGCCCCGGGCGACCTCCGGTTTGACGGCGTCCTTGCAGTTGGTGGCCTGGGCCGGGAGCTGTGCGCCGGTCTGGTCCGTGACAGAGGTGATGGCGATGGGCTCGCAGTACTTGCCGTCGTTGGCGAACGTGGCAAACGCGGAGGCCATGGTCAGCGGGGCGGTCTGCGTGGAGCCGATCAGGTTGGCCAAAGTGGTCATCTTGACCGGCGGGTTGGGATCGTCACCCACCGGCAGGCCACCGTGGATACCTACGGCGTCCACGATCTTCTGGATGCCGCAGAGGTCAACCTGCGCCGCCGACGCGAAGGTGGCCGTATTGATCGAGTTCTGCAGGCCGTACAGGACGGTCATGTTCCGGTAGTAGCCGTCGTCGGAGTTCTGCAGGTCAAAGCTGCCGGGAATCCTGGCGTCATACCAGCCCACAGTGGGTTCCGCACAGGTGTTCTTCCAGGGGAAGTTCTGCGGGTACTTGCGTGTGGCGGCGTTGAGGTTGGTGTTCATCGACTTGCCCTCGTTCAGCCATTCGGCGAACGTGAAGGGCTTCATGGTGGAACCGGGCTGGAATCCGCCCAGGCCGTTGAGGTCGTTGCCGTCCTTGTCCAGGCTGTCCACGTTGAAGTTCTGCGTCTGGTTGAACTTGCCTTCGGTGGGCAGGTACGACGTGTTCTGCGCCATGTTCAGGATCTTGCCGGTGGTGGGCTGCACGGAAACGATGGACGCGCCCCAGTTGTCAGGGTTGACGCCGGCCGCCGCATCCGACTCGGCCTGTGCCACGTTCTGGGCGTTGACGTCCAGCGTTGTGGTGATGGTCAGGCCGCCGCGGAACACCATCTGCTCACGCTCTTTGGGAGTGGCGCCGTAGGCCGGGTTGTTGAGCAGCAGGTGCAGCACATAGTCGCAGAAATAAGGTGCCGTGGAGGCGTAGGCGCAGCCCTGGCGTGACGGCGTGACCTTCGGCTCCACCGGGGTGGCCACGGCGGCGTCGTGATCAACCTGCGTGATCTTTCCCTGGTTCAGCATCAGGCCCAGGACCAGGTCGCGACGCTCCTTGGCGTTATCCGGGTTGGTGATGGGATCAAACGCTGACGGGCTGTTGACGAGCCCTGCAAGGAGTGCTGCCTGCGGGAGGGTCAGATCCTTCGCGGTGCTGCTGAAGAAGAATTTGGACGCGGCCTCGATGCCGTAAGCGTCGCGGTTGAAGAAGACGATGTTGAGGTAACCCTCGAGGATCTGCTCCTTGGAGAATTTCTTCTCCAGGGCGATCGCGAGCTTCATTTCGCGAAGCTTGTCTCCCACGCCCTTGTTAACACCGTTGAGCTTGATGTCATCAGTGTTTCCCTCGGCGGCGAGGTTGGCGTTGAGTACGTTGTTCACGTATTGCTGGGTGATGGTGGAGGCACCCTGTTTGTTGCCGCGGGCCGTGCTGACCATGGCGCGGAGGATGCCGGTGGTGTCCACACCGCCGTGCTCGTAGAACCGGCTGTCCTCGACAGCGATGATCGCTTCCTTCATGAACGGCGAAATCTGGTCGAGGGCAACCTTGGTCCGGTTTTCCTCGTAGAGGTTCGCGATCAGGCTGCCGTCCGCGGCGAGGATCCGGGTGGACTGGCTGGGCGGGTCCACCTGCAGCTCTGCCGGGAGGGTATCGAAGAACTCGATAGAACCGCTTGCCGCGCTGCCGGAAACGGCCGCAGCCGGAACCAGCAGGCCCGCCACCAGGACACCACAAATCGCGCTCACACCGAGGAAACCAAATATCTTTCCGAGGGTAGTGGCCGTGTCGAAAATGGGGTTCTTACGAGTCACCATGTTTTCCACTTTACCGGCAAGGACTAGTCTTTAGCTCATGACCAAATGGGAGTACGCGACGATTCCGCTCATTATTCACGCCACCAAGCAGATTCTGGACCAGTGGGGAGAGGACGGCTGGGAGCTCGTCCAGGTAATCACCGGACCGGACGGCAACGGCCTGGTTGCCTACCTCAAGAGGGAGAAGCAGTAGCAATGAGCACCCCCGCAGAGACCACGTCCGGCGCGGAAACCGCGCCGATTTCAGCCGTTGAGCAGCGCCTCGCCGAGCTCGGACTGACCCTTCCCGAGGTGGCCGCTCCCGTCGCCGCCTACGTGCCGGCCGTCATCACCGGCAGCCATGTTTACACCTCCGGCCAGCTGCCGTTTATTAACGGCAAACTCGAAGCAACCGGCAAGGTCTCCACCGGCACAGAGGGCGCCTCCGACGAGCCCACCGTGTCCCCGGAGGATGCCAAGGCCTACGCCGCTGTCTGCGCCATCAACGCTCTGGCGGCCATCAAGAGCGTCATCGGCGATCTGGACCGCATCACCCGCATCGTCAAGGTGGTGGGCTTTGTGTCCTCCGATCCTGCCTTCACCGGACAGCCGGGTGTCATCAACGGCGCGTCCGAGCTCCTCGGCCAGGTCTTTGGTGACGCAGGCCAGCACGCCCGCTCCGCCGTCGGCGTGTCTGTTCTTCCGCTCGACTCTCCCGTAGAGGTCGAACTGATCGCTGAATTCAGCTAAGGACCCGGTTCACTCAATTGCCTCAGCTCGCCCGACGCTTGTTTGCCCTTCCTCCGGATCTTGAAGGGGCTGCCCAAAGCTGGCTCGAACACGGCGAGCGGACGCCGCGTGCCGCCCGCTACGCATCGTCCGTGGTGCTTCTGCGGGATTCGCCCACCGGCCTGGAGACGTGGCTGGGGTACCGGCCCGGTTCCTCGCCGCTGGGCGTCCTCGCGTTCCCCGGAGGTTCCCTCGAGGCGTCCGACGACGACGCCGTCGGTTGGCTGGGCCCCTCACCCCAGCATTGGGCCGAGCAGATGGGGACGGACGACGTCGGGCTGGCGCGGCGCCACGTGGTGGGCGCCATCCGCGAACTCTTTGAGGAAGCCGGCGTGCTCCTTGCCGGGCCGGACATGTCCACCACCGTGGAAAACACGTCAACGCAGGACTGGATGCGGGCCCGTGTGGCCGTTGCCGACCAGGAGAAGACGTTCACGGAGCTCCTCGCCAAGCGGGGACTCTCGCTGCGGACCGACCTGCTGAAGCCGCTCGTCAACTGGCGCAGCCCCGACTTCGCGCACCGCCGCTTCGACACCCGCTATTTCGCCGCCACCGTCCCCATGAACCAGCAGCCCAGCCTGCTGCAGAGCAAGGGCGTCTGGGGCCGCTGGGTGTGCGCCACCAAGGCCATCGCCGCGCGCAGCACCACCGCCCTGGGCGATGAAGTGGGCCAGGAGAACACCGTTGGCCTTACCCTCGGCCAGCTCCTGGTGCCGGGTTCGGAGATCATGCTGGAGAAGATGGCCGCAGCGAACGGCTGCATCGCCTACCTCAGCTACAAGCGCAAACCCCACGTGTACCAGGCCCGGCTCGTCGAAGAAGAGGGCACGCTCATGCTCGAAGTCGAGGCCGCCAAAACCGTAGCCGGAGACCCCCAGCGCGAACGGTAGTCCGCGGATCGCCCTGCTCAATTGCCAGCGACACGGAAAAGGCCTGGCGACACCCGTATTCTGGTGTCGCCAGGCCTTTTGCGTGTCGTCAGGAATTAATCCGCGTCTTAGCGGGAACGCTGACGGAGGCGCTGCATGTCGAGGATCACTACGGCACGGGCTTCGAGGCGGAGCCAGCCGCGCTGGACGAACTCTGCCAGGGCCTTGTTGACCGTCTCGCGGGAGGCGCCTACCAGCTGGGCCAGCTCTTCCTGCGTGAGCTCGTGGGCTACCAGGACGCCGTCGGTAGCCGGCCGGCCGAAGCGATCGGCCAGGTCCAGCAGGGCCTTGGCCACGCGGCCGGGGACGTCGGAGAACACCAGGTCCGAGAGTGAATCGTTGGTGCGGCGCAGGCGACGGGCCAGGGCCTGCAGCAGCTGCGCCGAAACCTCGGGGCGTGTCCGCAGCAGGGCGTTGAGGCTTTCGTTCTTCAGGCCAGCAAGGCGGGTTTCGGAGACAGCCGTGGCCGTGGCCGTGCGGGGGCTGGGGTCAAAGAGTGCCATTTCGCCGAACAGTTCACCCGGGCCCAGGATGGCGAGCAGGGACTCCCTGCCATCGGGGGACGTGCGGCCCAGCTTCACCTTGCCGGAGACGATGAAGTAGAGCTGGTCGCCCTGGTCACCCTCGCGGAATACCGATGCACCGCGGGAGAGGTCCACCTCGGTCAGCTCGTCCGTCAGCAGGCGGAATGCTTCGTCGTCGAGCGTGGCAAATAGGGGTGCTCGGCGCAGTACCTCGATGTCCATGAAATCTCCTGAATAAAAAGTGTCGGCTGTGGCGCTTTTGCCATTGTTTCAGAATTTTCAAGGTTCTGTGACGTACTTGGCAGCGGAAACGCCGCTGACAGTGTGTAATGCGGGCACGATCCGGTTCCCGGCCGCGCCCGGGGTGTGATTTTCGCAACCGAAGGTGAGCCGGACCTGGCCCGAATGGTCGGGGGCAGGCGCGCACAGAACAATGTCAGCCTGCGCCACTAGAATTGGGTCTCAACCGTATTAAAGGAGCGCTCAGTGTTTGGCTTGACTGTTCTGGACCTGGCGCTGATCCTTGCCCTGCTGTCCTACCTGATCTATGGCCTGCGCAACGGCTTCCTGGTAACCCTCGGGGGTATCGCCGGCTTCGCCGCAGGCGCCGTGGCCGCGTTCTTTGCCGTTCCGCTGGTCAGCGGCTTCGTGGACGACTCCGGCTGGAGGCTGACCGCCATCGTGGCCGCCGCCGTCGTTCTGATGGCTCTGGGCCATGGCCTCGGGACCATGATCGGGCGCAAAATCCGCGGCGCCGTGCGGATCAAGCCGCTGCGTGCTGTGGACCGGCTGGTGGGCGGGGCCGTCAATGTGGTGGTCTCGGCGTTGGTCATGTCCATGCTTGCCTTCAGCGTCAGCGCCCTGGGCGTTCCGTTTGTGTCCCAGCAACTGGCCGAGTCCAAAGTCATCCGGTACATCGACGGGCTGACGCCTGTCCCGTTGAAGACCACCATGGCGCAACTGCGGTCAACGGTGATCGGCAACGGAATCCCCACGCTGCTGGAAGGTCTGGACCAGGGGCAGCCATTGGCGGTGCCCAATGCCAGCACCGATACTCCGGCACTGAACCGGGCCGCACAGTCAGTCCTGAAAATAGCCGGAACCGCCTACCAATGCGGGCAGAACCAGACCGGCACCGGCTTTGTGGTTTCCCCTGGCCGGGTTGTGACCAATGCCCACGTTGTGGCGGGCGTGTCGCAGCCGGTGGTTGAAATTCCCGACGGCGGCGCGATGCCCGGGCGGGTGGTGTACTTCGACACCAGGCACGACCTCGCCGTTTTGGCCGTTGACGGGTTGCCTTCCGAACCACTCACGCTGACGTCCGACCTTCCGAACGGCAGCCCGGCAGCTTTCGCGGGATACCCTCACGGCGGTCCGTTCCAGTCCAACCCCGCCACGGTCCAGGACATCACCTCGGTTCTGGTGCCCGACATCTACGGCGAAAACCCGGCCCCGGAAGAGATCTACCGTCTGGCCGGCAACGTCCAGCCCGGGAACTCGGGCGGCCCGCTGCTGACCATGGAGGGCCTGGTGGCCGGCGTCATTTTCGCCAAGGCAACCTCGGACACGGAAATGGGTTTCGCGATCACCATGAATGACCTGTTCCCGGTCGCATCCCAGGCCGCAAGCCTCAGCGCTCCAGTCTCCTCCGGGCAGTGCATCCAGAAGTAGCCCGGGCGGCCTGAGCCACACGAGCCTAAGCCACACAGCGCCGGGCTACAGCGCTTCGGCCAGGTAATCGATGGCCAGCTTGTAGCCGAACACTCCAGCTCCTACGATCACCGCGGCGCACACCGGGGACAAGAAGGAGTGGTGCCGGAATTCCTCGCGCTGGTGCACGTTGGTGATGTGGACCTCGACGGCGGGAAGCTGCACCGCTGCCAGAGCGTCGCGCAGGGCCACGGAGGTGTGCGTGAAGGCGCCGGCGTTCAGCACAATCCCGACGGCGGTGCCGCGGGCTGCGTGGATGACGTCCAGGAGCACCCCCTCGTGGTTGGACTGGACGCACTTCACAGTGAAGCCGTGGGCCTGCGCCGCCGTAGCTGCCAGCTGCTCCACGTCCGCCAGGGTGGAAGTGCCGTACTTCTCCGGTTCACGGGTGCCCAGCAGGTTGAGGTTGGGGCCGTTGATCACAAGGATCGTGCCGCGCCCGGCAGCGGAGGCAGATGCGGAGTCAGGGGAGGAAACGTCAGTCATGGCTCCAATCTACCCGCCGGATTCTGCACCATCATTCGGCCCGGGAGATTCCACGTCGCCGGATTTCCGGGGGCCGTGGACTTCGAACGGTGAATGATGGTGCAGAATCCGTCGCACGGGACCCTAGAGCGCCGTGAACCTCAGGACCAGGGCGTGTTCCGGGTTGAGGATGGGCATCGGCAGGCCCACTTCGGCCAGGAAGCGGCCACCGGCCACCGCCCCGTCCGCCAGCCAGGCCGGCGGCTGGACCTGGGTGAATGTGTGGGCGTAGTCGGCGTCTACGGGCGCCGGGAAGATCGCTTCCACCCGGTAGTCCCGCTCCGGTTCCAGGCCGGGGATGGTGATCCGTCCGCTCTGTTCCGCGAACGCGGTGCCGGTGCTGACCAGGGCGAACAGCGCCGCCGTCGTGCCCGGGAGATCGGTGCCCTGCGAGGCGCCACTGGGGGCAACCACGCCATGCAGTATCAGGGAATCATCGGGCACGTCCGCGCGGACCATGCGTCCGGAGTGGATCAGGCCGCGGTGTTCCTTGTAGAGGGCGATGAAGCGTTTGAGTTCTTCGCGCTCCGCGCCTTGGACCCCGCGGACATCCCATTCCATACCGAAGTGGCCGAACAGCGCTGTGATTGCGCGGAAGGACAGATCGTGCGTGCGGGCCGTGGTGTGCGAGGTGGTGGGGCCGACGTGGCCGCCCACGAGCTCCGGCGGGACCACCAGCCCGGTCCAGCGCTGGATGGTCTGCCGTTCCAGGGCATCGTTGCAGTCCGAGGCCCAGATGCGGTCGGTGCGTTCCAGGATGCCCAGGTCCACGCGGGCGCCGCCGGAGGAGCAGCTTTCAATCTCGACGCCGGGGTGGGCCTTCTTGAGTTCGTCAAAGAGCCGGTAGGCGGCCAGGGTCTGTTCGTGGACCGAGGCGCGGCCGGCGTGGCCGTGCTCGAGCTGGTCCCGGTTCTGGTCCCACTTGAGGTAGCTGATGTTGTTCTCGCGCAGCAGGGCGTCGACGCGGTCGAAAATGTACTGCCACGCGTCCGGGTTCACGAGGTCGATCACATGCTGGTTCCGCCATTCGATCGGCAGGCGGCCGCCGTCCTTGTAGCTCTGGACCGAAGGACCAACAATCCATTCGGGGTTCGCGCGGACAATATCGGAGTCCAGGTTGACCATTTCCGGTTCCACCCAGAGCCCGAACTCCATCCCGCGCGAGGTCACGGCATCAATCAAGGGCGTGAGGCCGTCGGGCCAGAGTGATTCGTCGACGTACCAGTCGCCCAGGCCGGCGTGGTCGTCGCGGCGGCCGCGGAACCAGCCGTCGTCGAGCACAAACCGCTCCACGCCCAGTTCGGCGGCGGAATCAGCCAGCTCGATCAGGGTGGACAGGTTGTGGTCGAAGTAGACCGCTTCCCAGGTGTTCAGCACCACAGGCCGGGGCTTGCCTGGAGCGGTAGCCGCACCGGCTGCGGGGAGCACATGGTGGGGGCGGGACCGGAACCAGCTATAGAACGCCTCGCTGATGCCGTCCAGGCCGCGGTCCGAGTATGCGGCAAAGAGCGCCGGCGTGGTGTAGCTGGCGCCGGGTGCGAGGATGACCTCGGCCGGGCCCAGGAGCTCGGAGCCGCCGATCATGGTGCGGCCGTCGCCGATGCTGTCGGCGAACTGTTCGTGGTTGCCGCTCCAGGCCAGGTGCGTGGCCCAGACCTTTCCGTGTCGGTTGCCGAAACCTGCGGTGCCGGCGGCGAAGAGCAGTGAGGAGTCGTGGCCGGTGCGGCCGTGCCGGCCGGTGCGCACCCAGGTGCCCTGCTGGATGGGGCGGCGCTGCGGGTGGCGTTCCCGGCACCAGCGCCCGGTCAGGTCAAGGAGTTCGACGGCGTCCGGCGCCACCGGGAGGACGGTGGCCAGCTCGTCGAGCTGGTAGGCCGTGGCGCCGTCGTTGGTGAGGGTGTGACGCAGCTCCAGCAGGCCGCCGTCGTGCAGTGTCAGTGCGGACGAGACGGTGAGGCCGGCATCGGAATCGGCTTGGACGATGACGGCGGAATTGCCCTCGGTGCTCGCGGTTACGACGCGGAGGCGGGCCGAGAAGTCAAGGCCGGAGACGCCGTCGGCGGTGCGGTGGCCGCGGAGGGCGGGACGGCCGCGCCAGCTGGAGGATGCCTGCGGCAGGAGGCCGGCGGGCACATTGGCGTCGATGGCGGAGTGGGGGATGGGTTCGCCCAGGATGGCGAGGTCCGGCAGGGTGCTGCCAAGATCCGCGCCCCAGTGGATGACCTCGGCCTCCCCGCTGTTGAAGCTCATCACCAGGCTGGTGCCGGCGGAACGGAGGTGGAGGGGGTCCATAAGATGCTGTCCTTCTGCGGGGGTGTGAGTAAGAATACGAGGCTGCGCGCCGCGGGAACAAGGTGTCCGCGGCGCGCAGTCGGTCAAGCTGGTGCCTACTTGAAGAGGGCGTTGACCTGTTCGTTGGCCTGGGTCAGGGAGCTGGCCGGGGCCTTGCCGGACACTACTGCGTCCATGGCTGGCTCCATGATGCCCTTGACCTTGGCAGTGTTGTCCGTGATCGGGTACAGGAACGTGCTCTTGTTCTTGACGTGCTCGGTGAACGCGGAGACGTCCACGTTCTTGGCGGCGAAGGCCGCGGCAGCCTTGTCAGAGGAAGCCTTGAGCGCGGGGAACACCACGGCCTTGGACGCTACGACGTCCTGGCAGTCAGCGGAGGCGAGGTACTCAACCCACTTGATCGAAGCGTCCTTCTTCTTGGTTCCGGCCCAGATCGAGTCGGCCAGGCCGTTGAACATGGAGGCACGCTTGCCTTCGGGGCCCACCGGGGTGGGGGCGATGCCCACCTCGATGCCCTGGTAGCCGGTGTACTGACCGGTCATCCACGAACCGTGGGCATTGATGGCGGACTTACCGGCCGCGAACGTGTCGGCCATGCTGGCGCCGACGGTGGTCTCTAGCTTAGGCATGTAGCCCTTTTCCACGAGTCCCGCGAACCAGTCCATGCTTTCCTGGAACTTGGGGTCGTCGTAGTTGTAGTGCGTGCCCCACGGGTTCTTGTCCGTGTGGGACCAGCCGGTGGTGTTGGTGAGGTAGCTCCACTCCGTCTGCCCGGAGGAGTCGCCTCCGCCGTTGAGGCCAAGGCCATAGACGGCGACGTTGTTCTTGTCGAAGCCGGCCTCGTCGCCGCGCTTGCCGTTCTTGTCAACGCTCAGGTGGGCGATGACCTGTTCGTACGTGCCGCCGTCCTGGGGGTTCCAGGTGAGGTTCTTCATCTGCTCTTCGGTGACGCCGCCGCTGGCGAGCATGGCCTCGTTGTAGAACAGGCCGATGGTGTCCCAGTCCTTCGGCAGGCCGTAGCGCTTGCCGTCCTGGCCAACCCAGAGGTCCGCGAGGCCCTCGTTGTACTGGGTCAGGTCAATGTTGTCCTTCTTGACGGCGTCGTCGATGGCCAGCAGCTGCTTGTTCTCTGCGAGCTCGCCGTAGCGTCCGAGGTGGTTGGTGAAAACGTCCGGGGCAGTGCCGCCGACAAAGCCGTTGGTCAGCGTGCTCCAGTAGTCGTCCCACCCGCGCTGGGTGATCTTGACCGAGATGTCCGGGTTGGCCTTCGTGAAGTCGTCGGCACACTGCTGGTAGGCGGGCAACTGGTTGGCGTCCCACAGCCAGTAGTTGATCTCGCCCTTGGCTGACTCTGCCGAGGAGGATGAGCCTCCGCCACAGGCGGACAGGGACAGTGCCATAACTGCGGCGACGGCGACGGCGCCGAGGGATTTCTTCATGGTTCTACTTTCCGTTTGGGAGTTGGGGAGTGGGGTTTTGGGGGGTGGTTACTTGATGCCGGAGAAGCCGATGGAGTTGACGATCTTCTTGCCGAAGGTGGCGAAGAGGATCAGGACCGGCAGTGCCGAAACCAGGGTCGCGGCCATCAGGCCGGACCAGTCCGGGGAACCCTGGGGTGCCTGTGATTTGAAGACCCCGAGGCCCACCTGCAGGACGCGCACATCGTCCTGGGACCCGACGAGCAGCGGCCAGAAGTATTCATTCCACTGGCCGATGAAGGTGAGCAGGGCAAGGGTGGCGATGGGGGCCGCGGCGTTGGGAAGCACGATCTGGAAGAAGATGCGGAGGTGCTTGGCGCCGTCGAGCATGGCTGCCTCTTCGACCTCGCGGGACATGTTCAGGAAGAACTGGCGCAGGAAGAAGATGGCGAACGGCGTCATAAAGACGTATGGCAGGACCATGCCGAGCATTGTGTTGAGCAGGTCCAGGTTCTTGATCAGCAGGAAGTTGGGCAGTGCCGTGAAGATCGGCGGGACCAGCATGGTACCCAGGAACAGGCTGAACACCGCGTTCCGGCCCCTCCAGCGCAGCCGGGCAAAGGCGTAGGCGGCCATGGCGCTGAAGAACACGGCCCCGGCGGTGGTGATGGACGAGAAGATGATGGAGTTCTTCAGGTACAGCCAGAAATCGATGGTGGCACCGGAACCGCCCTCGGCGATGGCGTCCGCGGGGCTCTGCAGCCCGAACACCCGCATGAAGGCACCGAACGTGAAATCGGCGGGAAGCAGGCTGGCTGAGTTGGCGGCCAGTGCCGCGTTGGTGGACAGCGCCGTCCGCAGCACCCAGAGAAACGGGAGGACAGAGACGGCGATGGCGAGGACCAGGAGGGCCCAGGCACCTGCGCGGCGGGTGTTGAACGGACGACGGCGGCGGGCCGGGGCCTGCAGCGGTGCGCGGCTGGTGGTGGATGTCATGGGGGACTCCTTAGTCCAGGTCCGACTCGTTGCCCTTGAGGAACTTCATCTGGATGAAGGCCACCAGGGCGAGGATGAGGAAGAGAATGACGGCGATGGCGGATCCGTAACCGAAGTCCGACTCGGTGAAGGCCCGCTGGTAGATGTAGTACTGGATCACGCGGGTGGCGTTGACAGGTCCGCCCTGGGTGGTGACGGCCACGGTGTCGAAGACCTGGAAGGATCCGATCACGGTCACCACGAGGACCAGCACCAGGACTGGGCGGAGCAGCGGAATGGTGATCTTGCGGAAGGTCTGGAACGCGGAGGCGCCGTCGAGTTTTGCGACCTCGTAGATGTTGCCGGGGATGGCCTGCAGGCCGGCGAAGATGAGCAGTGCGGTGTAGCCCATGTGTCGCCAGGTGTTGATGACTGCCTGGGTGGGGATGGCCCACTCTTCGCTGCCGAAGAACGCGACGCGGGGGAGGCCCGCCCATTCGATGAACTGGTTGACCACACCGATCTGGTAGTCAAGCATCCAGAACCAGAGCAGCGCCGCGATGACGTTCGACATCAGGTAGGGCAGGAGCAGCGCGCCACGGATGAGCGTGGACTTCGCGACTTGGTGCATCAGGAGGGCCAGCCCCAGTGCCAGGGCGGTCTGGAGGACGATGTTGATGAGGACGTACTGGCCGGTGACGGCCAGGGAATTCCAGAACAGCGGGTCCTTGGCGATCGCCGTGTAGTTGTCCATCCCCACCCAGGTTGGGTCTCCGAGGATGTTGTACTCCGTGAAGCTCAAGTACACGCCGCGGATGGTTGGGACAACGTAGAAGAAGATGAACCCGATCATGGCCGGGGCGATGAAGAACAGGGCGATCTTAAGGTCGCCGAGCCGGCGGTAACCGCCGCGCGGCTTGGGTGCTCCGGTTTGGGGCGGGGCGGATCTCGCGTTTTTGGCAAGGGTGGTCATCGTCGACCCTTTCCTGACTGTGATGTGGATAACAACTGGTGAGAAATCTACACGAGTAGATCTAGAGTGGCAAGTGCTAATGTTTCTTTTATTTCTAGAGGGATTATCCAGTCGCTAGGGCATTGACTCGAGTAGATTCGAATGAAACACTGAAATCCTGATGGACAGCGCTTGCCGGCGCTCCGTCACAGCATCCAGGGAAGGCAAACAATGACGTTTTCAATCGGCGTAGTAGGAGTTGGCCAGTTCGGCGGCCAGTTCGCGCACCTCTTCAATCTCCACCCCGGCGTCAGCGCCGTATATGTAGTGGATGAGCTTCCGGAACGGGCGGCCGAGGCCGTGGACCGGTACCACCTGGCCGGGTCGAAGGCGAGCTTCGAAGACCTCCTCGCTTCCGACATCGACGCCGTGGCCATCTTCACCCAACGCTGGACGCACGGTCCGCTGGTGGAACAGGCGCTCCGCGCCGGCAAGCACGTCTATTCAGCCGTCCCCATGGCCATCTCCGAGGAAGAAATCGCCCGGATCATCGACGCCGTCCGTGAAACCGGACTGGTCTACATGATGGGGGAGACCAGTTACTACAACCCGGCCACGGTCTACGCACGCAAGCAGCATGCGGCCGGCCGCTTCGGGCGGATCTTCTACACCGAAGGTGACTACGTCCACGACATGGACCTGGGCTTTTACGATGCCTACCAGTACAGCGGCGGTGATCGCTGGAAGGAAACCGCCAGCTACCCGCCGATGCTGTACCCGACGCACGCGGTCGGGGGAGTCCTCGGCGCCGTCCCCGCCCACGCCGTCAGCGTCAGCTGCGTTGGAGTCAAGGATGACCGCAACGACGGCGTCTTCGACAAGGAAGTCAGCATGTTCGGCAACGACTTCTCGAACGCCACGGCCCTCTTTGAACTCAACGACGGCGGCGTTATGCGCACCAATGAGATGCGCCGCGTGGGCTACCCATCACACATCAGGGAGTCCCGGTTCAGGTTCTTC
Organism: Arthrobacter sp. 4R501; assembly: GCF_002929755.1. Taxonomy (NCBI): domain Bacteria; kingdom Bacillati; phylum Actinomycetota; class Actinomycetes; order Micrococcales; family Micrococcaceae; genus Arthrobacter; species Arthrobacter sp. 4R501. The sequence continues at coordinate 186,740 of NZ_PJIW01000002.1, read as the reverse complement.
GGGACGGAGGCCAGCTTTGAACAGCTGGCAAAAGTCACGGTCTGGCAGGACAAGGAAAACGTCCAAGACATTTCCGAGCAGTTCGAAACCCGGCCCAGCATGTCCCTGGATGACCCGTCGCTGGCCAACGTTGCGCCGGAACTGAGGGACGCCTTCGTCTCCGGACTCTCGCCGGTCCAAGATGCGGATCGGCTTCCGGAGGAGTTCCGCGGCGCACCGAACGGCCACGAGGGAAGCCACCACTTCCTGGTGGATGACTTCGTAACGGCGGTCAACACCGGCACGCTGCCGCCGGTCAACGCCTGGGTTGCCGCCCGGTTCACGCTGCCCGGCATCGTGGCGCACGAGTCCGCCCTCCGCGGCGGCGAGCGGTTGCCCATCCGTGACTTCGGCGACGCTCCGGGGATCTGATAGCTAGCATGTACTCCATGACGACTCCCGTAGTGCAGGCCCCGCGCGGCCCGGTGACCCGCAAGGACGTTGCCCGGTACGCGGGCGTTAGCACCGCCGTCGTCAGCTATGTAGTGAACGGCGGGCCCAAGAAAGTGGCTCCCGCCACGGAAGCGAAGGTCCAGGACGCCATCCGCCGGCTGGGGTACCGTCCGAACGCTGCCGCGCGGGCCCTGAAACTGGGATCCAGCGAAACAATAGGGCTGGTTATTCCGGACAACAGCAACCCTTTCTTCTCGCTGCTGGCACACGCTGTGGAAGATGCTGCCGCCGAACTGGGCTACGCCCTGCTGCTTACCAACTCGGATGGAAACCTCGCGAAGGAACTCCGACACGTCCGCAACCTTGCGGCACGCCAAGTGGACGGCGTCATACTGTCCAGTGTCTTGATGGAACCGGGCCTGACGGACCTTGAATCGGCGGAGATACCTGTTGTTCTCCTGAACCACAGTGCCGATGCGCCCGGATTCAACAGCGTGGGCGTGGATCTGGTGGGAGGCGCAAAATCAGCAGTTGAACACTTGATCGGCCACGGACACACCAGTATCGCCCTCGCCATGGGTACAAACACCGGCAACTATTATGACGGCCGTGAAGAGGGCTGGCTGCAGGCTCTGGCCGGGGCAGGCCTGCCTGAAGGCCCCATTGTCCGTACCGCCTTCACCCGGGAAGGCGGCTACGCCGCAGGGAAACGCCTCCTGGCCTCCGCGAGCCGCCCGACGGCCATTTTTGCCACCTCTGACCTGCAGGCTGTCGGCATCCTCCGGGCACTCCATGAGGCGGGACTGTCGATCCCCAAGGACATCGCCCTGGCGTCCTTCGACGGCTCAGCTGAAGCTGAGTACAGCTGGCCTCCCCTCACAACAGTGAAACAGCCGGCAAAGGCAATGGCGGACGCCGCTGTCAGCGCCCTAATAGGCGCCCATCGCGGCCACAAATCGGAGCATCTCATCTTTCCTGCCGAGTTGCAGATCCGGCAGTCCTGCGGCTGCCCCTAGGCTGCAGCGAGCCGAAGCCTGCCAACTTTCTCCTGCAGGACACGTCGCGCCTCAGGACCCAGCCCGAAATCACTGATGACCTCGTCCACTTCGTCCAGTGACGCAATGGAACTGATGCCCAGCACCCCCCATTTGGTGTGGTCCGCCAGCACCACAGTCTTCCGCGCGGCGGCCACAAAGGCCCGGTTCGTTTCGGCTTCAAGCAGGTTTGGCGTAGTGAAGCCGGCGACGGTTTCCATGCCGTGGACGCCAAGGAACAGCACGTCCAAGTGCAGCTGCTTCAGTGCGCTTGTGGCGATGGGACCAACCAGGGCGTCCGACGGCGTGCGCTGGCCGCCGATCAGGATCACCGTGGAGCTGTAGCGGGCCGGGCCCGTTGCCGCAGCATAGTGGAACAGGTCAGCGATGCGCACCGAGTTGGTGACCACCGTGATTTGCGGGCCATTGACCAGTTCCTTGGCGAGCGCCCACGTTGTGGTCCCGGCGCTCAGACCCACCGCCATCCCTTCCTGGACCAGCGCGGCCGCTTCAATTGCAATGGCACGCTTCTCCGCTGTCAGCTGCGTGGACTTAAGTTCGAAGCCTGGCTCGTGGGTGCTGGCATCGCCGGGGAGCTTGGCGCCGCCGTGGATACGTTCCAGTTTGCCGCCCTCCTCCAGCAGCTCGATATCCCGGCGGACAGTCATCAGCGAAACACCCAGTTGCTGGGCGAGGTCCGAGACGCGGACAACCCGTTCGCGCTGGACGGCGTCCACGATTGCCTGGTGGCGTGCTGCGGGGAGCATGTAATTCCTTTCGTGCTGAGGCGGGGGAGTGATATCCCCGTCACGTTCCATGATGGTCTACCCCTTGCTTGAACCAAGAGTCAGCCCCGCAACAAACTGCCGCTGCAGGAGCAGGTAGATCACCAGCGTGGGAATGACAGTGATGACTGCACCGGCGGCCAGGAGGTTGTAGTTGCTCAGGAATTCGCCCTGCAGGTTGTTGATGGCCGTGGTGATCGGAAGCCGGTTGCCGCTCTGGATGAAGATGAGGGGCCAGAAGTAGTCGTTGTAGATGAAGATGACCTGGAGCGTGCCGAGGGCGGCGAACGCCGGCCGGCAGAGCGGCATGATGATCTCCCGGTACTGCCGCCAGATGCCGGCCCCGTCCACCAGGGCGGCCTCGGTCAGGTCCGCGGAAAGCGCCTTCATGTAGTTGGACAGCACGAAGGTGCAGAAACCCATCTGGAAGGCGGTATTGACCGCGATCACAATGATGTAGGTGTTCAGCATGTTTCCGGAATCGCTGAACGAGTACGGCACTTCGAAGTGCTTTGCCATCTCGAACAGCGGGGCGGCAAGGACCTGCGGGGGAAGCAGGTTGCCGGCGGTGAACATGATGAGCAGCGTGATGTTGAACTTCCAGCTCACCCGGCTGACGGCGAAGGCCATGAGGGAGGCAAGGAACAGGGTCAGCAGCACAGCCGGGACGGTGATGATGACCGAGTTCCAGAAGTACGTGGAAAACCCGCCCTGGGTCCAGGCCTGGGCGAAGTTGTCGAAGTTGAAGTCGCCGGCAAAGCTGAAATAGCCGTACTGGTTCGTCGAGGCCACCGGACGGAGGGCGGTGAAAAGCGACCAACCGAGCGGGATCAGCCACATCACCGCCATAACGGCCAGGAAGATATGGGTCCCGTAGTGGCGCTTGGGCCTGCTGCCGGAGCGGGGCGCCGCTGCGGCGGGAGTACGGCCGGTGCGGGCTGTGGTGGTGCTCATGCTTTGTTCTCCTTGCCGAAGGTGCGGCTGAGGTAGAAGACGATGGGAACAAGGGAGATGACCAGCAGCACCACTGCCAGTGCCGAGCCGACGCCGATCACCTGGCCTTCGCCCACTAGGTTCTGGATCACCAGGGCGCTGAGCATTTCCAGGCCGTTGGTTCCGCGGTTGATGACGTAAACCACGTCAAAGGCGCGCAGCGATTCGATGATGGTGATCACCACGATGACGATATTGATGGGGCGCATGGCCGGGAATACCACGCGGAAGAAGGTCTGCACGGCGTTGGCTCCGTCGATGGCGGCGGCTTCCTTGAGGGTCGGGTCCACGCCCTTCAGCCCGGCCAGGTAGAGGAGCATGACATAGCCGGCATGCCGCCACGTCGCTGCGATCATGGCGGCCCAGATGTTCACGGAGGAGTCCCCGAACCAGTCAACGGCCTGCGGTGTCCCTGCGGTGCCCAGGAGGAAGTTCAGGAGTCCGTTGTCGCGCTGGTAGAAGAGCTGCCAGATGATGCCGACCAGGGCCAGCGACAACATCACGGGTGCGAAGAAGATGCTCTGGTAAATCTTGCTGCCGCGGATGTTCTGGTCCAGAAGTACGGCAAGCAGCAGGCCCAGCGGTGTGGCAATCAGGGCCAGGAACAGGAGCCACAGCAGGTTGTGCTGCACCGCCGGCCAAAAGGGCGGGTAGTCCTGGGTGATGTACTGGTAGTTCGCCGTGCCGGCGGGGCGTATGTCTGCCAGGTCCAGGCCGTTCCACCGGCTGAAGCTGAGCCCCACGGACATCAGCGTCGGCAGCCAGACCAAGGTCAGTTCGATCAGGGTTGGGATCCCCACCATCAGCGACAGGACCACCTTGTCCCGCCCGGTCAGGCGGCGGACCCGCCCGCCTTTGGCCCGCCGGATACGGCCCCCGCCGGGTTCCCGCGCTTCCGGCGGTATCAGTTCTTGTGCAGTGCTGCTCATGGAAGTCTTCCCTCTATTTGGTGGGGACGCTGGAAGGGAACGACGGCGGCGGGAGCCCGCGCCGCCGCCGTCGTTCCGTTCTGGCTGGTCGCCTTGGAAACGGCGCTGACAGGGCTGAAAGTGCTGCCCTGGACTACTGCGCGGCGTAGAGCGTCTTGGCCTGGGCCTCAAGGTTTTTGACGTCCATTTTGCCGTCCTTGATGAAGCTCTGCAGGGCCGGGATCATCACGTTGTTGGCCATGGCCGGCAGAGCGTCGCGGTCGAAGAACTGGCTGATGTACTTCGCGTCTGCGATGGTTTCCGCACACTTCTTGTTGAGCGGGCTGAACTTGGACGTGTCAGTGCCCTTGGCGGTGGCGATGTTGGACGCATCCACGGCGGCGTAGGCGTCCTGGGCATCGGCGGTGCCGAGGAACGCCATGAAGTCGCGGGCCGCCTTGTTCTCCCCGCCCTTTTTGGACAGCAGGAGGCCGTCAATGGGGGCTTCGACGGCGTCGCGGCCTTCCATGGCGATCTCCGGAAAGGCGAAGAAATCGATGTCCGCCAGCACCGCCGGGTCGGTGAATTGCTGGGTGACGAAGGAACCCAGCAGGTACATGCCGGTCTTCTTGGCTTCCAGCGCCTTGGCGGCGTCCTGCCAGGTCTGGCCGAGGGCTCCCGGATCCTGGAAGGGAAGGAGCGCCGCCCAGGTGTCAAAGACCGCGCTGACCTTTTGCTGGTCCCAGGATTCCTTGTGTGCGCACAGGTCCACATGGAACTGGTAGCCGTTGAGCCGCATGTTCATGTAGTCGAAGGTGCCCATGGCCGGCCAGCCGTCCTTGTCGGCGAAGCCGATGGGAATGATGCCATCTGCCTGCATCTTCGTAGCGAGGGCCTTGAGGGCGTCAAAGGTCTCCGGCACCTCGTACCCCTTTTCGGCCCAGAGGCTCTTCCGGTAGAAGAACCCCCACGGGTAGTTGTAGTTGGGTACGAAGTACATCTTGCCGTCCGGTCCGGTGGAGGCTTTTTTCAGCGCATCGGAGTAGTTGCCACCGATGGTTTCCCAGACGTCATCGATGGGCGCAAGGAGCCCTTTGCCTGCGTAGTACTGCATGCGGTAACCGGCGAACCAAGTGAACGTATCGTCCGGAGAGCCCTGCAGGTACGAATTAATCTTGTTCTGGAAATCATTGTGGGGCACCACGTTCGTGGTGACCTTCTTGCCGGACTTGGCCGTGAAGGCGTCGGTGACAGCCTGGTACGCCCGCTTGGGGACGTCATCGGAGGAGCCGGAACCGAAGGTAAGGCCGGCGGAGTCGGAACCCGTGGCGGACGGCGCACTTCCGCCCGTGCAGGCTGCGAGGAATGGAATGCCGGCCAGGCCTGCCGCGCCTACGCCAACGGTTTTGAGGATGCTCCGCCTGCTGGGAAAAGCAGTTGCAGACGCATCAAACTGTGAAGCCATGTTCTCTCCCTTGAAAAATAGCCGCATGTGAGACACCTCACATTGCATCTGACTATAAACGTTCAAAACAGAACATGGAAGAACGGCAAGTAACATTCTTGGCGTCGATTTTTTGAATCGTCCCAAACAGGGAGTGGCCCCGATTTACCCGTGGGGACGGGATAATCGGGGCCACTCGATAGCGTCGGACTGGGTCGTGAGGCAGCTGTTATTTTCTGAGCGACTGCGCGATCTGCTGCATCACTGTGGTATCGGCCAGGGTGGTGGCGTCGCCGGATTCGCGGCCCTCGGCGATGTCCTTGAGCAGGCGGCGGACGATCTTGCCCGAGCGGGTTTTGGGCAGTTCCGGGACCACGAGGATGATTTTGGGCTTGGCGATGGGCCCGATTTCCTTGCCCACGTGGTTGCGGAGTTCCTGGATAGTGGCGTCGCCCTTGTCCACGGCGTCGCCGCGCAGGATCACGAACGCGACGACGGCCTGGCCGGTGGTCTCGTCCGCGGCGCCCACAACGGCGGCTTCGGCCACGGACGGGTGGCTGACCAGGGCGGATTCGATTTCAGTGGTGGAGAGCCGGTGCCCGGAGATGTTCATAACGTCATCCACGCGGCCCAGGAGCCAGATGTCGCCGTCCTCGTCCTTCTTGGCGCCGTCGCCGGCGAAGTACATGCCTTCGAAGCGGGACCAGTAGGTCTCCTTGAACCGCTCGGGGTCGCCCCAGATGCCGCGGAGCATGGCGGGCCAGGGCTCCCGGATCACCAGGAAGCCGCCGTGGCCGTCCGGCACGGATTCGCCCTGCTCATCAACGACGTCCACCGCGATGCCGGGCAGCGGGGTCTGGGCCGAGCCGGGCTTCGTGGCGGTGACGCCGGGCAGCGGGGCGATCATCTGGGCGCCGGTTTCGGTCTGCCACCACGTGTCCACAATCGGTGCCTTGTTGCCGCCGATGACGTCCCGGTACCACATCCAGGCTTCCGGGTTGATGGATTCGCCCACGGAACCGAGGACCCGGAGGGAGGTCAGATCGTACTTGTCCGGGATGTCACGTCCCCACTTCATGAAGGTCCGGATGGCCGTGGGGGCGGTGTACAGGATGGAGACCTTGTACTTCTCGATGATCTCCCACCAGCGGCCCTGGTGCGGGGAATCCGGGGTGCCTTCGTACATCACCTGGGTGGCGCCGTTGATCAGCGGGGCGTAGGCGACGTACGTGTGGCCGGTGACCCAGCCGACGTCGGCCGTGCACCAGAAGACATCCGTTTCGGGGTGGAGGTCGAACACGGCCTTATGGGTGTAGGCGCCCTGGGTGAGGTAGCCGCCGGTGGTGTGCAGGATGCCCTTGGGCTTGCCCGTGGTGCCGGAGGTGTACAGGATGAACAGCGGGTGCTCGGAGTCGTGGCCGATGGCCTTGTGCTCGGCGGAGGCCAGCTCCACGGTGTCCGCCCACCAGTGGTCGCGGCCTTCGTGCCAGTCCACGTTCTGGCCGTTGCGCTTGACCACCACAACGTTCTGTACGGTGTGCGCGTCGGCCGAAAGTGCATCGTCCACGGCCGCCTTCAGCGGGCTGGGCTTGCCGCGGCGGTAGGTGCCGTCGGCGGTGACCACCAGCTTGGCTTCGGCGTCGTCGATCCGGGACCGGAGCGCGTCGGCGGAGAAGCCACCGAACACCACGGAGTGCACGGCCCCGATGCGGGCGCAGGCCAGCAGCGTGATGACGGCTTCGGGGATCATCGGCAGGTATACGGCCACCCGGTCACCCTTGCCAACGCCGAGGGACTCGAACGCATTCGCGGCCTTCTTCACCTCTTCGGTGAGCTGGGCGTACGTGTACGTGCGGGTGTCGCCGGGTTCGCCCTCGAAGTAGATGGCCACCCGGTCCCCGAGTCCGTTCTCCACGTGGCGGTCCAGCGCGTTGTACGCGGCATTGACTTCGCCGCCCACGAACCACTTGGCGAACGGCGGGTTGGACCAGTCCAGTGCCTGGTCGAAGTCTTTGCTCCAGGTGAGCAGCTCGCGGGCCTGCTTCGCCCAGAAAGCCGGGCGGCCGGCGTCGGCCTCTGCATAATCAGCGGCGGTGACAACGGCGTCGGCAGCGAATTCGGCGCTGGGGGCGAAAGTGCGGTTTTCGTGCAGCAGGTTTTCAAAGGCGTCGCCCTGCTGGTCGGTCTGCACGGAAGCTGCGGGAGCGGTGGCCGTGGAGCCGGGAGTGTCCTGAGACATGGTGAACCTCATCATTCATCGGTCTTTTCAGCGGCTGCCGTTGCCCGGCCGTGCTCCGCCGCTTTGCGCGGCAGGGTAGCGGCCGATCACGGACATTCCGCAAAGAGCTGTTCCGGAATCAAGCCTAATACGCGCCGGGGCCGCGATGTGTTCGCTGTCACAAAGGCCCCCACGAACGGCATTTATTTAGCGGTGAATGGTTAAAGGACCCTGCCCACTGGCGTCCCGCCGCTCTGGATCAGCTAGTGATCGGCCATCCGGTTGACTAGGCTGAGATTGAATTGTGACTTTCTACGGAGCTGTCGGATCCGGCGTATCACTGCCGGGCCTGGCCGTTTCCGCCGTTTCGGACGGCACAGTTTTGGGACGGAACCGTCCCGGTGCCGCCACGCTAAGGAGTACAGAATGAACCAGCAAAGCTTCGGCCAGAAGTTTGGCCGCACAACCGAGGCAGGGCCTGGCAGTACCCCGGGAGGCGGCTCAGCGAAGGGCGTGCAGAAGCCGGCCGGCGCCAAGCCGGGCACCACCAACCAGGCCGTGCTGGGTCCGTTCACGCTGCGGGACCTGACGGTTTTCGCCGCCACCCTCATTCTGCTGGTCGCCTCGCTGCTGCCCATCTTCTTCGGCCGGTTTAATCTCTGGAATGCAGGCAGCCTGTTCTTCCTGGGTCTCGGCATTGTGCTGCCGCTGATTGTCACGGCACTCTTTGCTGCCCGCCGGCTCGCTCCCGCCACGAAGGTCCGTATCGGTTCGCTGTCCGTTGACCAGTTTGGGTCTGTGGTGGCTTCCTTTGCATTGGCGTTCTTCTTCGTTTCCACGGCCGCGGCCTTTGTGCCCAGCCTGTTGGTGGGCCTGGTGGGTTCCGTCGTGCTGTTCGCGGGCACCGTGCTGAGCCGCTTCATTCCGTACTTCGCCGGCGACTTCCTGGGGCGCGACGAAACCCCGGCCCACGTGATGGCGCGCGACTCGGCTGTCCCGCTGCCCAAGCCGCACACGCCCAAGGAACCCAAGCCTGCGGCCACGCCGGTTCCAGAGGCTTCCGCGCCTGTTCCCCCTTCTTCGGCGGCGGCAACTTCTGCGCGTGCCGCCACCCCCGCCTCCTCGGCCGGGGCCTTTTCCGCCGCCGCCACCTCCTCTCCGGCTGCGTCAGCAGCCGCCTCTTCCGCCCCGGAGGTCAACGAGTCGACCGCTGCCGGCGACCCGAGCCCCGCAACCCAGGCGGCCGACGTCGTGCCTTCCCCTTCAGCGACGGGCACCTCCGCGGCGCCCGCCGTTGCGGAGACTTCTGCGGGTGACATCCCGACGGCGGCTCCGGGCGCCCCTGCGCCGACCGCTACGGCGTCCGCCGCCGCTGCCCCTGAAGCAGCAACCCACGACGTCGGCACAGGCGTCGCTGCCTCGACTCGCCAGTCTGCCGCGGAACCTGCGGCGACGGCCGTGCATCAGCAGGTGCGCCGCGTGGAGCCCATCGGCGCCACCGTGGATCCGGCATCCAGGCCGGAAGAATCGTACGAAGAGCCGGCGCATGAGGCGTTCTGGTTTGCCGTGGCACAGCACCGGACCGCGGTGGACCCCCAGACCGGCGCACCCGCCTTTGTGATTGAACCGGGCGGCTGGGTGCTGGCCCTGGAAGACCGGGGCCACGAATTCCTGGTCCAGCACACCGACGGACGGGTGGGCGTGCTGCGCGACCTCAGCAACATCGAGCGCGGCTAGCCGGGCCCCGTGGCCACGTCCCGTAGACCCGGATCCGGCCCGGCCACAACAGCCCCGGAGTCTTTGCTGGCGTTGAAGCGCCGGGCGCGGCGGATCAACAAGGCCCTGGCGGAGAAGTATCCCTATGCCCACGCGGAGCTGGATTTCCGAAACCCGTTTGAACTGGTCGTGGCCACAGTCCTGTCGGCCCAGACCACCGATGTGCTGGTCAACCAGGTCACCAAGATCCTGTTCGCACGGTACCCGGACGCCCGGGCCATGTCAGAGGCCGATCCCGCCGAGCTGGAAGGGATCCTGCAGCCCACCGGCTTTTTCCGGGCCAAAACGAAGAGCGTGCTGGCCCTGAGCACCCGCTTGGTGGACGAGTACGACGGCGTGGTCCCCGGCCGTCTGGAAGACCTGGTGACGCTGCCGGGAGTGGGGCGTAAGACTGCCAACGTGGTGCTCGGCAATGCCTTCGGCGTCCCCGGGATCACTGTGGATACGCACTTAGGCCGGCTCGCCCGGCGCTTCGGCTGGACCACGTCCGAGGACCCGGTGCAGGTCGAATTCGACGTCGCTGAACTGTTTGAGCCCAAGGACTGGACCATGCTCTCGCATCGGGTGGTGTTCCACGGGCGGCGGGTGTGCCACTCACGGAAGCCAGCCTGCGGCGCGTGTCCGGTAGCGAACTGGTGCCCCAGCTACGGGTTGGGCGAGACTGACCCCGTAAAAGCCGCCAAACTCCTTAAATACGAATTGGCGCCCGGGAGCGAGAGCCTCCTGGAACGGTTGCTGGCCGAGACGCACCGCGCCGCTGAAATCCGGATGGAATCGCAGAGGCGGCTCCCGTGAGCGCACGCCAGGACCTGATCGACCTGGTGCGCAGATCGGACAGCGGCGACGTCACCGCGCCGAACACTGTCTGGGCGGCCCTGACCGTGGATGAAACCATAGCCCGCAAGGCGGCAGTCCTGATGCTTTTCGGTGTGCTGGACGACGTTCCCGCGGCCTCCGGCAAACCCCTGGCCGCGGCAGATCTTGATGTCCTGCTGCTGGAACGCGCGCACACCCTGGATTCCCACCCCGGCCAGGTCGCCTTTCCCGGCGGTTCCATCGACGAGGACGAAACACCGGTTGCCGCAGCCCTTCGGGAAGCCGAGGAGGAGACCGGACTGGACTCCGCCGGTGTGGAGGTCCTGGGCGTGCTGCAGGAGCTTGGGCTGGCGCGCAGCAACTTCCTGGTGACGCCGGTGCTCGGATGGTGGGCGTCGCCGTCGCCGGTGCACGTGGTGGACTACGCCGAATCCGCCCAGGTTTTCCGGATCCCCGTCCGGGACCTGCTGGACCCCGCCAACCGCGTGACAGCTACGGTCAGCCGCGACGGCAGGACCTTCAGCAGCCCGGCCTTCGCGGTCAGCGGCGTGCTTGTCTGGGGCTTCACCGGGATCATTCTCGATGGACTCTTTGAGCAGCTGGGCTGGGCCGTGCCGTGGGACCGGACCCGGCTCCATGAGGTGGTCTTCTAGGTTCGGCGTAGCTCATAGGTTCGGGGTAGCTCGCAGGGTCCGTGTGGCCCGGCGGGACTGAGCCCGCCGGGCTTGCACAATGTGTGCGCCAGCTGGGCTCGCGCACACCGCCTCAGCTGGTGAGCGGCTGCTGCCTAAGATCAACAACAATGCCGGTTGCTGCGTTTTCACGCAGGGCGTTGATGCCGTCCTTCAAGGCACCGAGATGCTTGAAGTCGGGCGAAACCGCAACGGTGTTTCCGTTTGAGTCGGTAAGCCTGAGCCGATAGCACTCGTCACTTACCCGATGTATTTCAAACCTGCCCGCCATAGGCCGGACCTCCCCTGATATGCGTCTTTGCATGAATAGCTGGACCGTCTGCTTCAGTCCTGCACTGATGTAACCATGGTCACAGCGGTTCGACCATCTACTCACGGGTAGGTTTCTTCCGGCTAACCGAATTTGCTATTTTGCGTTGTCGTAGGAGTCCACCACGGCCACGCTGACGGGGAATTCCACCGGGATGGGGCCGAACAGCAGTTCCTTCGCGGCGGCGGCAGCTTCCTCGACGGCCCGGATGCAGGCCTGGACGCCGGCCTCGGGGGCATGGACCATCACCTCGTCATGCAGGAAGAACACCAGCTCCGCCTGAACGGAACCGTCGGCACGCAAGGCCCGCAGCCGCCGTCGTAATTCCGCCAGCCAGCACGCCGCCCAGTCAGCGGCGGATCCCTGCACCACAAAATTGCGGGTGAAGCGGCCGCGGGAACGGGCAATGGATTCCGCGCGGCGCTGCTCCTCGGCAGTGGCCGACTGCTGGCTCCGGTACCAGCCTTCCGACGGGGGCGGGCTGCTCCGGCCAAGCCGGGTGGTCACGGTGCCGCCGGCCTCGCCGTCGCGCGCCGCCTGCTCCACGAAGCCGACGGCGCGGGGGTAGGTCCGTGCCAGCTGCGGCATCAGGCGCCCCGATTCGCCTGTGGTGGCGCCATAGATGGCGCCGAGGAGGGCGACCTTCGCCTTGGCGCGATCGCCGCCGAACCCCTGGGCGGCAATGCCGGCGTACAGGTCCTTGTCGCGCGCTGCTTCCGCCATTTTGGAGTCCTGCGCCAGTGCCACCAGCACGCGGGGTTCCAGCTGGGAGGCGTCCGCGACGATGAGCTTGTAGCCGGGATCCGCATGGACGGCGCCGCGGATCTGCCGCGGGATCTGCAGGGCCCCGCCGCCCCGCGAGGCCCAGCGGCCGGACACCACACCGCCCACAACATACTCGGGCTGGAAGCGGCCCTTGGCTACCCATGCGTCCAGCCAGGCCCAGCCGTTGGCGGTGTGCAGGCGGGACAGTTTCTTGTAAGCGAGGAGCGGTTCGATGGCGGGGTGGCTGGATTCCATCAGCTCCCACTGCCGCGTGCTTTTCACCTCGATGCCGTTGCGGTGCAGGGCGCGCATCAGTTCCTGCGGCGAGTCCGGGTTCAGTCCGGGCGAGTTGAGCAGCCCCCGCAGTTCGATGTTCAGGGCCTCCAGCTTCGCGGGGCGGTGACCGGACGGCGGGCGCGGCCCGAGGTGGCCGGCCAGGATCTGCTCGTGCAGGTCCTCGCGCCAAGGGACGCCGGTGTGCTGCATCTCCGCGGCGATCATGGCGCCGGCGGCCTCGGCGGCCAGCAGCAGCTGGAGCCGCTTCCGCTTGTTTTCGTCCGGAGGCGCATCGGCCAGGGCAGCCTGCTGGGCGGCGTATTCTGCGCGGAGCTCCGCCAGGCCTTGCCGTGGGGCGCGGTGGCGGACATCGTCAAAGAGGGCGCCCTGATCCGCCGGCGGGGGCGGCGGCTGGAGGGCGCGGGGCGTCTCCTGGGGATCGTCCAACGATTCCTTGTCGGCGTTCCGCGCGTACTCCGTGTGGGCAGTGAACTGCGAATACGCCAGGATATTGCCGCACAAACCGAGGTCATAGCAGCGCTCCAGTTCCACGCCGGCCGCCAGCAGGGCGGGGTACCAGTCCTGGGTTCGGTTCCAGATCCAGCGGGGCGGCGCCTCGCGGGGCCGGTTCTCCAGCTGGCGAACGACGCCGGCCAGCTCGCTTGCGCTGATGAGGCGCGGTTCGGGGCGGTCGGGGTGGGGATCGCCCGCCTGGGTGACCTGCTGGAGGGCTGCGCCGTGGGCGTGGGCGGCGAGCAGCAGATACATAGGTCCAATTCTGCCCTGTGGCGGGACATTCAAGCCCCAATCCCTGCCGTCAACATGTGTTGACGCCCCTCCATTCGTCAACTAAAGTTGACGAATGGAGGTAGAGCGGATGAAAACGCTGGTCGCATCAATGGATGGGAAAGGTCCCGCTGAAGCGCTGTACGCGGTGGCGGAACTGCAGAAGGAGGTCGGCCGCACTGAAGCTGCCCTGGTTCGCAAGGCGAGGCAGGCCGGTCTGTCTTGGGAGGCCATTGCCCTGTGCCTTGGGGTCAGCAAGCAGGCCGTCCACCGCAAATACGGGAAGCAGTAACCGGTCCGGCCGTTCGGTTCGTCTTTCTGTCCGGCCTATCGGCCGTTCTGGGGAGTTGTCCACATACGGTGGAATGCCCCTGTTTCTCGCCCTTGAGTCCGGTGGAGAGTTGCTGCATGAGCAGGCACCAGCTATCGCCACCCCCTTCCGATCGGCCTTCCACGCAGTTGTCCCGCGCGCGGCCCTTATCTTCGCAGGGATCTGACTCCAGCGGTTCCCAGACCGGTGATTCCAGGTCCGGTGGATCCACGTCCAGTGCGCCTGCCTCAGCACAGGCTGCGGGAGCCTGGCTGCCGGACCCCGCTGGTGCCGAGGTTCTCCTGGTCACCGGCTACGACTTTCTGCAGGGCGAAGTGGAGCGGATTGTGGCTGCCGCCGGCGGCCAGTTGCGGGTGGTGGCGGACGTGGCTGATGCCGCCAAGTACTGGGACGCCGCGTCCGCAGTATTGGTGGGGAGCGATGTCCGTGAGCTGCCTCCGCGGCGGCGGGCCCCTGCCGTGTTGGTGGGCCTGAACGGGGAGGGGGACAGTCTCTGGCACCTGGCCACAGCCCTCGGAGCGGAGCGGGTGGCGGTGCTTCCGGATGCCGCTGCCTGGCTGGCAGAGTACCTGAGCCGGTCGCGGTCACCCGAAGTGGGAGGGCTCGTCCTCGGGATAACAGGGGGCTGCGGCGGTGCCGGTGCCACCACCGCGGCAATCTGGATCGCCCAGGCGGCAGCCGGGCTGGGTGTGCGCGTGTTGCTGGTTGATGGCGACCCGTGGGGTGGTGGCCTGGAACTGGCACTGGCGGCTGAGGAGACGCTGGGTCTGCGCTGGCCTGACCTGTCCGACGCGAGCGGAAGCATCGATCCGGAGCAGCTGGCCGACTCACTGCCGGTCGCCGGCGGGTTTTCCTTCCTGTCCTGGCCCGGCAGCCGCGACCGCCAGGCACCGGTGGACGCCGCCACCACAGGTGGCGTACTGGATGCGGCCCGGCGGGGCTATGAGCTGGTGGTGGTGGACATCGGCCGGGGCGCTGAATCCGTGCGCATGTTTGCCTGGGACTGCGACCGCATCCTCGTGGTTGTGCCGGCGCAGCTGAAGGCCGCGGTAGCCACGGCCCGGCTGCTGCACGAACTTCCGCCGGTCGAGGCGGCCCTCCTGGTCCGGGGCAAGGCCGGTGCCGCGCTGGACGCCGGACTGATTGCGGACGCCGTCGGGCTGCCGGTCCAGGGCCGGGTTCCGGAGCTGCGCGGCGTTACGGCTGCCGGGGAAAACGGCAGGCTCCTTGACGTGGGCAAACGACGGAGTGTCAGGCATTTCGCCGCCTCAGTGCTCGATCTGCTGGACGGCGACATCCCTGTCGGAGACCTGCCGTGAGCGCGCAGCGGCCAGTCCCGCCGACATCGCCCCAGGACCAGCGGACGGGGGCACGCCGTCGGCAGGCCCGCGTCCTGGATCCGCGCTTTTTGGATTCGGCGCTGTTGGAAACCGTCCGTGAGTCAGTCATGGCCGACGCCGGACCTGTCACCCCGTCCCGGGTTGCCGCCGCCGTCCAGGCCACCGGCCGGCTGCTGGGGACTGCCGGCTCCCTTGCCGCTGTGGAAAGGATCAGCGCCGAGCTGAACGGGCTCGGCCCGCTCCAGGAACTGACGCGGGATGTCCACGTCACCGACATCTTCGTCAACGCCCCGGACTCGGTCTGGATCGACCGGGGTCAGGGCCTCGAACCGGCAGGGGTTTCGTTTTCCGGCGAGGCACAGGTGCGGGCTCTGGCATCTCGGCTGGTGGCCGCCGGCGGCAGGCGGCTGGACGACGGATCCCCGTGCGTTGACGTCAGGCTTGAGGGCGGATACCGCGTCCACGCAGTCCTGCCGCCCATTTCGACAGCCGGCACCTTGCTGAGCGTCCGGATCCGGCGGGAGCAGGTCTTCACCATGGACGAACTCCGTGCCGGCGGCATGTTCGGCAGCGTGGTCCAGGAGGTCCTTGAACGGGTTGTTGAGCAGCGGCTGAGTTTCCTGATCAGCGGGGCCACGGGTTCCGGAAAGACGACGTTGCTGTCCACCCTGCTGGGGCTGTGCTCCTCGGCAGAGCGGCTGGTCCTGATTGAGGACGCGTCCGAACTGAACCCCGTCCATCCGCACATTGTGTCGCTGGAGTCCCGTCACGGAAACCTCGAAGGCGGCGGCGAAGTGGATCTCGGCGAGCTGGTCCGGCAGGCACTGCGGATGCGGCCCGACCGGCTGGTGGTGGGGGAATGCCGTGGGGCCGAGGTGCGGGAACTCCTGACCGCCATGAACACAGGCCACACTGGCGGGGGAGGGACCATCCATGCGAACGCGGCCACCGCTGTCCCGGCCCGCCTGACAGCTTTGGGAGCTCTGGCAGGCATGGGCCAGGACGCGGTCCGGCTGCAGGCAGCCAGCGCCTTGGATGTTGTGGTCCACGTGGAGCGGTCCGGCCAGGGGCGGCATGTTGCCTGCGTGGGCGTGGTGCAGGACGGTCCCGGCGGTCTAGCCGTGGTTCCGGCGTTGGAGGCCGGACGCGGCCAGGTCGGCACCGGTCCAGCCTGGGAGGCGATGAGCAAGCGGCTGGGACTGTCCGCCGAGGCGGGTGCCGCCGCATGACACTTCTGCTGGCCGTGGTCCTCGGGCTGGCGGTCGTGCTGCTCTTCAGCCCGCCCGGCGGTGCCTCAGGGCGTTTCCGGCGGGCCGTGGGGAGTGCAGGACAGGGCCCCGCCCGTCGGGTTCGCCTCGGGGCTGGTGGCACCAGGACGGGCGGTTCGTGGCGGAAGTTGCTCCGTGCCGGACCGGAACGGAATGACCTGTCACTGACCCTTGTGGTGCAGCAGCTTGCTGCGCTGCTGAAGGGCGGCCGCACTCCGGCACGGCTATGGGATGAACTGTGGCTGGTCCACGGTGGCCGTCGGGAGCCAGATTCCGCAACTACGGGCGCAGGTTCACGCGCATCGCAGGACCTTGGCGGAAGGGCGGAACCAATCCGCGGGTCAGCGGCCGGGCGCAGCGGTCCGAGCCTCAGCACAGGCTCCCTGGTGATGCTTGGCGCCGTCCGGGCAGCAGCGTTCCGGGGCGCTCCCGTGTCTGAGGCGATCCGGAAGGCCGCGCTTGCGGAGTATTCGCGCGCCGACGGCAGGGAGTTACGGATCTGGTGTGAGCTGGCCGCCTGCTTTGACATTGCCGAAGCCAGCGGCTGTCCTCTGGCTGATGTCCTGGCGCGCTTTGCGGCACAGCTGGAGGTGGAAGACGACGCCGAGGCCGCGCGGCAGACAGCCCTCGCCGGGCCGAAGGCCACGGTCGGTCTCCTGACGTGGCTCCCGCTGATGGGACTGGGCCTGGGAATAGCGTTGGGCGTGGATCCCTTGGCCATCCTGATCGGGACCCCGCTGGGACTGGCGGCCCTCGCAGCGGGTGTGGGCCTCACCATCGCCGGAAGAATCTGGTCCGCCCGCCTGGTCGGTGCTGCCGCCGGGGCCGGTGTGCCATGACGGACATCCTTGTGCCGGGGCTTGCCTTGGCCGTTGTTCTGGCTGCTGCCGCCTGCCTTGCCCTTTCGCAGCCAAGCCGGGTCCGAAAGCGACTGCGCAGACTGCGAGGGGACGCGGGCGCCGGGCCGCATGGGGCCGATGAATCACTCGCTCAAGGCGGCCGCCTTCACGGATTGCGTGACACGGCCATGATGCTTGAGCTCGTGGCCGCGATGCTGGACGCGGGGTCTGGCATTGGCCGGTCCCTGGAACTCGTCGCGGCCTCGGCCTCCGCGGACTACAGCAAGGCGCTGCGTCCGGTGGTGTCTGCGCTCGCCATCGGAGCCGACTGGGAGACAGCCTGGCGCAGTTCCGAGGTCCGTCTTCCCGAAATCCTGGAATTGCGTGACGCACTGGGATTCGCCGCCCTGACCGGAGCGCCGTCGTCGGCCATCCTTTACGCACAGGCCGCGAGGTTGCGCAGGGAAAGATTCCGCGCTGCGGAGAAACGGGCGGCCTCGCTCGGCGTGAAGCTGGTCATTCCGCTGGGCCTGTGCTCGCTCCCGGCCTTCATCTGCCTGGGCGTAGTCCCGGTCCTGCTGGCACTGGTGCCGTCCGGGTCCTGACCGCGGGATTTGGGCTACGGTCCATTCCTCCACACCCCGTCCCGTCCTCCACAATCCGCTCCAAGCGGCACTTGTCCACTTACGGGATGTTTGCACTTACCGAGATCTGCGGAGCCGGGAAGAGTCGAAATCAGCCGGCAACTCGGCCGGAGCACAGAAGGGAAACCGTCACCATGACCATCATCCAAAACAGCCTTTCCGCCGCCGCGCCGGAGCTCAGCACGGGAGGTGCGGGTATCCCCGCACGGGACTCCGTAGTCCTTGCCAATGCAGGACTGGGCGCTTGCACCTGCCAACGGGAGGAGGCCCCGGAGCCCGCTGGCAACGTCGTGGAGCTTTACCCCGGTGCCAGCGAGGCGAAAAAGTCCCGGCCGCGGCTCACAGCTTCAGAGGCCGGAATGGCGACGGCCGAATACGCCATAGCCACCCTTGCCGCGGTTGGCTTCGCCGGACTTCTTGTCTTCATTCTCCGCAGCGACGAAGTGCGCGGATTCCTGTTGAACCTCATCCGCACGGCGCTGGCCTTGCCATGAGTCTGCCGCCGGCAGCGCTGCCACGGGCTGATGACCGGAGCAGCCGCCGTGGCCGCTGCCGGAACCAGGGTGTGGAAAGCCGCGTGGCGCTGGGACCGGCAGCCGCGTTCCGTCGCCGGTTCCGTCGCCGCCGTGGGCCGGGGAATGCCCACGGCGCCGTGACGGCGGAGTTCGCGGTAGCGCTGCCGGCAGTACTGTTGCTCCTCGCAATGCTCTTGGCGGGAGCCTCCGCGGGCGTCACGCAGCTCAGGCTCGAGGAGGCGGCGCGGGCCGGCGCCAGGGCGCTGGCCCGTGGCGAGGACCCGGCTTCAGTGGAGGGGATCGTCAGGACCTTGGCGGGGACGTCGGCAACGGCGTCCGTTGCCGCCGAGGGCGAGTGGCTCAGCGTTACGGTGGCTGACGGTGTGGGCGGACCGCTGGGGGCAACTGTGCCCTGGACACTCACGGCCAAGGCCACCACGCGGAGCGAAACGCCGGCAGCCGCGGCCATCCCGGGGTTGGAGCCGGTCGGGGCCCCGGAGGAGGCGCCGTTGTGAATAGGCAATTCCGGGACAATCCGGAGCGCGGTTCCGGAGCAGTACTGGCTGCGGGACTGGCGCTGGTTGTCATCATGGCGATGGCCCTGATGCTGCTGTTCGCACAGTCCGCAGTGATGGCCAGCAGGGCAGCGGCAGCGGCGGACCTCGCGGCCCTTGCCGCGGCCGATGCCCTGCGCGGGATCACGTCCGGAGACCCCTGCACGGTGGCCGCCGAGGTAGCAGCCCGCCATGAGGCGGCACTCGTCAGCTGTACGGAAGGGGCCGGTCAGACCGTCATGGTCCGAACGGAGCTGAATGCACGCATACTGGTTGGCGCCGCCACCGGTCAGGCGCGGGCCGGACCGCCGCCCTGAGCGGCTGTGGTGCTGAACGGCTCCGTGCTCGCCAGGAATTCCGCACTGCGGAGAGGCATTTCGCGCGCGTCTTTGAGGAGGACGTCGATGAGCGTGACGGCGGCAGCCTTGTCCAGCGGGTTGTTCTTGTTCCCACATTTGGGGGACTGGACGCAGGACGGGCAGCCCGACTCGCATTCACACGCCTTGATGGCGTCGCGCGTCGCCGAGAGCCACACCTTTGCCTTGTCGAAGCCGCGTTCGGCAAAGCCGGCACCGCCGGGATGCCCGTCGTAAACAAAGATGGTGGGCACGCCGGTGTCGGCGTGGATTGCGGTTGATACTCCGCCGATGTCCCAGCGGTCGCTGGAGGCCACGAGCGGCAGCAGCCCGATCGCTGCGTGTTCGGCGGCGTGCAGGGCCCCCGGGAACTGCGCCTCGATGAGCCCGGCGCCTGTCAGCGAACGGTTCTCCACCACAAACCAGACGGCCTTCGTGAAGAGGTCCCGGGCGCCCAGCTCCAGCGGCTCCTCGCCCAGGATTTCGTTTGAAATCAAGGCCTTGCGCTGAAAGGAAACCACCTGCGTTGTCACTTTCACATCGCCGAAGTGGACGGCGATATCGCCCCAGTGCTCAGTCCGGAGTGTTTCGAGCACTTCGATCTGGGTCACGTCCCGGGCCGTTGTGTAGTAGTCAGGGTTGGCGCGCCGGACCACCACACAGTGCTCGTCTTCGTTCAGGTCCTCCACCACATAGCTGTCGCCCTGGTGCACATAGATGGCACCCGTGTGCGCCTGGTAGTGCGTCTGGGGCGAATCCATGGTCCCGAGGAGGGAGCCGGTGTCGGCGTCAACGATGCTCACCGGTCCGCCGCCGTCGGCACGAAGGTTCACCATGGCCGCAGCGCTCTGGGAGTGCGTCCAGAACCAGCCCGCCGGCCGGCGCCGCAGATACCCTTGCGCTACCAGCCGGCCCAACAGCGTCTCTGCTGTGCTGCCGAAAAGGCCCAGTTCGGCCACGCCCAGCGGAAGCTCCGCGGCGGCGGCGCAGAGATGGGGCCCCAGCACATAGGGATTGGACGGATCAAAGACGGTGGCCTCCACCGACACGTCGAAAATCGCCTCGGGATGGTTCACCAGGTAGGTGTCGAGCGGATCATCGCTGGCCACAAACGCGGCAATCGCATCCTGGCCCGCGCGCCCGGCCCGGCCGATCTGCTGGAACAGCGACGCCCTGGTGCCTGGCCAGCCCGCCACCAGGACGGCATCCAGCCCGGAAATGTCGATCCCCAGTTCAAGGGCGGATGTGCTGGAGACACCCAGCAGTTCGCCGGAGCGGAGGGCCTTTTCCAGGGCCCGGCGTTCTTCCGGAAGGTACCCGGAGCGGTAGGCGGCCACGCGTTGGGGAAGACTGGGATCCACGTCGTCCAGAAGGCGCTTGGTGATCGAAGCGATTGTCTCCGCACCGCGGCGGGACTTGATGAAGGCGATGGTCCGGATGCGGGACGAAACCAGGTTCGCCAGCAGATCGGCCGTTTCAGCAACGGCGGTGCGGCGTTCCCTGGCGCCGTTCTCGCCCTTGAGCTCGGTCAGGGCAGGCTCCCAGAAAGCCACCGTAGTGGAACCGTGCGGCGAGCAGTCCTCGGCAACGGCCCGGACCGGCGCCCCGATCAGGCGGCCGAACGATGTGCCTGGCTCAGAAGCCGTGGCCGAAGCGGCGATGAACACCGGCCCTGGATGGGTTGTCCCGGCACCGTAGTACGCGCAGATGCGGCGCAGCCGGCGCATCAGGTTGGCCACGTGCGAGCCGAACACCCCGCGGTAGCTGTGGGCCTCATCCACGATCACGTACCGCAGCCGCCGGAAGAAGCTGGCCCACCAGGCGTGATTGGGGAGGATGCCGAAGTGGAGCATGTCCGGATTCGCCAGGATGAAGTTGGCGTGGTCCCGGATCCACCGGCGGGACGCGGGGTCGGTATCGCCGTCGTACGTCTCGGCCCGTACGGTGGGCAGTTTCAGGGAACGGATGGCTGCGAGCTGGTCGGCAGCGAGTGCCTTCGTGGGGGAGAGATAAAGCGTTACGGCGCCGTCGTCGTGGATTTTTCCCGGTTCGGACAGGACGCGCAGTTCGGAGCGGTGGATGGCGTCAAGCGCCGGCAGCTGGTAGGCCAGGGACTTACCGGAGGCGGTGCCGGTGGCGATCACCACGTGCTCGCCGCCGTGGGCCAGGTTGGCGGCCTGGATCTGGTGCCGGTAGGGCTCGTGGATGCCCAGGGAGCCGTACGCGGCCACGAGATCTGGATGTGCCCACGCCGGCCACGGCTCGTGGACTGCCTGCCGGGCTGGGATGGTGCGGACATGACGCAGCTGTTCCGGGTCCGGGCCTCGGCCCAGCAATGGAATCAGGGAGTCATGGGGGTTCACCCCAACATTCTTTCACCCGGGGAAAAATCACCCCACCGAAAGGTCTGCGCCTTCGTCGGACGTGGACAGCATCAGCACGCGGCAAACAGTTGACCAGCCCAGGTGGGAATACAGCTTCTGGCCGTCGATCGAGGCCAGCAGCAGGCCGTTCTCCACATCCGGTCCGATGGCCTGCGCCGCAAGGGCCTTCATGATGAAGCTGCCCAGGCCGCGGCGCTGGAACGCGGGTTGGACCACAATCTTGTCGAACACCGCAGTCTCGCCCACCACAAAAACCCTGCCGCTCGCCGCAACCATGTCACCCGATCGGACCACGGCGTGGTGGACGCCGTCGAGCTGGGAGGTGACCAGGTTCAATTCGTCGTCGGAGAGCCACGGATCTTCCGTATCCTGCGTGGCCATGTCCACAATCATCATGGCCTGCGATGCGGACGTGACGTTCAGCCCGTGTTTTTGGGCCAGCGCCGTGAAACGGCCAACGTCGTTGGTGAGGATAGTCAGGACCCTCGGCGGTGCCTCGGCAGTCTTCGCAGCCAGGGCCGCGAACTCGTCAGCGGAGGGGTCGTGGGCGAAGTATTCCCAATCCCCGGTGGTGTCGGCCCGCAGTGCGGCGGGGAATCGGCCCTCAACTGTTGTCGGGTAACCGCGGCAGCCGGCCCAGCCAGCTACCCAGACTTCAAGAAGGCGTGTGATGTCTTCAACCAAGGCGTCCGGACTCATGTCATGAGAGTATTCCAGCCCCGACGCAAGCAACAGGGGTCGGGTGCCCCCGATGTGACTTGCTTATGCAATCGTGACAGGACAAGACTGACCGAATGCCTGCCGCCAAGGAACCGTCCAAGAGCACCTTTCCGCTGCCCCTGCTGGTCTGTGTCGCCTTAATGGTGGCCATGGTGGGCGGCGCAAGATACTGGGAGGCGGCCACGGGTGTGGGCTACCTGATCTGGCTTGCGGGCGGGCTCGTCCCGCTGGTGGCTGGCGCCCTGACCTACCGGAATTCGAAGCGCCCGCTGGATTTTCTGGGATCACGCTCCGAGCCCGCAGGAGTGCACCGGCCGGGATTCGGTGGGCTTCTCACCGCGCTGGTCCTGTTTGTGTTGCCGCGCCTCGTTGGTGACGGTGCGGCAGAACTCGCGCTCAACAATGGCGCTGGTGCTTTCGGGGCCGCCGTGACGGCCACCGCGGTGCCGTTCGCCGTCGTCGTCCTGGGGTACCGGACGGCCGAAACCGCCCTGAACAGGCGCGACGCCGCCATCGCAGCGGCGCAGCCTTAGCCCCGGCCACCTGGCGGGCCCGGTGCCCGGCAACCCAGTACCCTTAAATACGTGGCTTTGAACCGAATTGTGCTCTTTTACGGCTTTACCCCCATCGCTGATCCGGACGCGGTGCGGCTCTGGCAGCGTGCCCTGTGCGAAAAACTCGGGCTGACCGGACGCATCCTCCTTTCCAAGGACGGCATCAACGCCACGGTGGGCGGCGAGATCGGCGCCGTCAAGCAATACGTGAAGACCACACGCGAATACAAGGGATTCCACGGCATCGACGTGAAATGGTCCGACGGCGGCGCGGAGGACTTCCCGCGGCTGAGCGTTAAGGTCCGGGACGAGATCGTCTCCTTCGGCGCGCCCGGCGAACTCAAGGTGGATGAGCACGGTGTGGTGGGCGGCGGCACGCACCTCAAGCCCGAGGAACTGCACGAACTGGTGGCGGCCACCAAACAGGCCGGCGAGGACGTGGTGTTCTTCGACGGCCGCAACGCCTTCGAGGCCCAGATCGGCAAGTTCAAGGACGCGATCGTCCCTGACGTGGCTACCACCCACGATTTCATCAAGGAGCTCGACTCCGGCAAGTACGACGCCCTCAAGGACAAACCGGTGGTCACGTATTGCACCGGCGGCATCCGCTGCGAGGTGCTCTCCAGCCTGATGGTGAACCGCGGTTTCAAGCAGGTGTACCAGCTCGACGGCGGCATCGTCCGCTACGGCGAAACGTTCAAGGACCAGGGCCTCTGGGAAGGCTCGCTCTACGTGTTCGACAAGCGCATGCACCTGGAATTCAGTGCGGACGCCAAGACCATCGGTGAGTGCGTCCGCTGTGCCGCGCCCACCAGCAAATTCGAGAACTGCTCCAACCCGAGCTGCCGCACGCTGACCTTGTATTGCGCCGAGTGTGCCGCCAGCCCGGAGACGCTGCGCTGCCCCGAAGGCTGCGCGGCCTGAACGGTGCGGCCTGAGTTGCGTGGCCTGAACGGTGCGGCCTGAGTTGCGTGGCAGGCATAACAGTTCAAAGCCGGGACAGCCGGTACGCGAAATTGGCGGGGGACTGCGCTTCGACCTGGAAATGCAGCACCGTTTCCTTGGACAGGTAGATCACGCTTTCGCGCCGCGATCCGCAGCGCAGGCTGAGGTCCACCATGGTGAATTCGTCATTGCGGACTTTGAATTCGACGCGCCGCTGGCTCCGGCACACCAGCACCAGGACGTAGGTTCCGGTGGGGAGGGGCGCCGTCGCCTCCGTTCGGATTTCCTCGGCGCGCAACAGGCCGAATGTCCTATGCGCCACCTGCAGGCCGGGCCCCACCTGGGACTCCGTCAGCCAGGCCTCCATTTCAGCCTCGCTGACGGGATCGTTCCGCCACAAATCAGCGCGTGGCCCCGGCTCGGTCACCTCCGGCGCGGCCGGGGCCTCGGCGGGACGCCACCCTTCGTTGTACGTGTATTCACATCCGGCGAGCGCAGTTCCGACCACCAGGGCGCCCGCCGTCCAGAGCACGACGGCGGCCCTCACCCGGGTGCGCACGGAGACTGACCGGGACGGGCAAGTGCCCGGACGAAGTACCGCCCTGCGGGGCGGCGGCGCCCCCTGCGTTGCGGGCATACTCCGACTCTATGCCCGGCACGGACCCCAATCCAGAGCCTCGGGGAAGTGAGGGGCGTGCCGGTCAGGGGGAGGGCGGCAGCGTAGCGGTCACCTGTTCGGCGGTCAGCTGCACGGTGGATTCGACGGGACTAACCCGCGGTTACCAGCTGGTAGGCGTAGATCAGCGGTGCGTCGACGCTGGAGGCACTGAGCTGCAGCGGTCCGGATTCCGGGAGTGTGATTTTGATGGACTCCCGGGCACCGTAGCAGGCGGCCCCGAGGTCGGCGAGTTCCTTGCCGCCGGACCGCACTGCGAGGAAGGCCTTGCCGCCGCCTTCACAGACGAGTGTCAGCGTGTACTTGCCTGCCGGCACGTTCTCCGTATGGTCAATGGGTTGGGCGTTGAGAATTTTGCCGGAGTCCTCGGCAACAACGCCGCTGGCCGACGGCATAGCCGTGGCTTTCCAGGCCGGAACATCGGCGTTCTCCACCGAAAGCTGCTGCGCGCAGGCAGAGAGGCCCAGGAGGACAGCTGCGGCAGCCACAGCGGAGAGGGCGCGCGGAAAGGACGAAGGAATAACAGCCATGCTTCCAACTTACCCGGCTCCATCTGTGCTCCGTGATTCAGTCCCTTGACCTTGACGCATCGTCAACATTTATCGTTGAACCATCAGCCGGACCAGAACGTCCGGACCATCCCGCAAATAGGGCAGGAAGGAGGAACACATGGACTGGTCCATCCAGGACATCGCCCGGATCGCAGGGACCACCAGCAGGACGCTGCGGCACTATGACGACATCGGCCTGCTCAAGCCCAGCCGCACCGGCCACAACGGTTACCGCTACTACAACCAGGCGGCGCTGGTGCAGCTCCAGCGCATCCTGCTCCTGCGCGGGCTGGGGCTGGGCCTGCCGGTGATCAGCCAGGTGCTCGACGACGAAACGGACGCCGTCCAGGCCCTCACCGGGCATCTCGAATGGCTCAAGCAGGAACAGGACAGGCTGGCGCGGCAGATCGCGTCGGTCACACAAACCATCGAAGCAGTGAAAGGAGGTGGCGAAATCATGGCAGAGGACATGTTCAACGGTTTCGACCACACGCAGTACAAGGACGAAGTGGAGGAACGCTGGGGCAAGGACGCCTACGCGAAGGGGGATTCGTGGTGGCGCGGCATGAGCACCGAGGAGAAGGCCGCGTGGAAGCAGCGCTCGCAGAAGCTCGGCGAGGACTGGATCGCAGCCGCCACGGCGGGTATCGCACCGGACAGCGCGGCGGCCCAGGACATCGCGAGGCGGCACGTCGAATGGCTGACCGGCATCCCGGGCACGCCGGCGTCGGACGCCCGCGGCCAGGCTGACCGCAAGGGCAACGCTGACGTCAAGGCATACGTCACCGGGCTCGGCGAAATGTACGTTGCTGACCCCCGCTTCGCGAAGAACTACGGCGGCGCGGAGGGCGCCGGCTTCGTCCGGGATGCCCTGAAGATCTACGCGGCGGAAAACCTGTAGCCGCACCTCCCAACTGAGTCGCAGTTAACGTCGTCATCCGCGCGAATGGCGACGTTAACTGCCAGCTACTTGGGCGACTTCGTGGGTGCACCCCGCCAATAGACTTGGCCAGTGACTGATTCCACGCTTTTCCTGGCCGGCAACACCCCCGATGCCCCGCGCAGCGACCTCCCCGGGCTGCTGACGGCGCTCGCCGCGGACCTGCGCCGGGTGGATTACACGCTCGACGGCGTGGCGGGGCTGCTGGGCGAGTCAGCCTACCGCGCGCTAAACCGGGACCAGATCATCCCGGCGCTGCTGGCCACCGAAAGCGCCCTTCAGATTGATGCGGCAGAGGGTGCGCACGGTGAGAAGACGACGGCGGCGCTCGCCGCCGTCGTCCGTCTCTGGCTCCTGGCAGAACCGCAAACACGGGAAACGCTCGACGCCGCCCTGCCGGGAATCCGGGCCGACGGCCTGATCGAGCTGGGGCTGCTCGAGCCCGTGCCCGGCCCAGATCGGCCCGGCCCCGAGCTGCCCGCCGCCGATCAGCCGGCGCAGGACTTGCTGCAGGCGAAAGCGGATCTGCGGCCGTACGGCTGGGACGCCAATGAGGACGGCAGCGGGGGCGCCGAGCTCTGGGTGGCCAGCGACCTCGCCGCGCACCAGCAGGCTGGCATGCTGCGGCACGACCACGTGCTGGGGATCGGGCAGGCGTCCACCACGCTGGTGCAGACCACCGTCCGCCGCCACGTCGCCAAGGCCCTGGACCTGGGCACGGGCTGCGGCATCCAGTCCTTCCACCTCCTGCACCATGCCGAGCACGTGACGTCAACGGACATCTCGGAGCGGGCGCTGGCTTTCACCCGGTTCAACCTCATCCTTAATGCCGCGGCCCTGCACCTGGACCCGGACACGCTGGAGGACCGGGTCAGCCTTCGGCTGGGGTCGCTCCTGGAGCCGGTGGCCGGGGAGGAATTCGAACTGGTGGTGTCCAACCCGCCATTCGTCATCACCCCGCGGATCCTGGGCGAAGCCGCGTCCGGGCAGTTCACCTACCGTGACGGCGGCCTGCCCGGCGATGACATTGTGTCCTCGCTCGTGGCGGCGCTGCCCGGTGCCCTGGCCCCCGGCGGCACCGCACAGATGCTGGGCAACTGGGAAATTCCTGCGGGGACCGAGTGGTACGTACGGCCCAGGAGCTGGATCGGTCCGGACGCGGACGCCTGGTTCATCCAGCGCGAGCAGGTGGGCCCGGAGCAGTACGCCGAAACGTGGCTGCAGGACGCGTCCGAATCCCGCGACCGGAAGCATTACCGGGACGCCTATGCCGCGTACCTGGCGGACTTCGCGTCCCGGAACGTGGCGGGGATCGGCTTCGGCATGATCTGGCTGCGCCGGCCGCTGGCGGAATCCCGCGCCGCCTCCATCAGCCGCTTTGAGGAAATCACGTACCCCATTGAGCAGCCCATCGGGCCTCACCTGGGCGCCGCCGTCGAGCGTTCCGACTGGCTGGCCGCCAACAGCCTGGCGGACGCGCACCTGCTCGTGGCGGACGACGTCACCGAGGAACGCCATCAGCGCCCCGGCGCGGAGCACCCCGGCGTGATCCTGCTGCGCCAGGGTGCGGGCCTGCGCCGGACCAATCTGCTCAGCACCGAACTCGCCGGATTTGTCTCCGCCTGCGACGGTGACCTCTCCGTCGGCCAGATCATCGGAGCCCTTGCCGCGCTGCTCGGCGGGAGCCTCGCCGGGGAGGACGGGTTCGACGGCGACGCGTTCCAGACCAGGCTGCTCGACGACGTCGCGAACCTGGTCAGCGACGGTTTCCTGGTCCCTTCCGAGCCTGCCGAATAGTGGTTTGGCGGGCCCCGGAACACCCCAAATCGGGGTCTCGGACGTGCCCGATGAGTCGGCGGGTTTTCCACATGAATGCGCACTATTGTCCAAAATATGGTGAACTAGGCCAATATGGGCTCATCTGCCCGAGCAACCTTTTTCTGTAGGAGCACCGTGCCAAGCAAGGCCAAAACAGGCAAGAAACTCGTGATTGTGGAGTCTCCGGCCAAGAGCAAGACCATCGCCAAGTACCTCGGCGAGGGCTTCATCGTAGAGGCCTCCATTGGTCACATCCGCGACCTGCCGCAGCCGTCTGAGCTTCCTGCAGAACTGAAGAAAACCTCGGTGGGCAAGTTCGCCGTCGACATCGAAAACGACTTCAAACCGTATTACGTGGTGTCCGCGGACAAGCGGAAAAAGGTCACCGAGCTGAAGGCCGCGCTCAAGGATGCCGACGCCCTCTATCTCGCAACCGATGGGGACCGCGAGGGCGAGGCCATCGCGTGGCACCTGCTGGAAGTGCTTAAGCCCAAGGTCCCGGTGTACCGGATGACGTTCGGCGAAATCACCAAGGAAGCCATCCACCGCGCCATGGACAACCTGCGCGATGTTGATACGGCCCTGGTGGACGCGCAGGAAACCCGCCGCGTCCTTGACCGCCTCTACGGCTACGAGATTTCCCCCGTGCTCTGGCGCAAGGTTGCCCGCGGACTTTCCGCCGGCCGCGTGCAGTCTGTGGTCACGCGCATGGTGGTGGACCGTGAACGCGAACGCATGGCCTTCAAGGCCGCCTCGTACTGGGACCTCACGGGCCAGTTCGGCGCCGGTGCCGGTTCGTTCAAGGCGAAACTCGCTGCGGTTGACGGGGCCAAGGTCGCTTCGGGCCGCGACTTCAACGACGACGGCGTCCTCACCTCGCGCAATGCGGCGCACCTCAACGAGGAACTCGCCACGTCGCTGGCCGCCGGTCTCCAGGATGCGGACTTCCGCGTCCGGTCCGTGGACACCAAGCCGTACACACGCCGTCCGGCCGCGCCGTTCACCACGTCCACGCTGCAGCAGGAGGCCGGCCGCAAGCTCCGCTTCTCCTCGAAGAGCACCATGCAGGTGGCCCAACGGCTGTACGAAAACGGCTACATCACCTATATGCGTACCGACTCCTCGGCGCTGAGCGACGAAGCCGTCACGGCCGCCCGCCGCCAGGCCTCCGAGCTGTACGGCCCGGAGTACATCCCGGCGTCGCCCCGCGTGTACACCAGCAAGGCCGCGAACGCGCAGGAAGCCCACGAGGCCATCCGCCCCGCCGGTGACTCCTTCCGCACCCCGGCGCAGGTGGCCAAGCAGCTCTCCGGCGACGAGTTCCGCCTGTACGAACTGATCTGGAAGCGCACCGTCGCATCCCAGATGGGTGACGCCAAGGGCTCGACGGCGACCATCCGCCTGGGTGCCGTGGCCACCGATGGCCGGGACGCCGAGTTCTCCGCCTCCGGCACCGTCATCACCTTCCCGGGCTTCCTGGCCGCCTATGAAGAAGGCAAGGACGAAAGCCGCGGGGACGACGAATCCGACGAAGCCCGGCGGCTGCCGAACGTGGCCAAGGACGATGCCCTCACGGCGTCGGACATTGTTGCCGTGGGTCACGAGACGTCGCCGCCTCCGCGCTTCACCGAAGCTTCGCTGACGGCCGAGCTGGAGAAGAAGGGCATCGGCCGACCTTCAACCTATGCCTCCACCATTTCCACCATCCAGGACCGCGGCTACGTCCGGAAGCAGGGTTCCGCGCTGGTGCCCAGCTGGATCGCGTTCTCCGTGATCCGGCTGCTCGAGCAGCACTTCACCGACTATGTGGACTACGAGTTCACGGCGGACATGGAAGGCGACCTGGACAAGATCGCCAACGGCCAGGCCGTTGGGTCTGCCTGGCTCAAGCACTTCTACTACGGTGAAGACTCCGATCCGGGCCTGCTCAGCATCGTGAACAACCTGGGTGAGATCGATGCCCGGGAAATCAACTCCATTCCCATCACGGATGAGATCACGCTGCGGGTGGGTAAGTTCGGCCCGTACCTGGAAAGCTCCGCTGCCACGGTGGACGCCAAGACCGGTGAAATCGTGGAGAACTCCCGCGCCAACGTCCCCGAGGACCTGGCGCCGGACGAACTGACGGCGGCGAAAGCCATCGAACTCATGGAAACGGCTGCGCCGGAAGAACGCGTACTGGGCGACGACCCCCACACCGGGCACAGCGTTGTCGCCAAGAACGGCCGCTACGGCGCGTACGTCACCGAAGTCATCCCGGAGATGACCGAGGAACAGCTGGCCAACCAGCCCGTGGAGTACTACAAGAACGGCAAGCCGAAGCCGCCGAAAAAGCCCGTCAAGGCCAAGCCGCGCACCGGTTCGCTGTTCGCATCCATGACCGTGGATTCTGTGACCCTGGACGAAGCGCTGCAGCTGATGAGCCTGCCCCGCGCCCTGGGTGAGGACGCCGAAGGCAACCTCATCACCGTGCAGAACGGTCGCTTCGGCCCGTACCTGAAGAAGGGCACGGACTCCCGCTCCATCGGCACCGAAGAGGAAATCTTCAGCATCACGCTGGAGCAGGCGCTGGAGATCTACTCGCAGCCCAAGCAGCGCGGCGCCCGGGCCGCGGTGGCGCCGCTGGCCGAGTTCGGACCGGACCCCGTTTCCGAGAAGAACATCGTGGTCAAGGAAGGCCGCTTCGGCCCGTACATCACCGACGGCATCACCAACATCACCGTCCCGCGGTCCACGTCGCTGGAGGAACTGACCCGCGAACAGGCCATTGAACTCCTCGCCGAGAAGCGGGCCAAGGGTCCGGTCAAGCGCGCCACAACGGCCCGCAAGGCCCCGGCCAAGAAGAAGGCACCAGCCAAGAAGTAACTCAGGGCCGGGATGGCAGAAATCCTCGGCGTGCTCGCTCGTTCCTCGCTTAGACGCACGCTGCCGGATTCCTCCCATCCCGGCCCGTGTGTCATCCTCGGAATTGCGGTGGCGGGCACAACGTGGTCGAGTAGATACATGACTGAACAGCCCGGCACAGCCGATCTCACGCCGCTCAACGAACTCGAAGAGAAGCTCGCCCTGGGCGGCCAGCCCGAGGGCAGCCCGGTGGACGTCATCCTGTCCTTCCTCAACAGCGAGGTCTACGTCATCAGCACCGACGGGATCGAGGGGGAGGATTCCCAGGTGGAGCCGCTGGTATTGGCGAACGCCGACGGCGAGCCCGTCCTTGCGGTGTTCTCGCACCCCAGCCGCGTTGACGAGCAGTATCTTGAGGCGGCCCCGAACGTCCTGGGGACCCAGGGTGCAGCCATCATCGCCAACATTGGCGAGGAATTGGGCATGGTGATCAACCCCGGCGCTGCGTACGGGTTTGAGATCAACCCGGAGGGCGTCGCCAACATCAAGCGCGACTTCAAGCGGGCGGATGAGCTTCCCGACGGCGCACCCGAGGACGCCTCCGCAAACTGACATCTTTAGTGCAGGTTGTGAGTGAGGGCCCGGGCGGGGGAATAATGGCAGGATGCGGCTAGGCGTCCTTGATATCGGGTCAAACACTGTCCACCTTCTCCTGGTGGATGCCCACCCTGGCGCGCGTCCGGTGCCTTTCGCGTCGCACAAACGGCCCATATCCCTGGTCCAATACCTGGATACCGACGGCAACATCACCGACGAAGGGCAGCACGAGCTGACCGAATTCGTCCTTGAAGCCTGGGAGTTTGCCGCCAGGCACAAAGCGGACGACCTGCTGGCTTTCTGTACGTCTGCCATCCGTGAAGCCACTAACGGCCCTGCCGTGCTGGCCCGGGTCAAGCACGAAACCACTGTCACCCTGCAGGAACTGACCGGCAGCGAAGAAGCCTCCATGACCTTCTTCGCCGTCCGCCGCTGGTACGGCTGGGGTGCGGGACCGATCCTGAACCTGGACATCGGCGGCGGCTCCTTCGAAATGGCCTTCGGGCAGGACGAACTGCCCGAAGTGGCCACTTCGGTGCCGCTGGGCGCCAGCCGCCTGACCCGCGACTGGCTGGCTGAGGACCCGCCTTCCGCCAAGAGCGTCAAAGAGCTGCGCCGCTACATCCGGGCCACCCTCGCCCCGGCAGTCAGGCAGTTCGACGGCTTGGGCCGCGCCAACGTTGTGGCTGGAACCTCCAAGACCTTCCGGTCGCTCGCCAGGGTCGCCGGAGCAGCCCCCAGCGCCGCAGGGCCGTACGTGAAGCGCACACTTAACGCCACGGATCTGGGCGTCTGGGCGCAGCGCATTTCAGCCATGAAGTCCGAGGACCGGCTCTTTCTGCCGGGCGTGTCAGAGGCCCGCGCGCACCAGCTACTCGCCGGGGCCCTGGTAGCCGAGGCCGCCTTGGAAATGTTCAAGTTCAAGAAGATCAGGATCTGCCCGTGGGCGCTGCGTGAAGGGCTGATCCTGCGCCGGCTCGACCAGCTGGTCTTCGCCGGTCCGCTGGATCCGGCCCCGCATATCGCGGAGCCCGCCGCGGCACGGCAGGCGATCGGGGCCACACCCGCCTGAGGCCCGGGCTAGCCTAGGGCGCAGACACCGGGGCCGCCTGGCTCATGAGTGGCTCATCAGCAAGAGCTCCGGACGGCGTGCGGCCCAGGGCCGCACAGCTTCCACGGCGGCGCCAACGGCGAAGACCGTGGCGTCGTCGAACGGGTGGCCCACAATCTGCACCCCGGTGGGGATGCCACAGTCTGCCAATCCGCTCGGTACGGCCAGCACCGGGCAGCGGTTGGCGATATTGAACGGCGCCGTCATGTGGCCCTGCCAGTAATGTTCCAAATGCACCTCGCCGGCTTCTATGCCGTCAAGGTACATGCCGTCAGCGTCGAGCGCGGCAATGGCAGAGGTCGGGCAGATCAAGGCATCGAAGCCAGCCATCGCAGCGGCCAGTTCAGCCTGGAGGCGCGTCTCCGCCCTAATGCCGTCGACGAAGCGGTTTTCTTCTGCAGCTTTGCGAGCGTCCGCCATGAAGCGTCGGGTGTAGGCAGCAAGCAGCTCCGGTGCGTCTGCGGTGTCATCGTCCATGGCCGGGCCCAGGAGGTAACCAAAATGCGTGAACATCGTCGCGCTGATATCTGCGGTGGTCCAGGGCAGTTCGATCTCTTCAACCACAGCTCCGGCTGCGCGCAGGGCGGAGGCCACGGCGCGGGTGTTGGCCTCTATGTCCGCGGCCACGGGGTAGTTCCCCAGCCGGATGCACAGCGCGATGCGCATGCCGGACACTGCCGAGGTAGCGTCGGCAGCCGGAGGGCAGGACAGTCCCGGACCGCCGGCGAGGGAAGTATGGTCCCCGGGATGCCGGCCGGACATGACGTTCGCCAGCAAGGCAGTGTCCGCGACCGTCCGCGCCATCGGGCCGTCGCCGCGGTAGTGGTCGGCAGAGAGCGGGGCCAGACCGGGAATCCTCCCATATGGTGCTTTGTAGCCGACGGTTCCTGTGAACGACGCCGGCAGCCGGGTTGAGCCGGCGATGTCGGAGGCGGTGGCGAGCGGCGTGAGTCCGGCGGCCAGGGCCGCACCCGAGCCGCCCGAGGAGCCACCCGGGGAAAACCGCTGGTTCCACGGGTTGCGGGTGACACCCCACAGCGGACTGTGGGTGACCGTGGCACAGCTGTATTCCGGCGTGGTGGTGCGCATGTGGATGATTCCGCCCGCCCGGCGGATTCGATCGATGACGGGATGGTCCGCCTGCGCAAGCTCGCCCTTACGGGCCACCAGTCCCTGCGAGAGGGTGAGTCCCTTGATCCCGTGCTTTTCTTTTGCGGCGACCGGCAGCCCCAGCAGCGGCGTCAGGTCCCGGCCCCGCGCGTATTTCGCGGCCGCCTGACGTGCGGCGGGCAGCGCTTCTTCGAAGAGGGTTTCTGTCAGGGCGTTGATCTGGCCGTTGACGGCTTCCGTCCTCGCGATCACCGCGTCCAGGAGCTCCACGGGCGAGAGCTCCCTGGCGCGGAAGAGCCGCAAGGCTGTGGCGGCGTCGAGGTAGTGCAGTTCGGTCATGCCAGCGCCTCCGCCGGCAGCGGGAAGGACTCTGCGAGGGCCCCGTGTGTGAGCTCTCGGGCCACGCCGGTGAGCATGTCCACACAGACAACCATGTCGGCGTCGGTGGTGAATTCGCGTTCGCAGTGCGAGACGCCATCCACGCTGGGGATGAACAGCATCACGGACGGTGCCACCGTGTTCATGGCAACGGAATCGTGCCCGGCCATGGTCTGGATCCGCCGCACGGAGAGCCCCAGATCAGCCGCCACTTTGTCCGCGAGTTCCAGGCCGGCCTCGGGAAAGTGGCGGATGGGGCGGATATCGAAGTCCTTGATGTTGACCTTGATGTCATGCTCGCGCGCCAGCACATCGATGTCCTCGATGAGCTTGGCGCGTGCTGCCTTGACGATGTCCGGATCGCCAGAGCGGAGGTCCGCCACGAGGTGCACCCGGCGCGCCACCACGATGGGTGAGTTCGGCTCCAGCGTCAGCTGTCCCACGGACGAGACGAGGGCCTCGTCCGCGAAGTCCTTCGTGACATCGTGCACCATAAGGATGATCTTGGACGCTGCAACAAGGGCGTCGTGGCGGTCGGCCATGGCGGTGGCGCCGGTGTGTGACTGTTCTCCAAGCACCTCGATGTCCAGCTTCTGGGTGTACCAGCTGCTGTCAACCAGGCCGATCGAGATCCCTTCGCGCTCCAGGATCCGGCCTTGCTCGATATGGATCTCCGCGTAGCCGGCAACCTCGGGCCCCTCGGCCGTGCCGAGGTACCCGATGCCGTCCAGCGCCTCACGGACCGTGACCCCCTGCAGGTCCGCCACATCCAACATCTGTTTCCGCTGCAGGAGTCCCGCAAACACCGAACTTCCCATGATGCTCGGCGCGAACCGGCCGCCCTCCTCATTGAACCAGTTCACCACCGCCAGGTTGAACCGCGGCGCGGCCCCGCCCTCCGCAACCTCGGCATCCAGATGCCGGGCCGCGTGCAGGGCGGCGACGACGCCGTAGGCGCCGTCGAACCGGCCGCCGAGCGGCTGGCTGTCGAGGTGGGATCCGATCAGCACATAGGGCGCCCCCGGCGTCCACTCCAGCAGCCCAAACATGTTGCCGATCCCGTCCACCCGGAGTTCCCATCCGGCGTCGCGCACCCACCCGGCGAACCAGTGGCGTGTCTGCGCATCCTCCGCCGTGGCTGCCTGGCGGTCGACGCCATTGTTGGAGGTGGCGCCGATGGTGGCCACATGGTGGAAGTCTTGGAGGAAAGCTGCTGAGTTCATGGGAAGTCCTTTGTATGTTGCGGTGACGAGGAGCAGGCGGCGGGCTTAGCCCATGCGGCCGCGCGTTTCGGGAACCTTGGTGAACAGCACCAGAAGGAGCACGACGGCGGCAGCGGCGGCCATGTAGAAGCCGGGGGCGTGCGGCACTCCGGTGCCGCCGACGAGGGCCGTGCCGATGAACGGTGCCGTGCCGCCGAAGAGCGCGTAGGCGCCGTTGTAGCTGATCGCCGCCGAGGTGAAGCGCGTCCGGGTCGTGAAGATTTCGACGAAGAACGTGTAGCAGCCGCCGCCGTAGATGCACAGCGCCACCACGAAGACCGCCTGTCCCAGGAGGGCGAGCGGAAGGCTGCCGCTGGTCACGAGCATAAAGCTCGGCACCGAAAGCAGGGCCAGCGCGGCGGAACCGGCAATGAGCATTGGTTTGCGGCCGAAGCGGTCCCCGATCCGGCCACCGATGGGAAGCAGGACGGCGTAAAGGGCAAGGGCGGCGGCGTTGACCAGGAGGGACTGCTCACGGCTCAAGTGGCCCGTGGTCTGCACGTAGGACACGAAATAGGCCGAGAGGAAATAGAAGCCCATCGCGGTGAGACCCATGACGAAAATGACCTGCACCATGCGGAGCCTGTTTTCGCGGAAAGCCTCGCGGACCGGGCTGAATTCCTTGGTCCGGGACGCCTTGGCCTCGTTGAACGCATCGCTTTCCACCGTGCGGCTGCGGATCCAGACACCGAAGAGGGCCAGCGGCAGTGCCAGCAGGAACGGCAGCCGCCAGCCCCATGCCATGAAGGATTCGTTGGGCATCGATTGGCTGAGAATCAGGATCATCGACCCGGCAACCACCGAGGGCAGCGCGGTGGCGGCGATGGTGATGTTGAGCCAGAACCCGCGGCTTTCGACGGGCGCATGCTCGAAGACGAACGATGGCGCTCCCACGGACTCGCCACCCGCGGAGAAGCCCTGGACTAGGCGGCAAAGGACCAGCAGGACAGGTGCCCAGGCGCCGATCTGGCCGTATGTAGGGAGCAGCCCCATCAGCGCGGTTGCGCCGCCGATGGCGATGAGGGTGATGGTCAGGACGCGGCGGCGGCCGATCCGGTCACCGAGAGCTCCGAAGAACAGCCCGCCGATGGGACGGACCACGAAGGCGACGCCGAAGGTGGCGAAGGTGGCGAGCATGGCGGTGACGGGATTGCTGCCCGGGAAGAACAGCTGCGAGAAGATGACGGCGGTGAGGCCGTAAAGGGTGAAGTCGTAGAACTCGATGAACTGGCCGATGCTGCCGCCGGCCAGGACCCGCTTCTGCATCTTGGTGATGCGGGGGGTTCCGGACCGGGAAGCGTCCCGGTCCTGGGTCGTCGTCGGGGTGGTCCCGGGGACCGGTGACTGGTCCTTGAGGTCGTTGATCGTCATGACAGCCACGCTAGTTTCGCGGTGT
This sequence comes from Arthrobacter sp. 4R501, assembly GCF_002929755.1. Taxonomy (NCBI): domain Bacteria; kingdom Bacillati; phylum Actinomycetota; class Actinomycetes; order Micrococcales; family Micrococcaceae; genus Arthrobacter; species Arthrobacter sp. 4R501. The sequence continues at coordinate 150,372 of NZ_PJIW01000002.1, read as the reverse complement.
TTCCGATGTCCCCTGCGGTGTTACGGGCCCGGGAAATGAAATCTGCTGATGTTGCCGCGGTGTTGCCGGCAGGCCACGGTCCGGACATACGTCGGACACTTTGGGCGTGAATCGGAACCATTGAATCTCCTTTGATCAACATGGTTGTCGCGCTTCGGGACTCGGCCAAGGGCCGTCTTTGAGCGGGATTTGCCGTTGGAATCCCGCCGGCACCACCGCACTGCACCAACTGTGTGTGATCCGGTTCACATCTGTCCAATTGATTGTTTTGACCGAACCGATGGATTTTATCGATGCCAAATGTTCCGGATTTGCGAGCCGCAGTCGTCGATGGGCCAGGGGAGTCCCCCGCAGTTACTGCCGGGCGGCTCCATAAAGCCGGATGCACGTCTCCTCAAAAGCGAGGGCCCTGCGGGTGGGCTGGACTCCCTCCGGCCGGACCAGCATCACCTCGATCGGCGGGAAGTCATCCGTCAGGGTCAGGGCAACCACCCTGCCGCCGGAATACGTCAGGTCACTGTGGAGTCTCTGGTTCAGCATGGCATAGCCGTGCCCCTTCGCGACAAACGAGCGGACCGTTTCATATCCGGCAAAGCGGTGCCGGACGTTGGGCACCACCCCGGCGATCGCGTACAGCTGCTCGTAGTATTCCCGGCTGTGCGGGAGATCCAGCACCACCGAGGGTTCGCCGTCGAGATCCTGCAGCGCTATGCTCCGCTCGGGCCGGGACGCCGCCGGGTGCTCAGCATGGACCAGCACATGAGGGGGCACGCGCTCGAGCACCGTGTGTGTGAAGCCCCGGCCCAGGCCGAGACCATACATCAACGCGACATCGCACTGCCCTTCGAGGAGGGCTGTCTGCAGGCTCGCCAGGTCGGCCTCAAGGAAGGAGACCTCGACCCCCGGATGCTGGACTTTGAAGGTCTGCAGGATTGCGGGAAGCCGGAAGGGCGCCAGCGGCGCGAACACGCCCACCTTGAGCTCTCCGACCAGGCTTGTCGCAAGCCCCCGGGCGGACTCGTACAGCGAATCCGCATGCTCCAGCAGCACCTTGATGTCCTGGGCAATCTGCCGGCCGGACGGTGTCAGCCGCAGTCCGCGCGTCCTGAGCCGGACAAACAGCTGGGTCGACAGGCTTGCTTCAAGCTGGGCCATTGCGGTGGACAGGGTGGACTGTGTCACGAGCAGTCGTTCGGCTGCCGCTGTCATGTTTTCGAGCTCGGCCACCACCGCGAAATACCGCAGCTGGGTCAAGGTAAAGGGCTTTGCCATTCGTCAATGCTCGCATTCTGCGCGGATCCGCGCGGTCACAGGCCCCGGAGCCGGTGCAGGAGAAGGGCGACATGCAGCGAGGTCCGGGATTCCGCGTCGTCGAGGTCCACGCCGAGTAGCTCCTCAAGGCGGCCCAGCCGGGAATACATGGTGGGGCGGCTCAGGTACCCACTGCGCGCCATGGCTGATTTGTTACCGCTGGACTCGAGGTACCGGCCCAGCAACTCGAGCAGCCCGCCCTTGCCTTTCGCCTCGGCCTGCAGCACTGCAGAGAGCTCCGATTCGACGAACTGCTGCACCCTCGGATCATTGCGCAGCAGGGCGAGCAAGCCGCGGAGCCGGACGTCCGTGGCACGGTAGAACGGCTTGCCGGGTTCGCGGAGGGTCGCCGCGGTTTCGGCCACATGTGCGGCTTCGTCGATGCCCGCCGCCGCTTCCAGCAGCGAGGTACAGTTGCGCCCGACGCCGATGGTCCAGTCAGGCGGCACGTCACCGGCGTGGGCGGCCAGCGCGTCCGCGAGGCGGTGCAGCGTCGGTTCCTCAACCTGCTTTGCAGGAAGGGCCAGAATCATGCCCACCGAGCCGGACTGGATGCTCGCTGTCAGCGCAATGCTCGCGGTGGATTTCAACACCCGGGCCAGCAGCTCCAGCAGGGCCCGCTCCTGTTGCTGCCCCGCGAGCGGATCCCCGGGTGGTGCCGCGGTCCCGGGAAAAGCGGTCCGGAACACCACCGGCACGTAGTAGGGCGAGCGTCTGAGGCCCAGTGCGGCGGCGCGGGCCTGCGCTTCGCCCTCGCTCAGCCCGCGGGGCTGACGCAAGGCATTCAGGAGCCCGGCCTGGGCCTGATGGCTCAGCTCGCGCCGGTCCCGTTCAGCCAGCCGGTTGATGGCCAGCGTCTGGGCAGCGCGCTCCAGCACCATGGCTGCCGCGTCGTCGTCCTCCAGCGGCACGGGAACCACCAGCCGCCCCCATAGTTGCCGCCGCACTCCGACCGGCGTCTGCAGCCACGCCTCCGGCCCGGTCCGGGACGTCGCCGACGGGGACGGCGTGGTCCGCGACCGCCGCTCCCAGTCGTCGAGCAACTCGGTAGTCAGGAGTTGCCGGGCCGAGTAGGCGAGGACAAGATGCGAAAGGTCCTCCAGGACCACCGGAGCGCCGATCAAGGCGGCGGCCTGCTCCACGACTTCCTCGGTCCCGGCACTTTCCAGGCTCAGCACCGTGAAGGCTTCGTGGACGTCGCGGGCTCGTTCCACCCTTTGCAGCTGCTCGGCAACGATCATCCGATGCACAATCTCCGTGATCTCCACGAAGCGCACGCGCCGTTCCACCACGATCACGGGTAGGGAAGTGCTCAGCGCCGCCATGCGCAGGGCGTCCAGGCTGCGCTTCCGGTTTCCGATGACTTCCACGATCAGGCCGGAGGCTGCTGCGTTCTCCAGGGACCGGATGAACGACGCAGTGAGGCTGGGGTTCTTTTCCAGTTCCATGCCCGTCGTGAGAACAAGCTCTCCGCCGGAAAGCAACCCGGAAATGTCGAGCACTTCGCTCACGTGGACCCAGCGCACGGGGGTGTCCAGGCCGCTGGGGGCACCCAGGAGCCGCGGCTTGGCCTCCCGCAGCACGGGGAGCTCGAGAATGGAGCGGACGGTGGGCAACATTTACAAAGTGTAAAGCAGGATGCCATTTCCTTTACAGGCCGCAACTTACGTCAGGCCTCCGCAGCGGACACACTGGACGCAACGCACACAGCAACCAACCCTTTTCTGAACAAACCAGGAGAACCCGTGAACACGATCGAGCACTGGATTAACGGCAGCTACGTTCCCGCCGGCGAGCGCACCGCCTCCGTCACCAACCCGGCCACGGGCAAGATCACCGCGCAGGTGGCACTGGCGAGCACGGAGGACGGCAACGCCGCCGTCGCCGCCGCCAAGGCTGCCTTCCCGGCATGGCGCGATACCTCCCTGGCCCGCCGCGTCCAGATCATGTTCGCGTTCCGCGAGCTCCTGAACGCCCGCAAGGACGAGCTCGCCGCGATCATCACCTCGGAGCACGGCAAGGTCCTGGACGACGCCCTGGGCGAAGTCACCCGCGGCCAGGAAGTGGTGGAATTCGCCTGCGGCATCCCGCACCTGATCAAGGGCAGCTACACGGAGAACGCCTCCACCAAGGTGGACATCCACTCCATCCGCCAGGCCCTGGGCCCGGTGGCCATCATCAGCCCGTTCAATTTCCCGGCCATGGTGCCCATGTGGTTCTTCCCCATCGCCATCGCCGCCGGCAACACCGTGATCATCAAGCCCAGCGAAAAGGTCCCCACGGCCGCCAACTGGATGGCCGAGCTGTGGAAGGAAGCCGGCCTGCCGGACGGCGTCTTCAACGTCCTTCAGGGCGACAAGGTCGCCGTCGACACCCTGCTCACCCACCCCGACGTCAAGGCCGTCTCCTTCGTCGGCTCCACCCCCATCGCTAAGTACGTATACGAGACCGCCACGGCCAACGGCAAGCGCGTCCAGGCCCTGGGCGGCGCCAAGAACCACATGATCGTGCTGCCCGACGCCGATCTGAACCTCGCCGCCGATGCCGCCGTCAACGCCGGCTTCGGTTCCGCTGGCGAGCGCTGCATGGCCATCTCCGCCCTCCTTGCCGTGGGTGACATCGCCGACGAGCTCGTGGCGAAGATCGCCGAGCGCGCCCGGGGGCTCCGCACTGGCGACGGCCTTCGTGGCTGCGACATGGGCCCGCTGGTCACGTCCCAGCACCGTGACAAGGTGTCCGGGTACGTCGACGCCGGTGAAGCGGCAGGTGCCACGCTCGTCGTCGACGGCCGGAACATTGCGCCTGACGCCGAGGGCGACGGCTTCTTCGTCGGCCCAACGCTGTTCGACAAAGTCACCACCGACATGACCATCTACCGCGACGAAATCTTCGGCCCGGTCCTCTCGGTGGTCCGCGTGGACAGCTACGACGATGCACTCGCCACCATCAACGCCAACCCATATGGCAACGGCACCGCAATCTTTACCAACGACGGCGGAGCGGCCCGCCGCTTCGAGAACGAGGTCGAGGTGGGCATGGTGGGCATCAACGTCCCCGTCCCCGTCCCCATGGCCTACTACTCCTTCGGCGGCTGGAAGAACTCGCTGTTCGGAGACACCCACGCGCACGGCGCCGAGGGCGTCGGCTTCTTCACCCGGGGCAAAGCCGTCACCACCCGCTGGTTGGATCCGAGCCACGGCGGCATCAACCTCGGCTTCCCGCAGAACGCCTGATCCACGCCATTCGAACAGGAGACAGAGACATGATTTCCACCATAGACAGCGTGCTCCTTCCCGAACGGACCGAGCCGCACCCCGCCGTCGACACCGCCGCGGCCCGGCGGGCCTACGCGCTGGACCGCGAGCACGTTTTCCACTCCTGGTCCGCCCAGGAGCTGCTGGACCCGATGGTCATCTCGGCTGCTGCGGGTTCGTATGTGTGGGACGGCGAGGGCAACCGGTACCTCGACTTCTCCTCACAGCTGGTCAACACGAACATCGGCCACCAGCACCCTGCCGTGGTTGCGGCCATAGCCGCCCAGGCGGCCAAGCTGTGCACCATCGCCCCGAGCTACGCCAACGAGGCCCGCTCCGAGGCGGCACGGCTGATCGCCGAGCGCACCCCGGGCGAGCTGAACAAGATCTTCTTCACCAACGGCGGCGCCGACGCCAACGAGCACGCCGTGCGCATGGCCCGGCTGCACACCGGTCGGCAGAAGGTCCTCTCCGCATACCGCTCGTACCACGGCGGCACGCAGCTGGCCGTCAACATCACGGGCGACCCGCGGCGCTGGGCCAATGACACCGCCAGCACCGGCACCGTGCACTTCTTCCCGCCGTACCTGTACCGCACGGCCTTCCACTCCACCACGGAAGCGGAGGAGAGCCAGCGCGCCCTGCAGCACCTCGAGCAGCTCATCGTGCTCGAAGGGGCCGCGACCATCGCGGCCCTGATGCTGGAGAGCATCCCAGGCTCGGCCGGCATCTACGTGCCTCCCGCCGGGTACATGCAGGGGGTGCGGGAACTATGCACCAAGTACGGCATCATGTTCATCGCGGACGAGGTCATGGCCGGCTTCGGCCGCACCGGCAAGTGGTTCGCCGTGGAGCACTTCGACGTCGTCCCGGACCTGCTGACCTTCGCCAAAGGCGTCAACTCCGGTTACGTTCCCTTGGGCGGCGTGGCGATCAGCCCGGAAATCGCGGCGACGTTCGCCACCAAGCCCTACCCGGGCGGCCTGACGTACTCGGGCCACCCGCTGGCCACCGCGGCAGCCGTTGCCACCATCAACGCGATGGAAAAGGAAGGCATCGTGGACCACGCAGCCGCCCTAGGTGGTGACATCATCGGCCCGGCGTTGGCCGGTTTCGCCGCACGGCACAAGTCCGTGGGCGAAGTCCGCGGCACGGGTGTCTTCTGGGCCATTGAACTGGTCAAGGACCGTGCGACGCGCGAGCCGCTGGCCCCATACGGGGCCTCCAGCCCGGAGATGAACCAGCTCATTGCCGCCTGCAGGTCCCGCGGCCTGATCCCGTTCGCGAACTTCAACCGCATCCACGTGGTCCCGCCATGCAACATCAGCGTGGAGGACCTGAAGGCCGGCCTCGCGATCCTGGACGAAGTGCTGGACATCGCAGACACCTTCGCTGTCTGAGAAACCGTATGCCGGGACCTGTGCCGATCTGACCTGAACATCGTGTTCAACGCGAAAGCGCCGGCGTCCGCAGCAGGAAAATGGGGGAAAACCTGCTGCGGACCACCGGCGCCTCGGGCAAACATCCCCATGCTTGCCGCATCACTCGCACCCTCAATGAGGTAATAACTACGTTAGGCGGCGAAGTTGTGTGCAAGCTGCAGCGAACATGGGAGTCCGCTGTGAATCGGTTTCGGCGGGTTCCCGCTTTTTCCGATTCGTTCCATCTCTGCAGCCGCCCACTCGAACTGCAATGATGGAACCATGAGCAACCGAATCGCCTTTCTGGGCTGTGGATCCATGAACGAAGCCATCCTCTCCGGCCTTCTGGCCGCCGGGACCAACCCCGCCGACGTCATAGCTACAGTCAGGCGTGCGGAACGCGCCGAGGAACTGGCGTTGCGCCACCTCGGTATTACGGCCGTCGCAGGCGAAGAGGAACCCGACAACAACAAGGACGCGGCCAAGGGATCCGCCGTCGTAATCCTTGGCGTCAAACCGGTGGGCATCGTCGACCTGGCCCGTGAAATCAGCAGCTCCCTGTCCCCGGACGCCATTGTTGTCAGCGTCGCCGCAGCCGTATCGCTGGCGCAGCTGGAAGCCGCACTGCCTCCCGGACAGCCGGTGATCCGCACCATGCCGAACACCCCTTCCAAGCTGGGCCGCGGCGTCGTTTCCGTCTCACCCGGAACCAACTGCACGCCGGAACAGCTCAAGACCGTCAAGGACATCCTGCGGGCCGCGGGCACCGTGGTGGAGGTGCCCGAGGAGCAGGTGGACGCGTTGTCGGCCATCAGCGGCTCCGGTCCCGCCTACGCGTTCTACTTGGCCGAGGCGATGGCAGCGGCGGGTGTCGAACTGGGCCTGGATCCCGAGTTGTCGCTGCTCCTGGCCCGCGAGACAGTCGCAGGCGCGGGCTTTATGCTGGCCGAGCCGGGCGCCGACCCCTCAGCCCTGCGCAAGGGCGTGACCAGCCCCAACGGCACCACCGAACGGGCCATCGCCACCTTCGACGACCGCGGCATTCCGGCCATCATCGCCGCCGGCGCCCGCGCCGCAGCGGACCGCTCGGCGGAGATCACCAGGCAGCTCGGCTGACTACGGCCGCGCCGCGAACCGTTCCAGCAGGTCCACGTGCCCGGAAACGATCAGCATGTCGCGGGCGGACACCTTGGTCTCAGGGCGGGCGTAGGTGAAGTCCTCGCCGGGAGACTTCACGCCCACGATGGTCACGCCGTACTTGGAGCGCACCTTGGACTCATCCAGCGTGAAGCCCACCGTTTCGCGCGGCGGATACATTTTTACGATGGCGAAGTCGTCGTCGAACTCGATGAAGTCCAGCATGCGGCCGGAGACCAGGTGCGCGGCGCGGACGCCGGCGTCCGCCTCGGGGTAGATCACGTGGTTCGCGCCGATCCGGGTGAGGATCTTGCCGTGCGATGGCGTGATGGCCTTGACCCAGAGGTGCTCGATGCCCAGGTCTACCAGGTTCACCGTGATCAGCACGGAGGACTCGATCGAGGTGCCCACGCCACAAACGGCGGAGCTGAACTCCTGTGCACCGAGCTGGCGCAGCGCATCAATATTGGTGGCGTCCGCCTCCACCACGTGGGTGAGGAGCGGTGCCCACTTCTGGACCAGGGACCGGTCACGCTCGATCGCGAGCACCTCGCGGCCCTGTTTCACGAGCTGCTCGGCGGTGGACGAGCCGAAGCGGCCCAGCCCGATCACCAAGACCGGCGCGTTATGGGCGGGGCGGTTGGGGGCGCCTGAGGAATTAGCCAATGATGGGCCTCTCTTCCGGGTAGTGGAACAGCTGGCTGCGCTGGCGCAGTGCCAGCCCAGCGGCAAGGGTGACGGTGCCGACGCGGCCCGCGAACATCAGGGCCGTCAGGACATAAACGCCCGACGGCGGCAGCTCGGCGCTGAGGTTGGTGCTCAGCCCCACGGTGGCGAAGGCGGAAATGGTTTCGAACAGCACCCGGTCCAGGGACGCGCCGCTGATCTGCAGCAACAGGAAGGCTGAGACGGAGACCAGGGTGGCGCCGGCAACGATCACTGAGATAGCCACTCGCATGGTCCCCTGCGGGATGGTGCGGCCGTACACCTTCACGTCGGAGTCGCCGCGGGCCTCCGCGGCGATGGCGAGGAACATTACGGCGATGGTGGTCACCTTGATGCCGCCCGCCGTCGACGCCGAACCGCCGCCGGCGAACATAAGGGCGTCGGTGAGCAGCATGGTGGTGGATTCCATGTGGTTCTGGTCCACCAGGTTGAACCCGCCGGACCTCGTCATAACGGACGCAAACAACGAGTGGGTGATCTTGTCGCCGAGGTCCATGTGGGCGATGGTCCGCACGTTGTCCCACTCCATCAGCGCCCACAGCACGGTGCCGGCGGCCAGCAGGATGAAGGACACCTGGATGGTGAGCTTGGTGTGCAGGTTCCACATTTTCCAGTTGAGCCCGTTCTGCTGCAGGACCATCACCACGGGGAAACCCAGGCTACCCAGGAACACGCCGAGCATCAGCGGGATGAGGATCCACAGGTCGGTCTCGTAGGGCACAATCCCGTCCGAATGAGGCGTGAAGCCGGCGTTGTTGAACGAGGAAATGGAGTAGAAGACTCCGTGCCACACCGACTGCCAGAAGGGCTCGCCCAGCGTCATAAACCGGGGGACCAGGGCCAGTGCCAGCACGCCCTCGATCACCACGGAGGTCACGATGACGATCCGCAGCAGCGTACCCACTTCACCGAGCCGACCGGCGTTGTTCATGGCCTCCTGCGCGATGAGCTTGCCGCGGACGCCAAGCTTCTTGCTCACCATGAGGGCCAGCAGCGACGCGAGCGTCAGGGTTCCCAAACCGCCCACGAAGATGCCGATCAGGATGACCAGCTGGCCGAAGAAGGACCAGTGCACCGCCGTCGAAACAACCGTCAGGCCGGTCACGCAGACGGCGGAGACCGCAGTGAACAGGGCCTGGTGTATCGGAGTGGCCGCACCGGTGGCGGAGGAGACGGGCAGGGAGAGGACGAAAGTGAAGACCAGACAGACCGCCCCGAAGGCGCTCAGGGCAAGCCGGGCGGGCGACGTATTGGCAATATCGTCAACGAAGTCGCGTACGCGGGTGAAGATCCAGAGACCTTCGCGCTCCGGTGCGGCGGGGTGCCAGCTGGCCGGGTTCCGGGGCCTCGACTGGCGTTGCGTCATGGGGGGGGGCTTTTCCTCGGTTGAAACTGTTTCCTCCAGTAGTAAACCACTAATGCCCGCGTAATGGCCGGGCTGGGGCAGTGGCGTCCTCCGGTAGCCTGTCATTGATGACATTCCTGCCCGGTCTCAGCCAGCCCGCGCCACCGACGATGGTGGTGTGGAATTCAGCCATGACGGCCTACAATTTCGGCCCGGGCCACCCCATGGCGCCGGCACGGCTGGACCTGACGGCCCGGCTTTCCCGCAGCCTCGGCCTGTTGGACCTTGCGCATGTGTCCGTGGAGGCTCCGGAGGTTGCGTCCGATGCCGAACTGGAAACGGTTCACTCGCCTGAGTTTGTGGCTGCGGTCCGCCGGGTCAGCGACGACCCGACCTCGCCGGATGAAGCCCGCGGACTGGGCACCGACGACGATCCGTCCTTCGCCGGCATGCATGATGCCGCCGCGAGGCTTGCAGGAGGATCTTTGGTCGCCGCGTCCGCCATCCTGGACGGATCCGCGCTCCACGCCGTGAACTTCGGCGGGGGCATGCACCACGCCGCCCGTGACCGCGCCAGCGGCTTCTGCATCTACAACGACTCCGCCCTGGCCGTCCAGAGACTGCTCGACGGCGGCATCAGCCGCGTGGCGTACATCGACGTCGATGCGCACCATGGGGACGGGACGGAAAGCATCTTCTGGGACGACCCCCGGGTCCTGACCATTTCGCTGCATGAAAGCGGACTCACGCTTTTCCCCGGGACCGGATTCGCGAACGAGATCGGCGGTCCGCAGGCTGAGGGCAGCGCCGTCAATGTTGCCCTGCCGTCGGGCACCGGCGACGCCGGCTGGCTGCGGGCATTCCACGCCGTGGTGCCGCAGCTCGTGGGCGCGTTCCAGCCCGAAGTCATCGTCAGCCAGCACGGCTGCGACTCGCACCGGCGTGACCCTCTGGCCCACCTGAACATCAGCGTGGACGGCCAGCGCGAGGCGTCCACCGCCGTCGGGAATCTCGCCGCCCGGCACTGCGAGGGCCGCTGGATCGCCACCGGCGGCGGCGGGTACAGCGTCACCGACGTGGTTCCGCGCTCCTGGAGCCACCTGATCGCCATCGCCGCCGGGCGTCCCGTTCCGCTCAGGACCCCGGTGCCGGAGGACTGGCGCGCGTATGTTTCGGAGAAGTTCGGCATGGACACACCGGGCCTGATGGGCGACGACGTGGAGCTCTGGTGGCGGTCCTGGGAAGTGGGCTTTGACCCCAACGACGCCGTGGACCGCACAGTGATGGCCACCCGCAAAGCGGTTTTTCCGCTGCACGGCCTTGATCCCTGGTTCGACTGATCCTTCTTCGACCCCGTGGGGCGGTCACGGGCGAAATAGTTGATGCCCGGCGGCGTATATGTCGCTAGGGTGGGAGTCATGGTGACAGACGACGTATTTGCCGTCATTGCGGAAGCAACCCGGCGCGACATTTTGGTATCCCTGCGCGCCGGGGACAAGGCAGTGGGTGAGCTCGTGGAAGAACTTTCCGCAAGCCAGCCCACCATTTCCAAGCACCTGAAAGTCCTCCGTGAGGCGCAGCTGGTCAGCATGCGGGCGCAGGGCCAGAAGCGCTATTACGCGCTGAACCCCAAACCGCTGGAGGGGATCGCCAGCTGGCTGGAGACGTTCGACGTCGGCCCGGTGGCCGCCGTCGCCAAGCCACCTCGCGCGGAGGCGGACGCGGGCACCGAGCGAGCCGTGGCTACCCCGCTGTCGGACAACGTGGCCGTTGCCGCCGTCCTCGAGCGCCCGGGCGCCGAACTGAGCCCCGCCGTCGTGATTCCCGGCGGCACGGTGGCCCCGCTCAGCGACGACACCGTCCCGCAGCAGATCGGCCGCACCGTGGGCCGCGCCGCCACGAAGGCCGCGGACCTGCTGGCAAACCTCCCGAATCTCCCCAAGTTCGGCCGCAAAAAGTAGCCCTAACCCACCGGTGATCGAGCCTGTCGAGATCCAGGTTTCGCTCCCCAGCCGCTCCCTCACCTCGCAAGCTCGGTCAGGGGACCCTGCGGCCGTGGGCCCGGCTCAACCACCAGACGCGCGTTACTTGTTGAGCAGGTGCACGTGGTCCGGGGTCAGCTCGGAGATCTTGCTGACGCCCAGCAGCGCCATGGTGCGGGCCATGTCCTTCTCAAGGATCTGCAGGGTGCGGTCCACACCGGCCCGGCCGCCGGCCATCAGGCCGTACAGGTACGCACGGCCAATCAGCGTGAAGTCCGCGCCCAGGGCCAGCGCGGCGATGATGTCGGCGCCGCTCATGATGCCGGTGTCCAGCATGATGGCCGCGTCCGAGTTGTCCTTGGTGAAGGCTTCCTTGACGCCGGGCAGCAGGTGGAACGGGATCGGTGCGCGGTCCAGCTGGCGGCCGCCGTGGTTGGAGAGCACCACGCCGTCGGCGCCGTGGTCCACCACCTTGCGGGCGTCCTCAACGGTCTGGATGCCCTTGACCACGAGCTTGCCCTTCCAGGTTTCGCGCAGCCAGTCCAGGTCCTCGAAGGTCAGGGTGGGGTCGAACATCGAGTTGATGAGGTCGGCGACGGTTCCGGTGTAGCGGGACAGCGAGGCAAAGGTCAGCGGCTCGTGCGTGAGGAAGTTGAACCACCAGGCCGGGCGGTAGGACGCATCCAGCACGGTCTTGATAGTCAGTGCCGGCGGGATGGTCATGCCGTTGCGGACGTCGCGGAGGCGGGCGCCGGCGACGGCGGTGTCCACGGTGACCATGAGCGTATCGTTGCCGGCCTTGGCGGCGCGCTCGATCAGTTCCAGCGAGCGGTCGCGGTCCGTCCACAGATACAGCTGGAACCAGTTGCGGCCGTTCGGGGCGGCGGCGGCAACGTCCTCGATGGACGCGGTGCCCATGGTGGAAAGGGTGTACGGAATGCCGGCGGCCTCTGCTGCCTGCGAGCCGGCGTATTCACCTTCGGACTGCATCATGCGGGTGAAGCCGGTGGGGGCGATGCCCACGGGAAGCCGGGACGGCTTGCCCAGGATGTTGGTGCTGAGCTCGATGCTGGAGACGTTGCGCAGGATGCCGGGCCGGAACTCGATGTCCAGGAAGGCCTCGCGGGCGCGGCGCAGGGTGATCTCGCCCTCGGCGGCGCCGTCCGTGTAGTCGAACGGGGCCTGCGGGGTGCGTCGCTTGGCCATGTCCCGCAGGTCCCAGATGGTGCTGGCACGCTTGAGCCGGGCTTCCTTGCTGAACTCGGGCTTCTTGAACTGCATCAGCGGGGCCAAGTCCGAGTACTTGGGGATGCGGCGCTTCAGCGCGGCCGGCACCGCCGAAGCTGCAGACCTAGGCGCCGTGGCGGCCGGGACGTCCGTGGCCAGCGTGACCTCGGGGTTGTTCGGCTGGATGGTGTGGGTCATGGCTGCCTCCGTTGGTGGGCCTCGCGCAGGGGATCGGGCTGTGGTCTAACCACACTCTAGGCCATGTGGTCCAACCACATCAACTACGATAGCGATATGCGTACGCACCAACTTGTCCTGACGTGGATCGAAAAGCAGCTCTCCGACGGACAGCTGAGCGTGGGCGGACGCCTGCCCGCGGAACGGACACTCGCCGAGCAGCTGGCGGTTTCCAGGACGTCGGTGCGCGAGGCCATCCGCATCCTGGAGGCCATGGGCGTGGTCCGGGCCGGGGTTGGCTCCGGCCCAGAAGCGGGGACGGTGGTGATATCGGATCCGACGGCGGCGCTCGGCTCCGCGTTACGGCTCCACGTTGCCACGCAGCATCTGCCCGTGTCCGACATCGTGGAAACGCGCATCCTGCTGGAGACCTGGGCGGCTGCACGGGCCAAGCCCGACGCTCCGGAGCTGGACCTGGCCGCCACGCTCCTGGGTGAGATGGACGCCGTCGAACGCGTTGCCCGGACGGCGGATGACTTCCTGGCGCTGGATATCCGGTTCCATCTGGCCCTGGCGGACGCCGCCGGCAATGCCGTGGTCAGCGCCATGATGGGCTCGCTGCGCGAATCCATCCAGGGCTACACCGCCCGGTTTACGGCCAATCTCCCGGACTGGGATGCCACGGCGTCGCGCCTGCAGGCGGAGCACCGGGAGATTCTGGCCGCCATCAGGAACGACGACGGCGCGCGCGCGGCAGCGCTGGTGGCTGCCCACATCGAGGGGTACTACCGCGAGGGCGGGGTCGGGCGCCCGGCGGCCGAGGTCGAGCCCCAGTAGACGAGTTTTTGTCCAGACATCGCTTGGCAAAGAGGGGTGGCGGGCGATTGGGTCGCTTTATCTGGACAAAAACTCCGTGGATCCGGCGGAGGGAATCGCGGCGACTCAGCCGTGGGCCGCAGTGCGTGGCGCCTTGGCGGGCCCGCTGCTGGCCCGGATTTCCAGTCGCGGCTGGTACCGGCTGCCCGGGGCGTTGTGGTCTTCCTTGCGGATGAGTGCCCGCAGTTCACGCCAGGCCTGGCCGCCGAGCTCGGCAATGGGAACCGCGGCGGTGGTCAGGGTGGGTGTGGTGTAGCGGGCGAACGGGATGTCGTCGAAGCCGGTGACGGAGATGTCGCCCGGAACGTCCACGCCGCGTTCGTGCAGGCCGCTCATCAGGCCCATGGCCACGAGGTCGTTGAAAGCCAGGATGCCGGTGGCGCCGCTGGCCAGGACCGAGTCCACTGCCCCGTGGCCGGTGTCGAAGTCCGAGCCGCCGTCGAGCATGGTGACGTCCACCTGCGGGTGCCGGGTTTTGAACGCTTCCAGGCCCTCGAGCCGGAGGCCGTTGGAGGCGCTGCCTGCCGGGCCGGCCAGGAAGGCCAGGCGTGTATGGCCGAGGCCCACCAGGTACTCGGCGAGGTCCTGGACCCCCTGCCCGTAGTCCACCACGAGACTGGGAATCCCGGCAGCCGCCGTCGTCCGGTTGATCAGGACGAGCGGGTGCAGCGACGGCGCGATTTCCTCGAGCTCGGCGTCGCTCATGCGCGGGGCGCAGAGCACCAGGCCGTCGCAGCGCCGGCGGGCCTCGCCGGCCAGGATGGCTTCCTCGCTGGAGACTTCGAAGGAATCGGCAATCAGGACGCGGTAGCCGTCCTCCGCCGCGGCCCGGCTCAAGCCGCGCAGGATCGCCTGGAAGGTGGGGTTGGCGAGGTCGGGCACCACAATGCCGATGGTGTCCGTCTTGCCCAGCGCGAGGCTGCGCCCCACGGGATTGGGTTGGTATTTGAGCTCGACGGCGGCCGCCCGCACCCGTGCTGCGATGTCCGGGTCCACGGTGAAGTTGCCGTTCATGACGCGCGAAACAGTGGCGTGCGAAACCCCTGCCTTCACCGCAACGTCCGCAATGCCGATCCTGCCGGTTGCCGATTTCCTGGCCATGGCCCTGCCTTTCGTAAGTCCCGGTCCCCGTGATTACCGGTGCCCGTGGGACAGCATACAACGCTGTCGGAAACCGGTTTCCATTCGTTCGGCGCGCCGGATGAGGGCTGTGCCGCCGCAGAAACAGGCCTTTCCATCAGAAAGCGCTTTCTCTTAGAGAGGATAAGGGTTGACGGGACCGCGCGTCTATTGATAGAAATCATGTAGCGGCACGGAGAAAACGCTTTCTCGCCGGCCGCGGCGACTTCCGGGCCCCGGTCCAGAGCAGCACAGGTTCCAAGCACTACAGTCCAGAGCACCACAGTCCAGCGCACCACCCGCGGCCGCAGCACGGCCGAGTATTGAAGCCTTCGAAAGGGACCCTCATGGTCAACACAGCCGAATCGAGTTCTGCTACCGCTGCCTTCACTTCAGCGCCGGAGCCAGGCACAAGTACCAGGGCCCGCATCGCCCTCATCGGCACCGGTGGCCGCTCCGAGATGTACATCCGGGCCATCTTCGGCAAGCACGCTGATACCGCGGAACTGGTGGCCTTCTCCGACGTGAACCCCGGCCGCGTCGAGTTCTACCAGAAGCTCATCCAGGAACTCGGTGCGCCCGGACCCGTCGCTTCCTTTGACCCCGCAGACCTCACCGCCTACATCCAGGCCAACAACATCGACCGCGTTGTGGTGACCACGCCGGACTACACCCACGCGGACTACATCGTGGAGGCACTCGAGGCGGGCGCCGACGTCGTGGTCGAAAAACCCCTCACTATCGACGCCGAAGGCTGCCGCCGCATCACCAAGGCCGTGGCAGAAACCGGCCGCAACGTGGTGGTCACCTTCAACTACCGCTACTCACCCCGCAACAGTGCCCTCAAGGAAATCATCCAGAGCGGCGTGATCGGCAAGGTCACCTCCATCGACTTCAGCTGGGTCCTGGACACCGTCCACGGCGCCGACTACTTCCGCCGCTGGCACCGCGAAAAGAAGAACTCCGGCGGCCTGCTGATCCACAAGGCCTCGCACCACTTCGACCTGGTCAACTGGTGGATCAACGACGTCCCGGAGCGTGTCTTCGCATCCGGCGGCCTCAAGTTCTATGGCGACAAGAACGCCGCCGAGCGGGGCCTGGGGCCCCGTCCGGAGCGTGGAACGCCCGACGCCGAAACCCCCGTCATCGGGGACAAAACAGCCGCAAAGGATCCGTTCGCGCTGGACCTGCGTGAGGATGAGCGCCTGAAGGCCCTCTTCCTGGATAACGAGCACTACGACGGCTACCGCCGCGACCAGGACGTCTTCACGGGCGGCATCACCATCGAGGACAATCTGGCACTCGTGGTGGAGTACCAGGGCGGCTCGCGCCTGAGCTACTCCCTGAACGCCCACAGCCCGTGGGAAGGCTACCGCGTGGCCGTCAACGGCACCGAAGGCCGGGCCGAACTCGAAGTGGTGGAGCGCGCCGCCGTCCTGAACAGCACGGACAAGAAGACAGTGGTTGACCCGAGTGCCACCCCCATCGAGGAGGAAGACGCCGTCCGCCGCAACGGCGAACGCCTGGTGGTCCAGCGCCACTGGGAAGCTGCCTACGAAGTGCCCATCCTTAACGGCGAAGGCGGCCACGGCGGCGGCGACGACCTGCTCCTCTCCGACCTCTTCAACGGTCCCGGCGAGGACCCGCTGGGCCGTCCATCCGGCTACCTCGACGGCCTCCGCTCCGTGTCCGTGGGCATTGCCGGCAACCTTTCGCTGGAGTCCTCCCTTCCCGTCCGCATCGAGGATCTCCACCTCGGCGCAGACCTTCGCCGCGACGCCTAGTCCGCCCGAAATCCTAAAGGAACCAACATGAGCAGGATCTTTGTCACCGGCGGCTCCGGCCGCCTGGGCCGCAGCGTGGTTGCCGGGCTTGCGGAAGCCGGCCACGAGGTCATCTCGGTGGACCGCGACGCGATCCCGGCGGACCAGCTGCCGGCCGGCGTTGTGCAGGAAACCGGCGATCTGCTGGCCCCGGGCGAGGCTTTGCGCCTCCTCCGGGAGACCATGCCCGACGCCGTCATCCACCTTGCAGCGATCGCCGTTCCGTTCAGCGCGCCGGAGGACGTCATCTTCGCCACCAACACCCGCATGGCCTTCGCTGTCATCAGCGCGGCCACCGAACTGGGGATCGGCAAGATCGTCACGGCGAGCAGCCCCACGGTGCTGGGCTACGGCTGCCCGGCCGGCTGGCTGCCGGACAGCTTCCCGCTGGATGAGCGCACGGTGCCAAAGCCCTGGAACGCCTACGCGCTGTCCAAGCTGATCGCCGAACAGACCGTGCAGATGTTTGCCGCGGCCAAGGGGGAGAAGATCCGCTACGCCGCCTTCCGCCCGTGCTACGTCATCTCACCGGAGGAATGGGACGGCGCGCCCACACAGCAGGGCCACACTCTGGCCGAACGCCTGGCCGATCCGGCCCTGTCCGCGCCAGCACTGTTCAACTACGTGGACGCCCGCGATGTGGCCGACTTCCTGGACGTGCTCCTGCAGAAAATGGACAGCATCCCGAACGGCGAGACCTTCTTTGTCGGAGCCGCGGATGCCCTGGCCACGACACCGCTGGCCGAGCTGATGCCCCGCTTCCTGCCCGGCAGCCAGGCCCTGGCCGCCGGCCTGACCGGCACCAGCCCCGCCTTCTCCATCGCGAAGGCCCGTGACCTGCTGGGCTGGGAACCCAAGCGCAGCTGGCGGACCGAACTGAAGACAACCAACCACCTCAACGACGAGACATCCGCCCGGCTGGTAAGCGCCGGCAGCGGTGCCAAGGAGACATCATGAAATTCGACGGCGTTTTGTTCTTTCCCGTCACCCCGTTCACGCCGGAAGGCACCGTGGATGTGGAGCTCCTCAAGGAGCACATCGGCTCGCGGCTGCCGTTCGGACCCGGCGCCGTGTTTCCTGCCTGCGGCACCGGCGAATTCCACGCCCTGAGCATCGACGAGGTGCGCACCGTGGTGACCGCCGCCGTCGAGGTTGTGGCAGGGAAGGTTCCGGTGGTGGCCGGAGCCGGCGGGCCGCTGGGGCACGCCCTTGCTGCCGCCCGTGTTGCCGAGGAAGCCGGCGCCGATGCACTCCTGGTTCTGCCGCCGTACCTGGTCACCGGCCCCACCGACGGTTTGGTGGCGTACATCGAGGCAGTGGCGGACGCCAGCAGCCTCCCGGTGATCGTGTACCACCGCGGCAACGCCAAGTTCACAGCCGCCTCCATGGTCCGCCTCGCCGCTAACCCCAAGGTGATCGGCCTCAAGGACGGGCTGGGCGATGTGGGCCTGGCCCAGGAGATTGTGTCCGCGGTCCGCGCTACGGGGCGTGAGGACTTCGCGTTCTTCAACGGGCTCCTGACGGCCGAACTGACCCAGGGCGCTTACCGGGGCCTGGGCATTCCGCTCTACTCCTCGGCGGCATTCGCCATGGCACCGGAAATCGCCAAGGCATACTACGACGCGTACATGGCCGGCGATGAGGACCGCCGCAACGCCCTGCTGGAGGGCTTCTACGCTCCGTTGGTGCGGCTCCGGGACCAGACCCCCGGCTTCGGCGTCTCGTTGGTCAAGGCCGGCCTGCGGCTGGGCGGACTTCCTGTTGGCCCGGTCCGGCCGCCGCTGGTGGACCCCACCGAGGACCAGCTGCTCCAGCTGAAGTCCATCCTGGCCAAGGGCTACGAGCTGGCCGGCCGCTGATGAGTGCGCCGGCGCTCGAAGCCGTCCGGACCGTTCCGCTCATTACCGGTCTGACCACCCGCCTCTTGACTGTCCCGCTGCGCCGCAGCTGGGGAGTGGAGGCACCGGAAAACCACGTGATCGTCACGGAGATCCAGACGGACGACGGCGGCGCGGGGCACGGTTTTTCGTGGACGCCCACCATCGGCCCGCAGGCCGTTAAAGCGCTCCTCGACTACGACATCGCACCTTTCATTGCGGGGCTGCCCGCCAATCCGGAGACGGTATGGGACGCGTTGTGGAAGCGGCTGCACGAGGCCGGAGGCGGGGGACTGACCACCATCGCCATGGCCGGCGTCGACCTTGCCCTCTGGGACCTCCAGGCACGCCGTGCCGCTACGTCGGTCACGGGCCTGCTGGGCCAGCGGCACGAGTCCGCGGAGGTGTACGGCTCGGGTGTGAACCTCCAGTACACGCTGGAGGAGCTGGTGGCACAGACGGAGCGCTGGATCGCCGCGGGCCACCGGGCGGTCAAGATCAAGGTGGGCAAGCCCGATATCCGCGAGGACGCCGAGCGCGTCGCCGCAGTCCGCTCCGTCCTCGGACTGGACCGGAAGCTTATGATCGATGCCAACCAGCGGTGGGACCTGCCCACTACGTTCAAGGCCCTGGACGTGCTCGCGGAGTACGGGCTGGAATGGCTCGAGGAGCCCCTCCGCGCGGACGACCTCTGGGCGTACCGCAGGCTGCGGAAGCATTCACCGGTGCCCATCGCCCTGGGCGAAAACCTGCACACGATCTACCGTTTCCGCGATTTTATTGAGGCGGAGGCTGTGGACATCATCCAGCCGAACATCATCCGCGTCGGCGGCATCACGCCGTTCCGGCGGATCGTGGAGCTGGCCCGGACCAACAGCATCCGCGTGATGCCGCACCTGCTGCCGGAGCTGTCCGGACAGCTCGCCCTTACCCTGGCCGAGCCCACCCTGGTGGAGGACGTGGAAGACGCGTCCTTCGAACAGCTGGGCATCCTGGCCGGGCCCGCGCCGGTCCGCTTCAGCAACAGCCGCCTCACGCTAACGGACCAGCCGGGACTTGGCTTCCGGTTCACCGAGAACCCGCAGGGCTGACAGCTTGCAATCACGACTGACCGCAGACACAACACCTCCCGACGAAATTCAGGTACCCCAGTGACAACTGCAACCCTTTCCCTCTCCGAGCTCACGGCCGCCGCCACCCGGGCGGCCTCCATCGCGGCTGCCGCCTCCGATGCCGAGCGCGCAGGCTGGCTTACCGCCGTCGCCGACGCCTTGGACGCCAACGTGGCCGAACTGGTGGAGATCGCCGATTCGGAGACCAGCCTCGGCACCGTCCGACTGACCGGCGAGGTGGCCCGCACCTCCGGGCAGCTGCGGCTGTTCGCCCGAGTGATCACCGAAGGCTCTTACCTTGAAGCCGTGATTGACCACGCGGACCCGTCCGCGACGCCGCCGAAGCCGGACCTGCGCCGCATCCTGCGTCCCATCGGCCCGGTGGCAGTTTTCTCGGCCTCCAACTTCCCGTTCGCGTTCTCCGTGGCCGGCGGCGACACCGCATCCGCCCTGGCCGTGGGCTCCTCGGTGATCGTCAAGGCCCACTCGGGCCACCTGAAGCTGTCCGAGCGGACGGCCGAGGTGGTCACCGAAGCCCTGCATTCCGCCGGTGCGCCGGAGGGGCTGTTCGCGCTTGTGGCAGGTCGCGAGGTAGGTACCGCGCTGGTGCAGGATCCCGCCATCAAGGCCGTGGGCTTTACCGGGTCCATCCCGGGCGGCCGGGCGCTCTTTGACCTCGCGGTTTCGCGGCCCGACCCCATCCCGTTCTACGGCGAGCTGGGCAGCCTGAACCCGGTGGTCATCACCGCGGCCGCGCTGGCCGAACGTTCCGGCCAGCTCGCGGCGGAACTTGCAGCATCATTCACCATGGGCGCCGGCCAGTTCTGCACCAAGCCCGGCCTGGTCTTCATCCCGGCGGGCACAGAATTCGCCGCGGAACTGGCTGAGGCCAGCAAGGACAAGCCGACGGCGGCCATGCTCACCACCCGGATCTCCGACGCCTACCCGGAGGGCCTGCGCAACGTGGCTTCGCTGCCCGACGTGACCATCGTGAGCGGCACCGCGGACCAAGACGCAACCCTCAACGGCGCCGCGCCGGTGGTGTTTTCCACCTCCGCCGCCAATGCCCTGGAGCGCCCGGACGAGCTGCTGGAGGAGTGCTTCGGCCCCACCACGATGCTGATCGAATACTCTGACCAGGAAGAACTCTCCGCCGTTCTGGCCAAAGTTCCCGGGAGCCTCACCGCCACTGTCCACGCCCAGCCGGGCGAGGACGTCGGGGTCCTCGTGGCGCAGCTGTCCGGCCTCGCCGGGCGGGTCCTGTTCGACGGCTGGCCCACCGGCGTCGCAGTGAACTGGGCGCAGCAGCACGGCGGCCCGTACCCGGCAACCACGTCCCTGTTCACCTCGGTGGGCGCGACGGCGGTCCGCCGCTTCCAGCGCCCTGTCGCCTACCAGGATGCTCCGGAAACGGTGCTGCACCCGGCGCTGCGCGAAAGCAACCCGCTGGGCATCCCGCGGCGCGTGGACGGTGAGCTGGTTCTTCCGTAACTGTTCGCGGGCCATCAAGGCAGGGGTCAACTAGAAGGGTTGATCTCTGCCTTGATGGGGCATGCCACTGCCATTGGCCTGCGCCGACGACTGCTTAGCTTAGGTCAAGGTCCGGAAGATGCTCTCACCAACGGAGTGCTGGTGTGCCAGTACTTCACTTCCGGCTCCATGGTCCCGGCAGACGTACCCTCCGGTCGGGGGTGGGCTCGGGCGACTACGCCATCAGGTTCGCCAGCGTGGGCGGCAGTCCATGGATGTCCGTGCGGATCCGCTGCGCTTCATACGCGCTTAGAGTCACCATTGTCGGCCAAGCCATCACGCCTGATCCGGGAACGCTGGAAAGTTTGTGGGCGCCTGCGGCTTCCCGTGGGACTTGGAGCAGGAGCGGATGGCAATGTATCTCCAGGACCCGCTCCAGTTCGTGCAACGGGAGACCGGTATCGTCCAGCAGAACCCGGAATGGGGAGTCACTCTGTTCGACACCCCATACGACGCTGCCTAGGTTTCCTCCTGCGACGCGTGCCGAGTCCGAGCCACAGCATGCTCTGGAGAGCGATTCAGGGACCGGACATCGCCATCACCCGAGCATCCTTCTTCATGTGTCCCGTATAGGGCTCGCGGGATTCTATCGATCGAAGCAACACCTTCTTCAAGGTGGTTCGATATGCTTCCTCGTTCTTCGTCTCCGGCAGGGGTCCGCTTTCTTGCCTCGATCAAGCAAGGAAATAGTCTCAATTCTTCCGCCCGGGCGTCCGGCATCCATAAGGAGGTCGGTTACCGCTGGTTGCGTGAGAGATATGTGCAGTTACGCCAGGATGGATCAAGTCCCGCGGAGGTGACGGCGTTACTTGGGTTCACCACCGCCAAGCTCCCAGCGTGGGAAGCAGCAGTAGCCGGAACTACGGGCCGCCACCATCTACAAGCAAGCATTGAGGACGAAGCCATATTTTGGGAGGCCTTCGACCGCGGCCAAAGCCCGTCGCAGTCGGCTCTACCGGCCGGGGTTGGCCGTTCCACGGCGTATCGATGGCTTCGCGAGCGGTTCGAGAAGCTCCGGAGCCAGAAGGTCACCCCGAAGCGTTGCCAAGCGCTTCTACGGCTGACTGATCAACGCTGCCACAGTTTCGAACGCGAACGCCGCGCCCGACTGGCAAAGGAACGGAATACGGCAATAGCTGCCCAGCACGCAGCCATCTCGTCCTCGAGCCGCTATGCAAATCAGGTAGCGGCCTCAACAGTTTCCGAAGCGCAACGACGCCGCACGGAACGGGACACGAAGTACTGGCAGCTGATGCGCGAGGGCAAGAGCAACGCCGAAGCATGCAGACTCCTCGGTATGCACAGACGAACAGGCACGGCACTCCGGCGCGCCAACAACTACCAGATCCCCTCCCTCACACCTGTGCCAGCAGCGACGGGCCGCTACCTCCAGTCCCGGGAACGGCTACAGATCGCCGACCTCCTGGAGCTGGGACATTCAATGCGGGCGGTGGCCCGTGAATTGGGCCGACACGCCTCCACCATCAAACGAGAGTTGGACCGCCATCGAGACGTTGAAGGCCGCTATCTGCCCCGCACGGCCGATCACGACGCCCGGGCGCAACGGGCACGGCCCAAGACCCATAAACTCGCCACGAACCCCCGCCTGCGCGGGCTCGTGCAACGTAAGCTCAACCGATGCTGGTCTCCGGATGAAATCAGCGGATGGATGAAGAAAACCTACCCCGACGACCAGAGCCTGCGGCTCTGCCCCGAGACGATCTACCGGGCCTTGCTGCTGCGCGAGAGCCGAGGACTGCACAAGCGCTACGCCACCAAACTGCGCACCGGTCGAAGAATCCGCAAGACCCGCTGGCGCACCCGCACAGGGCAGGGCTCACGGATCCGCAACATGACCATGATCGACCAACGGCCAGCAGAAGTCGAAACACGATTGCAAGCCGGCCACTGGGAAGGGGATCTCGTGATCGGGGTCGGTTCCGTCTCGGCGATGGTGACCCTGAGGGAACGGAAAACCCAGTATGGAATCATCGTCAATCTGCCCCGCGACCACACAGCTGCAAGCGTCAACGACGCCATCATCGGCGCATTCGCCAAACTGCCGCCTGCTTTGAAGCGAACACTGACGTGGGACCAAGGAATCGAAATGGCCAGGCACGAAGAACTCACCAAGGAAACCGGAGTCCCGGTCTATTTCGCCGAGCGATCCAGCCCCTGGCAACGCGGCGCCAACGAGAACTTCAACGGACTCGTCCGCCAATACTTCCCCAAAGGAACCAACCTCGCCGTTCATAGTCCCCAGCACGTCTCCCACGTCATGCGGGAACTGAACACACGGCCCAGAAAGACCATGGCCTACGACACCCCGGCCGCACGCTTCAAGGCCGAAAGCCAAGCACCAATGGCCACACTGGGGTAGCCTCGAAATACTGGGACAACACCCTCCATTTTCATTCATCTGTTGCGTCGACCAATAGAATTCGCCGCTCGCTCACCGGGCATTTTTGCGGGCGGGTCTTACGGGAATGGACCGGCCGCGGAAACATGGCGATCGCGATCCGGAAACTTGAGAAGTGTTTGCTCCGGTGGGGGACCGGCTTACGAGCGTGCCTCAATCCTCAATTCCGTACTAGGCTCGCCGGGTGTCTACCAGCCAGAATCCCCAAGTGATCGTACTGAACGGCGGCTCAAGCTCCGGTAAATCTTCAATTGCTCGGGCTCTTCAGGAAATCCTCCCGGGCATTTGGTTGACTTTCGGCGTCGACACTTTCATCGACGCACTTCCGGCTGGGGGTGACAGCCCGCGCGCGGGAATCACCTTCGAGCAGGACGGCACCATCACTTTCAGTGCTGAGCATCGGGCCTTGGAACGCAGTTGGTACACCGGACTCAGCGGTATGGCCCGCGCAGGGGCCCACCTGATCCTCGATGAGGTCCTTCTGTCAGGGGGAGCGGGACAGGAGCGTCTGCGGTCAGCCTTCAGCGATGTGGAGCTGATT
Source organism: Arthrobacter sp. 4R501 (assembly GCF_002929755.1). Taxonomy (NCBI): domain Bacteria; kingdom Bacillati; phylum Actinomycetota; class Actinomycetes; order Micrococcales; family Micrococcaceae; genus Arthrobacter; species Arthrobacter sp. 4R501. The sequence goes on along the minus strand of NZ_PJIW01000002.1, from coordinate 126,495 downwards.
TGGGTGGCCGTGCGCTGCGACCCGGACGTCGCCGCATCCCGCGAGGCACGACGCGTCGACCGCGTGGAAGGGATGGCGCGACAGCAAGCCCTAAGCGTGCACGGCGGAGTTGTTTACGACGTCGAGGTCGACACCACGCATAGCTCAACGGAAGGGTGCGCACGCGACATTGCGCGCCAGCTCTCGCTTGAGGCTTTCGCCCGCTAAGGGATCCTTTACCGGGCGCCTCACTTTAGCTCATCGCCTTGTGGCCCGTGCCTCGCGGAACTTCAATTCCCACGGCACGGCTAGCAGAGCACCGGAGTGTGAGCAGCTAGGGCTACTTCTGCGTTGGTAGCCGAGTTCGGCCTGTTTCGTAGTGGAGATCGCCGTCGTGTTGCAGGGCGAGGAGTCTGTCGGCGACTTCCTGTGCCAGGGGTTCACCGCAGGAAATGGCGAAGAATCGCGGAGATATGACATCAAGGAGGCACCCGAGTTCGGCGAGCTCAGTGGCCAGCGGCCGCCACGCGTTGGCGTCGTCAGATTTCAGCAGGACTCTGAATGTGAAGTTGAGAGCGTCGTGATGTATTCCTGTTGCAACGAGGGCGTTCTCATCTGATCGCTTCACGGTCACCCGATCGCCATAGTTGACGTCGTAGAGATAGGCGGGGACGGCGAGAACGGTAGCCGTGCCGTCGGGTTCCAAGCGGCCTCGCAGTCCTTCCCACGACGGCTCGGCGTCTGGTTCGGGAGGCATCGCGAACCATATGGTCTCTGATGATTCCGAGGCCTCAGGAAGAGGCTGCAGTGAGTCGCCTTGCCAATATGCCACGACGCTGGGATGTTGCCGATAATCCGTCACTCGCCGAGACTATCGAGCACGGGACCCATGAAGCGCTCGGCGCGCGGACGAACAGGTGTAAGGAGACCCCCGAAAGGATCCTTCCCCGTTCGGTTGGCTATTCTCACTTGTATGGATGCGCCATATCAGCCGAACGGGACAGGCTTCGCTGCTTTGGACGAACTCGACCAGGTCGACTGGAGCCGGTTGGAGCACTGCTACGGAAAAGGGGTCGTTTCGCTGGGTGATGCCGGGAACGTGTCGCTCGCCATCGCAGGCGACGTGTCGCGATCGTTGGCTGCGCTTCGAGCTGATCCTTCCCTGGCAATCAGTGAAGGGCTTTACTCGAACATCTGTCATCAGGGCACGGTATATCAAGCAACGGCCCATGCGGTGCCGTTCATCGCAGCTGTCGCGGCCGGCGATGTTCCGGACGGGATCCGCGTACCTCTGCTAGCGCTCCTAGGCGACATCTCGATCGGAGGCAGCTATATAGCTCCTGACGGGTCTCACGCGGGCGCCTTCGGAGAGCACGTAGACGTCCTCGTCAGGGAATCGCTTGCCACTTCGATGGAACGCCTTTCAACGATCCGAACCCCCAGGCTTGTGGTGCTGATCCAAGCTATCGAGTCGCTTCTTGTCCAATCGACCGACGCGTGCCGCGATGCAGTCGAGTCCGCCATCGACGTTGCACTTACGCCGCCGGCTACACCCTAGGGCCAGTGCCCGCAGGCCAGTCGATCACCGCACTGTTGGTGCCCGTTAGCCGTTCCCCAATCGGGATCGGCCGTGTCCGTGCAACTCGCCGATTCCCTTCGTAGACTCACCGGCTACATACAGGACGGGCTCTGACGTGCGATAGTGGCGCCAGGCAACAGCGTCGGGGGTCGGATATGGCAGAAAAGTGGCGGCCGTTTCTTCTCGCAGCCGTTTTGTCCATCCTGTGGTACGGCTTCGTGGGTCTTTTCGACAGGGGTGCAGTTATCCGGCTGGAGCATTCGATTACCGCTCCCTGCCTCAACGAGCATCTTCCAGAGGGCACCATACATAACCCGGAGAATTACCCGCCGGTGGGAGGAGACTACGTGTTCCTGCCCTTGGGACTCTACTGCTCGTACACAATGACTGACGGATCCACCGTTGAGTCATTCCATCCCCGATACGCCCAGACTATTGTCGCCGGTCTTCCCATAGTCCTGACCATTATCTTCAAGGCAAGATCCCGCAGGCGATCTTCGGAAACTACGGAAGCAAAATGAAGAGGTCCTTGAACGTATGGGCGGTAGCTGATTCGAGGCCCATTGAAAGCTGACACCGTCCCTAGGTGGACCAATCCCAGCATTTGTCGCGTTCAAGGTTGGCTATTGAATGCCACCAACAAATAGGTGACGCTTCGATTAGGAAGAGAGGGAGCGAGGCATGAAACCGTGGATCGATCCGAGGGAGCGCCGCGCCAGGTGGCATTTTTCAACCCTTATGGTGATAGGTGTCGGTGCTCTTGTCACGGCGCTAATCCTGCTGATGTCAGGAGGCCCCACGTCAGAAGAAGTGCCGATCCTGGTAGCGGTTGTCGTCATCCTCATTATCAGTTTGTTTCTTGGCGTAAGGCAGCTCAGACGACTTCCCCGGGATTTCAACAATATGAAGAACAACGTGAAAATAGCAGCGATCCTGGTTGACATCTCGGAGATGGATCACAGGGAGAGTCTCGGCCGTCTCAGTGATCGGCCCGTTTAGCGTTCCGCAACTGGGACGCAGTCTGGCCGGAAAGGTCAGCCGGTAACGAAAGAAAGCGAGTCTTTACCGTTCGTCCAGGTCAACGTGTTGTTGCTGTAGCCCAGTTCCACGCTCCCCTCGAGGAGCTTAAGGACCCAACCCTGTCTCTCTCCAAGGTTCTCTATGCAGCCTGAGGCGCCAAGCGCCGTCTGCCCCGTAATTCGCATGATCTTGCCATTGATCGTCACAACGGCATCAAGGGGACCGCAGGGCATCACAACCGTGAGGTAGGTATCCGAACCGCGTTTGGACAGTTGTGCCGTTACCTCCCCGGCAGTTACCCAGGAGATTGGTGCGCCGTCATCGGAGCCGGCCGTGCTGGTGTATTTCTCGCAAGGGGCCCCAGACACGAACTGGGCACATGCACTCGATGGCGTCGGTGATGTCTGGCCTGGGTTCGGCGCCCCCGTGCTGGAACCGCACGAGGCAACCGTCATTCCCGTGAACAGAACAGCAGTGAGGCACGCAAATACCTTAAGATTCTTCATAGCCCCCCGCCTAGGCCGAGATTTCTGGAAGCGTATACCGCCACAAGCGTTTTTGTCAGGCGAAGGACAACCTTCGGGCAAAAGAGGCGAACCAATGTCAGTGGGTCATCATGCGTCGTTAACCAGCAGATCGGGCCACCAGGGAACGCCGCCCCGGGACGTTGCCGACACCATAGGAGTCTCCGTGCACACCCTCTACCGATGGGTCCCGGCAACAGGCGCGACCGAGGCACCAAAGAAGTAGTTCCTGCTGGCTGGTGCAGGCGACTTCTGAAAAAACGACTGTTGGTGCAGTCGACTATTGAGCGGAATGCAGTTCCGTGCAGGGCACTTCTGACATTTCAATGTCCATACTCGTCTGCACTACCCCGGAATTCCGCGGGCGCCCGTGCAGGCGACTTCTGAAAACGACACGCGATCCGGAAATTTGAGAAGTGTTTGCTCCGGTGGGGGACCGGCTAACGGGCGGGTGTGGTCTAGTTTTCGTGAAGTGCGAGCATGAGAATGAAACGCATGATCCAGCTGCCAAATAGCCGCCGTCCAATCGTGTTGAAGTACCCGCTGGCGGGTAGGTTCCGTGCGCGGAATAGCCCCGCGCGACGGGTGCCAAGTCATGGTACGGATTTGATGGGTACCACCTTCGCCATCGACTTCATCCCCGTGGATCTTCACGGGCGGTCAGCTGCCTGGAACTGGCGGGCAGTTGTAGCGACGGAACGACCGGAAAGGTTCGTCGGATTCGGTGCGGCCGTAGTGGCACCTAGCACCGGCACCGTGGTCATCACTCATGACGGCGAAGACGATCACGAGGCTCGAAGATCGCAACTCACGCTCTTCCCATACATGGCGGGGCAGGCACGGCGCATCCAGCGAGGTGCAGGCGCGATAGCTGGCAATCATGTCGTAATAGCCCTAGGCGATGACGGGCCGTTCGTGTTGATCGCACACTTGCGCAAGGGTTCGGTCTGCGTCGATGTCGGTGAAGTGGTCGAAACCGGCCAGCTAATCGGTCAGTGTGGAAACTCAGGGAACAGTACGCAACCGCATGTGCATGTGCAGGTCACCGACAGCACTCAATGGTCACGGGCGCGGGGAATGCCCATCGCGTTTGAGACCCCGATGGGCGTTGAGCTTCCATCCGAGTCACAGATCATCCTCGTGTCCTGAGCAGAAGCATCTGCACGCTGGAGGATCCCCCTACGGACGGACTTTGGCCCGCTTCCATCGACAAGCTGCGGTCCAGCCGTTACTTTTCTCCACGCGGCCTTAGCGTACGATTTTTTCCTTTTTCTGAAGCGACCCCTTGTACGGCGCGATTTTCGGCCTCGTCGTCCTGAAGCTGCTGCTCGGCACCGTCCTGCTTGACGGGCGCCGTCGCCCCGCACCCTGACGGCCACAGCCGCTCACTGACCCAGGCGAGTCGCGTGGCAGTCCCCCGCCACCGGACTCGCCGCCTTCCGCCCGCCGATTTTCGACAAAGGCTGAGATAATGGGAACCGAACTGCCCCACTGTCTGATCATCACCCAACCCCGAAGACCTGGCCGGGGGCGCCCGCTACTGCCGATAGGAGCACAGCGTGTCCAGACCCGGACTGCGAGCGGCGGCTGCGGTGGTCCTCGCACTCGTCGCGTCGTCTTGCGCAAGCAGCACCTCGAGCGAGGCCCCGGACTTTACCCCGCCTCCGAGGGCGAGCACTACGACACCGGAGAGCCCGCAACCCCCGCCGAGTCAGCCATCCAGCGCGCGAGAGCCGGGCACCACGATCACCACAGCCGCGAGCGACTTCGGCCAGATGCTCTTCGATGCCAAAAAGCAGGCCATCTATATCTGGGAGAGTGAGGAGAGCATCAGGCCGGAGTGTTACGACGACTGCGCTGAAGCGTGGCCACCCGTGCTGACCGACGGAGCGCCGGCCGCTAGCGGCGAGGTCGACTCAGCGCTGCTGGGGACGACGAAGCGGCGGGACGGCACGACCCAGGTCACCTACAACGGGCATCCGCTCTACTTCTACGCGCACGAGGGGCCTGGCGAGGTGAAGTGCCACAACGTCTCGACCCACGGGGGGCTCTGGTGGGTCGTAGATCCGGACGGGATCCGAGCCCCGTAGCTGCAGTGCAGGCGGAGCCGAATCGGCGGCGCATCCTGCAGCTACGTGGCATGGGCTCACCATCCGGGGACTGGCTGCGCCTCGTGAAACTCGATGGTGCAGCCACCAGGGATGTTGAGGTGCGGGCGAGACTTGGCCAGCTCACAGCGGCGAGTACCAAGTCGCCAAGATCGTCGCCGTTTGGCGAGACGGTGACGGCTTGCGCTGCGTTTTACCTCCCTGCTGACGCTGTCGCGAGCTCATCAGACAAGTCGACCCAGCCCATCTCGACACCGAGATGATTCTTGGATCAGGTCAACCCGCATTGCTGCGAGAAAGGCTGCCAGCAAATGAATGGACAGAGCCGCTGGCGTCTGACTGAGGCACACCGTAGACCGATCCCCTAGCGGACCGTGCCGCAGAGGGTTCCCCTTATGGGACAAGTTAATGGTCAAGCAAACTCTCAGCAGTCTCCCGTAAATAGTGCCTCCGGCGCCTGCCGCGAGGATGCTGGTAGCGAGATCAGCGGGCGGTGTCCATCCGATCACGCGCGCAACTCACAACGGCGGACAAATCGAGCCCGTAGGTCGGCCCTTGGCCTGAACCGTACTCCTCGAGTCGGGCCGCACCGCGCTCGAAGAGCCGGAGCGCGCCAACGCTGTTCCCCCGGGCGGCGTGGGTGAGCCCGACGCAGATCTGGGCGAGACCTTGCCAAAGGTTGCGTTCTTGGGCCGGCCCAGCTTTCCAGCGGGCCTCAAGTACCTCATGCGCGGCGAAGGGCCGGCCCGCTTCCACCAAGCTCCGGGCCGAGACCAACGTTTCCACCGGCGGCAGCGGCTCCTCGGAGACCGGCTCCACGCCAGCGCTTCCGTACGGCAGTGGCCGTCCAAGAGCGTCACGTGGCCGGGCCTGCCGGGGGCGCCTTGAAGCATCGCGATCCCTGTCGCCGGTCATTGCAGTTTCCGCTCTGAGAGTCCGTGGACCTTGCTAACCTTCATCTGCCCAATGCTACGGCTCGGCCGTTCGGATATCCGTTCCACTGCAAGGAAGCCGTCGGGACGGCGGCCGCGAGACGAGAAGGGTCGCCGCTGGTCGCGCCGCAGGCGTGGGCCGATCGGCGGTGTCAGACTTTCTTCAGTTCCTGGGCGAGCATTACGAGGATTCCGCTGGGTCCGCGGAGGTACGTGAGTTTGTAGACGTCACCGTAGGTCGCCACGCCGCGTAGCGGTGTACATCCGTGCTTCGCAGCGATCTCAAGGGCTACGTCGATGTCGTCCACCGAGAAGGCCACGCGGTGCATGCCGATGTCGTTGGGCCGGGCTGGGTGGGTCTCGATCGCGGTGGGGTGGATGTATTCGAAGAGCTCAAGCTGGCCATGACCGTCCGGCGTCTGGAGCATCGCAATCTTAGCGTGGTTGCCATCAAGTCCGACGGCAGTGTCGGCCCACTCGCCGCTGACGGTGTCACGGCCGACGACCGTGAGCCCGAGGTCGGTGAAAAAGGCGATTGTTGCCTCGAGGTCGCGAACGGCGATACCGACGTTCTCAAGTTTGATGGCCATGCGTTGAAGCTACCAAGGCGGACCGATTAGCTCCAGTGGCGACCCCGGACTCGACTGAACAAGTTCCGGGACGATTGCCCCCAAGCCGATGGGCTGACGGCACGATGAAGACGCTCAGCCGGCGAAATGTCCATGAGCGAGCCGGTCTTGCTTGCCCTGGATCCTGTCGCCACACTGAAACCATGCACTGGTCCCCGGATCCTGATGCCCTGCGAGGCCGAGTTGCAGTTGTCGCAGGAGCGACCCGAGGCGCTGGACGCGGCATAGCCGCTGCTCTGGGTGAAGCCGGGGCGACGGTAATCTGCACTGGACGCAGCAGTGCGGCCGGCAGAAGCAGGTCGGACTACGACCGGCCCGAGACGATTGAGGAGACGGCCGATCTGGTCACACAGCTTGGCGGCGACGGGGTCGCCATCCAGGTCGATCATCTCGACTCCGGAGAGGTCCGAAGCTTGGCCCAGCGGATCCGAACTGAATATGGCGGTCTCGATGTGCTGGTCAACGACATCTGGGGTGCTGAGGTCCTGAAAGGTGGCCCAGCCGAGTGGAACACCCCTATCTGGGAGCACGACCTAGACAAAGGGCTGCGCATTCTGCGACTAGGCATTGACACTCATCTGATCACCTCGCACCATCTGCTTCCGCTGCTAATCACCAAGCGTGGGGGACTTCTCATTGAGGTCACCGATGGGACTACCAAATTCAACGCCACTGAGTACCGGATCTCGGTGTTCTACGACCTGGCCAAGGTCGCGGTCAATCGGTTGGCCTTTTCTCAAGGCCACGAACTGGAACCGCACGGAGCCACGGCGGTCGCCATCACGCCTGGATGGCTTCGGTCGGAGATGATGCTCGATCGCTTCGGCGTCACCGAATCCAACTGGCGCGACGCTTTGGACCCCGGCCTGGTGGGCGGATACCCAGACGCCCCCGCGGGTTTCGCTTTCTCGGAGTCACCCCGCTATGTCGGTCGGGCCGTAGCTGCGCTGGCAGCGGACCCTGACCGCGCGAAATGGAACCAGCAGTCGGTCAGCTCCGCTCAACTTGCCAGAGAGTACGGATTCACCGACATAGATGGTTTACAGCCCGATGGCTGGAGCGCGCACTAACTACGGCGACGTCAACGAAGGGCCCGGGCCGGGTTGTCGGAGTCGAGAGCGTTAAACTGCGCCGGCCCATCGACTTCCGCTGGGGGCCCGGTGGATTTCCCTGGAACGTGCGTGAAGGTCAGCAGCCGGAATGCGCCGGACTTCACGAACCTGGACAGCGACGTCACGTGCCTCCGGCGGCGTGGCCCTTCGCTCCGTCGGGGAAACATCGGCAATCAGTCCCATACCGGCGTACTCACGCACGGCAGCGATACCGGCAACAGCTGCGTTCTTGTTGTCAAAGGCCTTGGACACTGCCATCACGGTGCCATCCGGCGCGGTCAGACGGAACCTGAAATACGACTCCGCGTCAATGAACAGTTCGAACATTCCGGCCATATCAAATCCTCCCGGTCTGCGGGCTCTGCCCCGCGGCGTCGTTGCCACGGAGCAGAAACGGACGCGCCGTTGCGTCCCCTTCCCGCTGGTTTTGTCCTGCAATCCAAATGATGAGTTCATCGCGTGCTCAATGAGTCTCGCTCAAGACAGCCTGTGCCACAAGACCCCCGGTTCGATCACCGACCTCCATGCCGTCTAACGGCGGGGGCCTACAACTGCAGCGTCACCGGCCGCTTGAGGCCGTTCACGGTAGCAGCGGGCCAGCGGTCATCCACAGTCAGGACCTTCATGCCGGACTCGGTGAGCTGGACGGTGTCCTCGACCTTCACTCCGGGTCCCGACGGGTTCCAGGTGAACGGCTGGTTGAGCACAACGGTGTCGGTGGTGGCCGCGGTGACGCGCGGATCCCGTCCGGCATAGCCTGCCGGTCCGCCCTGGTGGTGCTGCTCCCACTGCTCCGCGCCGAAGCCGTGGCGGGCGTAGGCGGCCTTGATCTCGCCGAAGACGCGGTCCAGTCTGGCACCGGGGAAGGTTGCGTCGAAGATGTCCGCCTCCACGGCGGCGATCCGGGACTCGGCGTCGCGCTCTTCGGGGGTTCCGGCGTCGAACCTAACCCAGCGGGTGATGTTCGCGACCAGGCCGTCCCGGCGAGCACACACCACGGCCATGGCGCGGCGTCCGAGGGGTGCGTGCGTGGCCAGCGGGTGCCGGAAGTCGCTCCGCGAGCTGCCGTTGCACAGGAGCACCAGCGGCTCCGCGCCTGCGCCAACCACGCGGGCGGCCAGGGCGGACGCCAGTTCGAATTCGGTGGTGTCCGGCCGGACCGTGGATAGCACATCGGTCATGATGCCGGCCAGTTCCGCGCTGAGGAGGGCGTAGCGGGCGGACTCGCCGGGCAGCAGCTGCTGCCGGGCTGCCCTAAGCTCGGTGGCCACCGAGGCTTCGGCCAGTGGGGTGCCGGAGCCCGTGTCGGTGCCCCCTCCGGAAGAATGTCCGACGGCGGCGGCAACCTCGTGCAGGTTCCCGTACCAGGGCGCGGTGTGGAGGGCGACCCCGGCGGGGAGCTCCTCGGCCGCGATCCGCCCCGCCTCGTTGTTGAACGTCACCAGGTGGTCGCCGTCCCGGTCCACTAGCAGCGCGACGATGGGGTCACCGGCCAGGCTGATGTGGACGCGGCTGCCGTCCAGGTACCAGGCCAGCGCCGTGTGCGTGGTCAGCAGCAACGAGTCCTGCCCTTTGGCATCCAGAATGTCCAGGACGCGTCGCCGCTTGATGGCACGGTCGGCGGTAGAGGCGGGCGGCGTGCGGCGGCCCTGGCCCGCAAACGTCGTGGCTTCAGTCAGCTGCGACGGCGGTGTAGCAGCGGTGGTTGTCTGGCTCATGAGTTGTCCCCCTGTGTGTTGATCAATGTCTCGATGTCTTCCGTACCCAAAATCCCGTCGGCGATGAACACGGTCACGCTGCGGCGAACCGTGCTGCCGGGTTCGGCGATGACCGGCGCGTCCCAGGCCAGCGACTGGCCAACTCCCGGATATCCGTTCACGCGGACGAACCACGGGTCCGTTGAATTCGCGGCGGCGACGAACACGAGGGTGGCCGCTCCGCCAGCCTCCCCGCCGCCGGCTTCCCCGCCGTCGGGAGCCGCGCCGTCGGGAGCCGCGCCACTGTGGTGAGTCCCGCCGTCGAACGTTCCCGTGAACCCGCCCGACCACGCGAGCCACGGTGCGAGACTCCCGTGCACGGCGGACTCACCCGCCCCCGAAGGCGTCCAGACGCGCGCCCCGGAACATTCCGGAAGCCGCCAGAAGAACCCGCCGTACCCGCCCCCAACCCTGCCGTTGGAACCGGGGCTGCCCAGGCTCACCGGCTGGTTGCCGGCGGGGGAGAGTGCAAAGTCCAGGGTGAGGCGCCAGACGGAAGGCCCGACGGCGGCCCACGTCCAGGTGCGCTGTTCGGTCAGGACGGGAGCGCCGTCGGGCCCGTTCCAGGCGAGGTTCTCGGTCAGCTCGCCCTCCGCGGCGGACGGTTCGCCGGGAGACGGTTCGTCCGCGCGGACGATGCTGCCGTGGTCCGGGCGCCAGACGTACTCGCCGGCCGCCCGGGTGTAGGTGCGCCCGCCCCAGAAATTGACGCCGTCCACATCCTGGAGGGCCACCCCCACCCCCAGATGCCACACGTGGTCCAGCGGCTGGTGGTCCGTCACAACGGTCCCGGCCAGGGTGCGCACGGGGTGCAGGTACGGGCGGGGAGAGGACACGGCGCGGACGCGGCTGCCGTCCTGATAGTCCGCCACGGGATGCCGGGCAAGGTCGAAGGTCCGGACCGGCGGCAGGCTGCTGGCCCAGGGGACGCCCAGCTCGGCAAAGGTGGCCTGTGCCTTGGTGGCGCGTTCGATCAGCGCGGCAATGCCGTGGATCACGGGGTGGGCATCATCGCCGTCGCCCTCCCAGCTGACATGGCCGGCGTCGATTTCCAGGGGCGCGGGGGCGGTACGGATGGCTTCCAGCACACACATAAATGCGCCGGCATCCGGCAGCGCGCTGAGCATGGGGGTGCCGGGCAAGGGGGCGCCGGCCGCCCGGGCGGCGAGCAGGTTCTCCAGCAGGTCGGTCCGGCCGAACGTCCCGCGGCGCTCGCCGTCCGCCGTCGTGGTGACCAGTTCGTCCTCGGTGTAGAAAAACGTGATGTCCCCCTTCGTCCCGTGGACCGTGACGGAGGGCCGCTGCTGTTCGGGGGCGCAGAGGGTGAGCGCGCACAGCAGTGTGGCCCCGGCGGCGGTGCGCACCCGGATCACCGAGGTGTCGTCGCTCTGGGTGTCGTGGGCGCGGTAAAGATCCGTCTCCACGGAAGCGACGTCGGCCACCGTGTGGGCGCCGGCCATGTTCAGGGCGGTGGCAACGGCATGCGCCAAGGCATTGGTGGCCACACCGTCCACCACGTCGATGCCGTCCAGGCTGCGTTTGCCGGCCCACCGGGAGCGCTTGAAGTGGCCCCTGGTCCGGAGCCACATGCCGGTGGCGCTGAGTCCCAGCACCTCTCCAATGCCGCCGGTCGCGATGATGTTCCGGATTTCCGGCAGGGCCAGCGAGCCCAGGCTCTGGAACCCCACCTGCACGAGCCGTCCGGCGGATTCGGCGGCGGCCAGCACCTCCTGGAACTGGGCCATGGATGCAACCGGCGGCTTCTCCACGTACACGTCGGCACCGGCGGCCAACGCAGCCAGGGCCAGGGGAGCGTGCGTCTGGATGGGGGTGGCCAGGATGACCACGTCCGGGACCGGCCCGGCCGCCAGCAGCTGGTCCAGGGTGTTGAAGACGGCCACGGACCCGGCCAGCGTGCCCGTCTCCGGTGGGTTGGGGTCCGCCACTGCCACCAGGTGCAGGGCCCCGGCTTGCTCAAGCCTGGCGAGGTTGGCCAGGTGCGATTCGCCAAAACCGTGCACACCCACGAGGGCTATGCGCGGGAGGGTTGCCGGAACGTCACCTTCCGTTGCAGAGCTAGCGGGTGCCGCGGGGGCGGATTGCTGAATCATCTGGGGTCCTCGGTGGCTAAGGGGTCGGCAGGGGCGAAAAGGCTGTGGGTGGCGGGACCCGGTGCGCCCAGGGTCCTGGACAGGTATCTGATGGCTTCATTCTGCATCTCGACCGTGAAGACGTGCCCGCCCGGCCAGAAACTCCCGGTGTAGGAGCCTGCTCGGTGCAGGGACTCCAGGATCCGGTGGGCGTCCCGCATCCCTTCTTCCGGGGACAGCTCATCGGCCAGCGCGTACTGCACCAGTAGTCCGTCGGCGCCGGATCGTCCGGTCAGTTCCGGCCAGTCGCCCAGCTTCCAGAGGCCCGGGGTCTGGAGCAGCCAGGAATGGGCATCCAGGTAGGCGGGCAGCAGCGACTGGAACGTGGTCATCATGCACGTCACCACGTAGTTCCGGATCCGCGGACTGAGGACCGCCAGGGCCAGTGCCCGGCCGCCGCCACCGGAGAACCCGATGCACCCCAGCCGCTCCGCGTCCACCCCGGGCAGGCCGGCAAGGATCTCCAGGGCGGCCAAGTCATCGTGGGCCACCATCCCGGCCAGGCTGGTGCCCAGCAGGCCGGCGGCCTTGGCCACGGTGTCCTCGTGGATTCCCGCGGCGGCGTTGTACAGTTCGGCGTCGGAAGGTACGACGCCGGCCTGCCGCCACTGCGACTTCCTCGCCTCCAGTGCGGATTCCGTCCGCCACGGCGGGGTGGACAGGTCGAAGCGCCGGCTGCCCCATGCGAAGGCGTCGTGGGCCAGGACGGCGAAGCCCTGGCGGGCGACCTCCGTGGCCAGTGCGCGCCCTCCGTAGTGCCCGGTGCGGGCTTCCGCCGCGGAGGGGTGGGGCTCGGGAAGCGTGACCAGCCGGTCCGCTCCGCCGAACTTGTTTCCGTCGTGGCAGTGCAGGGCCAGCACGCCGGGCAGCGGCCCGGAACTCCCGGCCGGCCGCATCAGCCACCCCGTGGTGCGGGGGCCGAAGCCCAACTGCCAGCTGAGCTGGGAGGTGGTGACGCCGTCGTGCGTTCCCTCCCTGTGGACGGTGACGTCCGCCGGGACAACAACTGCCGGAACGCCCAGTGCGTCCGAAAGGTCCTGCGCGGCCGGTGTGGCGGCCTGGTAGCGCGGCCGGTCACGGACGTAGGCAGGCCAGTTCTTATAGCCTGCAATGGCGCTGGGCCGGACCGGCCGGGAATCCTTGCTCACTGACCTGCCTGTTGTTCGGGTGGACGGGAGGGTTGAAGGCGCGGCGGATCGGGACGGATGTTGAACTGTGGGTAAAGTGATCCGGTTGCAGAAAACGCTTTCTCAAAAACTAACAAAGGGCTATACAGGAGTCAAGAAACCGTTTACTTTGGTACGGAGCCGCTTTCAACGTCCCGCGTGACGGAGGCCGGATCCGGACAGCTGCACCCCAAGTGAGTCCGCCGCCGGAGACGGTGCAAATATGGATCGCCCGGTGCGATCAACCCAGACGTGGAGGGCCACGATGACCAAAGGAGGCCACATGGCCGCTAGACACATACCCAGGACGCCGTGCCCGGCAGGAATGCCGGCTGCAGCGGGTCTGCTGCGTGAAACGGAGTTGCCGCAATGAGTGCCATCAGTGAACTGAGCACCCTCAAGCGCCGCAAAGGCCCCATGACGGCAGCGGAGAAAAAAGCGAACGGCCGGGATAACAAGGCCGCCTACATCTTCTTGCTGCCGTGGCTGGTGGGCCTTGTTGCCATCACCGTCGGCCCGATGCTGATGTCCCTGTACCTGTCCTTCACGGATTACAACCTGCTCCAGCCGCCGGAATGGGTCGGGCTGGACAACTTCATCCGCATGTTCGCCGACGCCCGGCTGCACAACTCGCTGGGCGTGACGTTCACCTACGTCTTTGTAGGCGTCCCGCTGCAGCTCGGTGTTGCGCTGCTGATTGCGCTTGTGCTGGACAAGGGCCTGCGCGGACTGCCGTTCTACCGTTCCGTCTTCTACCTGCCGTCCCTGCTGGGCGGTTCCGTGGCGGTTGCCATCCTGTGGAAGCAGATCTTCGGCACCACCGGCCTGGTCAACCAGGCCCTGGCCATGTTTGGCATCCAGGGTCCCGGCTGGATTTCCGATCCGAGCACCGCGCTGGGCTCCATTGTGCTGCTGCACGTGTGGACGTTTGGCGCCCCCATGATCATCTTCCTGGCCGGCCTCCGCCAGATTCCAGTGATGTACTACGAAGCAGCGAAGGTGGACGGCGCCAGCACACTCCAACAGTTCTGGCGGATCACGCTTCCCATGCTCAGCCCCATCATTTTCTTCAACCTGGTGCTCCAGATCATTGGATCCTTCCAGTCCTTCACGCAGGCGTTCATCGTTTCCGGCGGCAATGGCGGCCCGTCGGACTCCACGATGTTCTTCACGCTGTACTTGTACCAGAAGGGCTTTGGCCAGTTCGACATGGGCTACGCCTCCGCAATGGCGTGGTTCCTGCTGGTCATCATCGGTGTGTTCACCGCCATCAACTTTATCGCTGCAAAGTATTGGGTTTTCTATGACGACTAAGCTTGAGACGCTGCCCGCCCCGGACAAAAACACCGCCGGCGCCGGTAAGCCAACGAATCACCGCAAGCCCGCGAAACGCCGCGAATCCCGCGGCACGCTCGCCTTCAGCAGGGCTGCCCGCACCAGGGCCTTGATCAAACACGGCATCCTGATCCTCGCCGGCGGCCTCATGATCTACCCGCTGCTGTGGATGGTTGTCTCATCGCTCCGGGCCAATGAGCTGATCTTCCGGGAGCCTGGCCTGTGGCTCAATAGCCTGGAGATGAGCAACTACACCGACGGCTGGTCCGCGCTGACGCACCCGTTCGGGCACTACATGCTCAACTCGGCCATCGTGGTGATTGGCTCCATCCTGGGAAACCTGATCTCCTGCTCCATGGCCGCCTACGCCTTCGCGCGGCTCCAGTTCACCGGTAAGAAGCTGTTCTTCGGCATCATGCTGCTGACCATCATGCTCCCGTTCCACGTGGTGATTGTGCCGCAGTACATCCTGTTCTCGCAGATCGGCTGGGTGAACACGTTCTGGCCGCTCATTGTGCCCAAGCTGCTGGCCACCGATGCGTTCTTCGTGTTCCTGATGGTGCAGTTCATCCGCGGCATCCCGAAGGACCTGGATGAAGCGGCAAGGATCGACGGCGCCGGCCACCCGCGCATCTTCCTGAGGGTCATCCTGCCCCTGATGGTGCCGGCCCTGGCCACCACCACCATCTTCACCTTCATCTGGACGTGGAACGACTTCTTCGGGGCCCTGATCTACCTGACCGACCCGGACATGTTCACCGTTCCGGTTGCGCTGCGCGCCTTCGTGGATTCGCAGTCCGCCACCAGCTGGGGATCGCTTTTCGCGATGTCCATCGTGTCCCTCCTGCCGGTGTTCCTGGTATTCCTGTTTGGCCAGCGGTTCCTCATCAAGGGCATCGCCACCACGGGTATCAAGTAGATTCAGCGAAACACCTTGCTCCAGCCAATGGCCCGCCCCTCGAGGACGGGTCACTTGGCGTATCCCGCCGGGCCGGGTCGCGTGGATGATCCGCCGAGGCCAAGGCAAGAAAAACATCTTGTAATACAAGTCAGGTACTTGTAGTATGAGAGTTAAGAAAACGCTTTCTCGTTTTACTTTCCCCCTAGCCAGATCAATGAAGATCGGAGTACCCAGTGGCGCTTTTTCACCGCACTGAGTCAGATGCCAAAAACCGTACGGCAGAGACGCCATCCACCGGCGCACCCCGCCGTTTCCGCAAGACGGGCGTGGTTGCCGCGGCAGCCGCCGTCGTGCTTGCCCTGAGTGCCTGCGGCGGGGGAGCCTCCCCGCAGAGCGACGGCGGGCCCGTTGAGCTGCGCTTCTCCTGGTGGGGCAGCGACAAGCGCGCCCAGCTGACGCAGGCGGCCATCGCGGCGTTCGAGGCCGAGAACCCCAACATCAAGATCAAGCCGGAGTACGGCGACTGGAGCGGATACTGGGACAAGCTGGCCACCCAGGTCGCCGCCAACGACGCCCCGGACATCATCCAGATGGACGAAAAATACATCACGGAGTACTCAACCCGCGGCGCGCTGCTGGACCTCTCCAAGTACGAGGTCGACACGTCAAAGCTGGACAAAGCAGCCCTCAATGCCGGCAAAAGCGAAGACGGCCTGACCGGCATCGCCGCCGGCATCAACGCGGCCACCATCCTGGCCAACCCGGCCGTCTTCAAGGCTGCAGGCGTTGAGCTTCCCGACGACAAGACCTGGACCTGGGAAGACTTCGGCCGCATCTCCGCCGAACTCACTGAGAAGTCCCCGAAGGGTACGTACGGCTCTGCCGCCTACGGAACGGACGAGGCCTCGCTGGGAGTCTGGCTCCGGCAGAACGGCAAGACCCTGTACACCTCCGACGGCAAGCTGGGATTCGAGCCCTCGGACATCGCCGACTGGTGGGCTTTCCTGAAGGAGCTCAGCGAGAAGAAGGCTGTGCCGTCTGCATCGGAAGTTGTGGAAGCTGAGGCCGCAGCGCTGGACCAGAGTGGCCTGGCCACGGGCAAGAACGGGCTCGCCTTCTGGTGGTCCAACCAGCTGCCGGCGCTGGAGAAGGCTGCCGGAACCGACCTGCAGATCCTGCGGTTCCCGTCCACCACCGGCAAGGCTGCCGACGCCAAGCTCTGGTACAAGGCATCCCAGTTCTGGTCGGCTTCATCGCGCACCAAGCACCCCGTGGAAACGGCCAAGTTCATCAACTTCCTGGCCAACAACACCAAGGCAGGCGAGGCCCTGCTTGCCGACCGCGGCGTCTACCCGAACTCCGACGTCCGCACCGCCATCGAGCCAAAGCTGACCCCCGCCGATATCAAGGTGGTCAAGTTCATCGACCAGATCAAGGGCGAGCTCGGCGAGGCTCCGGCCCCGCCGCCGAAGGGCGCCGGCGCCATCCAGGAAATCGTCAAGCGCTACACCTCCGAGGTCCTCTTCAACCGCCTGTCCACAGAAGAAGCCGGCAAGAAGGCCGTGGACGAGATGAAGTCCGCCATCAGCTAAGTCCCGCGCCGCCGTCGGGCTCTTCCGGATGCAGCTTCTGAAGGAAGCTTCAGCAGGAAGCGTACGACGGCGAGTGGCCACCACAGTCCCGGCTGGAACCTTTGGTTCCGGCCGGGACTGTGGTGTTAAGGTCTGTGTCCTGGGTCCTGCTTTCCCGGCAGCCATGAGTGCTAGACGGGTGCGGGTCCTCATGGTCCACTAGGAGCATTTCAATTCATGGGGGAGAACATGAAGGCATCCGGTTGGACCGCCGCGGCGGCAGCACTACTGATATTGACCGGTTGCGCAGATGGTGTGCCCAGCGGGCATCCGACCCCGAACACACTGGAAGTTAGTCCGCCCAGTGCCGTCCCCACTGTCGGTTCGACTTCATCCGCTCAGGCCTCAGGGGCGCCGGTTCAAGCGATCACCATCCCGCTGGGCAAGCAGAAGCAGACTGGTGTCGAGGCATGGCTGACAATCAGCGGCTTTTCCGGGCCTCCGGGTTCGCAAGTTACTTACGATGCCTCAGAGTCCGTGGGTGTTGTTGTGAAGTACGAATGGGACTTGGATGGGGACGGAAGCTACGACCGGATCACCACTGATCCCGTCCTCAAACACACTTACGAGGCAGTTTGAAGGAGTCATGATCCTGCGGGTGACAGGGATCGCGGGTGGCACTGACACGTTGGAGACGCCTGTTCGCATCAGCACAACGCCCCTGTATCTGGCAGCGGCCTCAAACGTTCGTATCGAGGTTCTCTCTACGGTGGGGACGATCAGTGAGATCAGAGTCACTTGGGAATCCAGTGACCCCGCGGTTGACAGATGGGTAGTAGCTGTTGACGGTATCCCGGCAGGCATGCGTGAGGGATCGGTCCGCTCCGTGAACGTCACAGATGTGCACCACGAAGAAGAAGTCCTGATAGAGGTCATTGGCTTCACAGCCGGCGGCGCTATGGGTGAACGCGCGGGCGCAGTCTTGGCCGCGGGCGAGCAGTAGTTCTGCTTCCCTTGATTCCTATTGACGCTGGTTTTCCACGCGCTGCCGTGATGCTTGTGCTTTAGCGGCCGGTTGCAAGCCAGGGAAGCGGGAGCGGCCAATCCGCGGTCTTGAGCGAGAGAGCAGATGAGCCAGCTGAGCCGAAAGCAGCACGGCAGTCGAAATCACTGGGGAACGCTGCGGACTGCAGGCCAATCCCGGGATACACCTTCGTTCAGACCTCGCAGGCTTGTCCGTGGCTTTTCATTAACGTTGCTGCGGCGTCTATTCGCGTTTGGGCGGTGGGGGTGGTGGTTTGAAGTAGTGGTTTTCTTGGGGTTTTTGGGTGGGGTCGATGTGGCGTGGGGGTGTGAACCACGGGACGCCGTGGCGGGTGTGGATGGTCCATTGTTCTTTGTGGATGACGTGGTGGTGATGGGAGCAGAGCAGGGCGCCGTTGCCGACGTTGGTGGGGCCGTGGTGTGACCAGTAGGTGATGTGGTGGGCTTCGCACCAGGGGGCTGGGATGGTGCAGTTGGGGAAGGTGCAGCCTTGGTCGCGGGCGGTGAGGGCGAGGCGTTGGGCGGGGGTGAAGAGCCGGGTTTTGCGGCCTTGGTCCAGGATTTCGCCGTGGGTGCCGAGGAGGACGGGGATGATGTCGGCGTCGCAGGCGAGTTTGCGGACGGTAGTGGCTGCGACGGGCCCGGTGAACGTGTAGTTCCCTGTGCCTGTGCCTGTGCCTGTGCCTGTGCCTGTGCCTGCGCCGGTTCCGGTGTCCGTTTCGGCGGCTGCGCCGAGGTGGGGGAGGAGGTCGTGGTAGTTGATGGTGGCGAGGATTTGGGGGCGGTTTCCGCCGGCGGTGGGGAGCTTGTTGGTGGTGAGGGCTGCTTTGAAGGCAGTGATTATGCCGTCGAGTTGTTTCTGGGGCCGGGTGCGCCGGTCCAGGTCCACGTCATTGCTTTGCCACACGCCGGTGCCTTGGCCCGGGTCCCGGCTGCTGTCGTGTTCGCCGGCGCCTGTGCCGGTGCTGCTGCTGGCTGCGAGGCCGGGTTGGTGTGTGCGGGGGTTGGTGGCGGCGTTCATGATGGTGGCAAAGTGTTCGTATTGGTCGGTGGTGGCGAAGATTTCGAGGTGGTGGAGGCCGTGGCGGGGTTTGCGGATGAACGCGCCTTGGGTGTGGCGGAGTGCTTCTTCGGTGGGTTCGGTGCCGTCGGCGTCGAGGGTGTCGGCCCAGCGGCGGGCGACGCGGGTCAGGAAGTCGGGGTCCGCGGTGGCGGCAGTGTGGGTGAGGTCGTGTTCGATCCGGTCCAGGTTCTCCGGGGTGGTGTGGTGTTTGAGGCGGTCCAGGGTGGCGCTGATGATGGTGCCGGCGCGGGAGGAGACCACGGGCCCGGATCCTGCCGGGAACTCAAATGGGATGCCGGTGCCGGTGCCGGGGTCTGCCGGGGTGGTGGCTGGGGAGAACGCTGCGGCGAGGTGTTCCCTCACCGGCGGTATGGAGTCGCCGGTGAGGGTGGTTTCGGGCAGGATGGCGTGGGCGAGGTGGAGGCGGCGTTTGGCTTCACCGAGCCCGATCCGGAGCCTTAGGCGCAGGAATTCGGCCGTGGTCTTGCAGCCGTCGTCCGCCGGGGAACGTGGCACAAGGTCAGTGGTGGTTTCGGTGGTGGTGCCGGCGGGCCAGGCCGCGTCGGTTTCGTTCACGGTTTCGATGCCGTTGTCCCAGCCCGTGGTCCAGGATCTGGTGGCCCGAGTGGCCGTGGCGTTGGTGATGGCCTGGGTGCGGGTGCGGTTCACGGCTCCTGCGGAGAGGATCTGGAGGTAGTCAACGTCTCGGGAGAGCTCTTCGGCTTGTCCGGCGAAATCTGATGCGTCCACGTAGCCAGCCATGGCCAGTTGGGCAGGAGCGGCAGCAACTACGGCGCGGACCATCGCGATCGCCGCCTCCAGGCTCGCCGGCGCAGGCACGGCGGAATCGCCGTCGTTCCTCGCAAGCCGCTCCGTCAAAGCTTCCATAGGAACACTCTGCCGTGAGGGTACGACATTTATGCCGCGGCCGAATCTCTCAGTGTTGAAGGCTCCCTCAACAGGAGAGCAGGCGCGCGTCAGAACGGCGGTGGTACCGCCGTCGTTCCTCGCAAGCCGCTCCGTCAAAGCTTCCATAGGAACACTCTGCCAAGGGGGTACGACATTTTGCTCGGCGTCGGGACTTCCCACCCGGAAGCACGCCCAATGTGCCCGAAAAACCTCGTGTCAGTCCTCCGCGATCACCGCAACGGAACCGGCCGCAACGGTCCCCTCAAACGCCCCGCCCGTCAGCAGGTCAACGCCGGTGGCCTCCACCGCCGCGGCTGAGCGGGAGTGGTTGATGGCGAACAGGAAGCTGCCGCCGTCGTCAGCACGTCGACGCACGAGCTCCACTCCGCGGTCGGCGGCGGCAACGGGAGCGACGCCGGATTCGGCCAGCAGCCGGTCCACGACCGCTTCAATGCCGTCGCGGTCCGGGAACGTCGCCAGGTACCAGGCAGCACCGGCACCAACCGCATGCCGCGTCAGCGACGGCACGTCCTCCAACGGATACTCGGTGAAAGTCTGCACGGCCTCAGCGCCGGCGAGGTGGACGTGCTCGCTCCACACGGACGAGACCCCGTCGTCGCTCAGGTTCAACTGCTCGCCGGCCAGCAGCGGGTGGAATTCCTCCACGCGGATCCCCAGCAGCCTCCGGAAAGCGCCGGGATAGCCGCCCAGCCGGACGTGGTCCTGCTCGTCCACAATCCCGCTGAAATACGTGACCAGCATCGTGGCTCCGGCCCGCGCGGCAGCAGCGATGTTGGCAGCGGCTGCGTCCGTCACCGAATAGAGCGTGCACACCAGGACCAGGCCGTAGCCCTCCAAGGACGAAGAAGGATGGACCATATCCACCGCGATCCCGCGCAGGAACAGCGACCGGTGGAACGCCCGCAGCACGTCCAAGTACTTCACGTCCTCGCTCGGTTTGGAGTCGATTTCGCTGGCCCACCAGGCTTCGTAGTCGAACACGATCGCCACGCGGGATTCCACCCGGGAGCCGCGCACCGGTGCGAGCCGCTTCAGGGCAGACCCGAGCTCCACCACCTCGCGCCACACCCGTGTGTCGCGGCCGCCGTGCGGGACCATTGCGGAGTGGAATTTCTCGGACCCGGCGAAGCTCTGCCGCCACTGGAAAAACATCACTGCATCCGCTCCACGGGCCACATGGGCCAGGGAGTTGCGCAGCATTTCGCCGGGCATCTTGGGCTGGTTGCGCGGCTGCCAGTTGACGGCCGACGTCGAATGTTCCATCAGGATCCACGGCTCGCCGCCCGCGATTCCCCGGGTCAGGTCCGCGCTGAACGCGAGTTCGATCTGACGCTCGGGATCCGCAGCCACGAGGTAGTGGTCGTTGGCGATGACATCCACGTCCTTGGCCCACTCGAAGTAGTCCAGTGCCTTCGTGGCGCTGGACGCCATCAGGTTGGTGGTGCAGGGGACCCCAGGGGTGACCTCCCGCAGGACCGCCAGCAGCTCCCGGTAGTAGTCCATCAGGGCCCACGAATTGAACCGTTGGAAGTCCAGCTGCTGGCCCGGATTCAGCGTGGAAGGCGCGACGCCGGGCGGCAGGATCTCCTCGAAGGAACCGTAGTGCTGGGACCAGAACGCCGTGCCCCAGGCCGCGTTCAGCGCCTCGATGCTGCCGTACCGGCGCTCCAGCCACGTGCGGAAGGCCGCGGCGTCTTCCGCCCCGTAGAACTCGGAGACGTGGCACCCGAGCTCGTTGTCCACGTGCCATAGCGCCAGCGCCGCGTGGTCCTTGTACCGCTCGGCGATCACCCGGGTGATGCTAGTGGCGTACCGGCGGTAAACGGCCGACGACGGTGTGTAGTGCCGCCGGGAGCCCGGTCCCAGCACGGTTCCGTCAGCCGTGACCGGCAGGATTTCCGGGTGTTTGCGGACCAGCCAGGCCGGGGGAGCAGCGGTGGCAGTCGCCAGGGCAACCTTGATCCCGTTGGCGGCGAGATTGTCCAGCACCTCATCGAGCCAGCCGAAAGTGTATTCGCCCTCAGCCGGTTCAAGCAGGGCCCAGGCGAAAATGCCCACGCTAAGGAAACTGACGCCGGCTTCCTTCATGAGCTCCAGGTCCTCCAGCCGGACGTCGGCCGGCCACTGCTCGGGGTTGTAATCGCCGCCGTACGCGATTCCTTCCACGTTGTTCCAGACGCTGGCCGGACCGGAAGTTTGCTGCAAGCTCATGGGACTCCTTCGTCTACGGGAATGGACTAAACGTACCTGAATCGCGAGGTTTGGGAAAACGCTTGCCCAAACCTCGGAATGCCGGTATTGTATCGTTTCAGAAAGTGTGTAAGCCAGCTCACAACTCACGTTGTAATCACAGAAGCCACGGGCCTGCACAACTCGAGCAAGGAGGCTCTCATGATCAACAGAAGGAATTTCCTCACCACCGTAGCCATCGGCACGGCATCCGCTGCAGCACTGGCTGCGTGTGGCTCACCGGCCCCCAGCCAGACGGGTTCGGCGGAGAACCCTGTCACCATCAACTACACCTGGTGGGGCAACGATGACCGCGCCGAGCGCACCCGCAAGGCGATCGCGCTGTTCGAAGAAAAAAACAAGGACATCAAGGTCAACGGCAACTTCACGGACTTCGCCGGTTACTGGCAGAAGCGGGCCACGGAAGCTGCCGGTGGCGGCCTCCCCGACGTGATGCAGTGGGACCTGTCCTACATGCGGGATTACGGCCAGCGTAACCAGCTCCTGGACCTGGGCACGGTCAAGATCAACACGGACGCCTTCGACAAGTCACTCCTGCCATCCGGCCAGATCCGGGGCAAGACCTACGGCATCCCCACCAGCACCAACGCCTTCGCCGTCTACTACGACCCCGCGAAGCTCGCCTCACTTGGAATCGCCGAGCCGGACGGCACCTGGACCTACAAGGAATACAACGACTTCCTGGCCGAGGTCGGAGCCAAGGGCAACGGCGCGCTCTTCGGCGGCACGGACTACACCGGCGTCTGGTGGATGTTCAACATCTGGCTGCGCCAGAACAACATCGAGGCCTTTACCGAGGACGGCAAGCTCGGCTTCAGCAAGGAAGACCTTAAGAAATGGTGGAACCAGGCAGCAGCTCTCCGCGGCACCCCTGCCATCGTTTCCGAAGAGCGCGTCACCCAGCTCGCCCCCAAGTCACCCTTTGGCTCGAACGTGACCGCCACGGAAGTCACCTGGGATAACTTCATGGCCGGTTACCTCGGTGACAGCGGCGCCAAGGAGCTCAAGCTCGTTCCGGTTCCCTCCGATGACAAGGACAACCTGGGCCTGTTCCTCAAGCCGTCCATGCTGATGGTGGCCAGCGCCAAGACCAAAAACAAGGATGCCGCCGCCCGGTTCATCGACTTTATGGTCAACGACCCCGAAGTAGGCCAGATCTTCAAGACCTCCCGCGGCGTTCCGGCCTCCAAGACCCAGCGCGACGGCACCACGTTTGAAGGCACGGACAAGCTGGTTGTTGATTACGAGAAGTCCATTGAGAAATACCTCAAGGACGCTCCGGAACCGCCCATCGTCGGTTTCGGCACGCTGGAAGCCTCCTTCAAGCGTGTCAGCTCCGACCTCAACTACGGCAAGCTCACCATTGACGGCGCGGCTGACGCGTGGTTCAAGGAAGCCGAAGACCTCATCAAGCAGAACGCCTGAGCAGCGTATTGTCTGCCCGACGTTCCCAACTGACGGATTGAACTCGTGACTCAAAGCCCAACCCTGAGCAGGCGTTCGACGCAGTCCGCTCCCTCGCTGCCGCGCAAGTCGCGGCGGCAGGGGGCGGATGCCCGCGCCGGTTACACCTTCCTGTTGCCCTGGCTGCTGGGATTCATCGTCCTGACCCTAGGTCCGATGGTTTCCTCGCTGTACCTGTCCTTCACCAACTACAACCTTTTCGATCCGCCCAAATGGATCGGGCTGGACAACTACGCCACCATGTTCCAGGACGAGCGGTTCCTGCAGTCGGTGGGCGTGACCGTGGGCTATGTGGTTTTCGGTACCCCGCTGAAGCTCGCCGCCGCCCTCGCAGTGGCGATGCTGCTGAACAGCAAGCGCAAGGGGCAGGGGTTCTACCGATCCGCGTTCTACGCCCCGTCCCTGATCGGCGCGTCCGTGTCCATCGCGATCGTCTGGAAGGCGATGTTCGGCGATTCCGGTCCGGTGGACCAGGGCCTGTCCTTCTTCGGGATCAACCTCGGCGGCTGGGTAGGCAACCCGGCCATGACCATGCCGATGTTCATCCTGCTGACCGTGTGGCAGTTCGGCGCCCCGATGGTGATCTTCCTTGCCGGCCTCAAGCAGATCCCGAACGAGCTCTATGAAGCGGCGTCGATGGATGGTGCCGGCCCGGTGCGGAAGTTCTTCAACATCACGTGGCCCATGCTCTCCCCGGTGGTCTTCTTCAACCTGCTGATGGAAACCATCCACGCGTTCCAGATCTTCAGCTCGGCCTACATCATCTCCAACGGTGAAGGCGGCCCGGCCGGCTCCACCCTCTTCTACACCCTCTACCTGTACCTGCGCGGCTTCAGCGACTTCCGGATGGGTTACGCCTCAGCGATGGCCTGGCTGCTCCTGATCGTCGTCGGCCTTATTACCCTGGTCATCTTCCGCACGTCCAAGTCCTGGGTCCACTACAGCGGTGATTCGAAATGACAACTATGGCAACCCCCAAGCAGTCGGCCCCGATGCTCCAGACGCAGGACTACAACCCGACGTCGGAATCCACGGGCACCAAGCGGGCCAAGAGCGTGGCATTCCATGCGGTAGCCCTGGCCCTGACCGGCGTGGTGCTCTACCCGGCGCTGTGGATGATCGCCTCGTCCTTCAAACCGAACTCCGAAATCGGCGGCACCAACACCTCGCTGTGGTCCAGCAATTTCAGCTTCGATAACTTCGTCACGGCGATGGACGGGATCGGCGGGGTGACCACCCTGCAGTTCTTCACCAACTCGCTGATCCTGGCCATCGGCGCTGTGGTGGGAACCGTTCTCTCCGCGTCCGTCTCGGCCTATGCCTTCGCCCGGATCAAGTTCCCCGGCCGCAGCATCTTCTTCGGCATGATGATCGCCACCTTGCTCCTGCCCTTCCACGTGGTGATCATCCCGCAGTACATCATCTTCAACCAGCTCGGCCTGGTGGACACCTACATCCCGCTGCTGATCGGCAAGTTTCTGGCGGCGGATGCCTTCTTCGTCTTCCTGATGGTCCAGTTCATGCGCAACCTCCCGGCCGAACTGGACGAGGCGGCCCGCATCGACGGCGCCGGCCACGTGCGGATCTTCTGCTCCATCATGCTGCCGCTGATGAAGCCGGCGCTCATCTCAACCTCGATCTTCTCCTTCATCTGGAGCTGGAACGACTTCCTGGGGCCGTTGCTGTACCTGAACACCCCCGAAAAGTACCCGCTGCCGCTGGCCCTGCGCCTATTCGTGGACCAGACCCAGAGCTCGGACTACGGCGCCATGATCGCCATGTCCGTCCTGGCCCTGCTCCCGGTACTGATCTTCTTCCTGGTGTTCCAGCGCTACATTGTTGAAGGCGTCTCCACCCAGGGCCTCAAGGGCTGACGGATACAGAAAATGAGCATCATGGACAGCACCACACCCGCATCCGGCCGCAATGAACCCATCCCGGTAAACCGCTTTGCCCTGTTTTCCGAGACCCTGCTGGCCGGGCTGCTGGTGCTGGTGCTGTCCATCCCGCTGGTCACCATCCCCGCCGCGTACGCAGCCGGGATCGCCCATCTGGAACGGCATCTCGCCGGCCGCGACGATTCCCTGCGCGGCCTCTGGGGCACGTTCCGGGCCGCCCTCCCGGGCAGCTGGAAGCTGGGAATCACGACGGCGGGAGCCGGCGTCGTGATTGTCCTTAATCTGTTGCTCGCAACAGTGGGTCAGCTGCCGGGCAGCTCGGTTGTCCTTCCGGCCACGCTGATCCTGGCGGCAGCCGGAGCAGTCCTGCTCCTGCGCACCGCCGCTGCCTGGTCCGGTGTTGCCTGGTCCGACGTGGCCGGCGAGGAAGCCTCCGCGCCGGGAACCTGGTCTGCCGCCCTCGGCACCGCCAAGGCACTCTCGCTGCGTGACTGGACAGGCTCGCTCCTCCTTGCGGCGGCGCTGTTCGCGGCCGTGGTTTTTGTCTGGATGCTCGTGGCCCTGTTTGTGGTGGTGCCCGGCATGCTGATCCTGGCCTCCGCCGCCGTCAAGATGCGGTCCAGCCGCGCCTAGCCTTTCTCTGCATTTCCCATTTACTACCGAGTTGAGCCAGACGTGTCTTCCGACAGCCCGAAGTCCGCAGAATCCCTTCACGCCTCCCAAACTCCGGTCCGCTGGTACCAGCCGCTGACGCAGCACAACTACCGCCTGTACATGGGCATGACCTTCGCCGGCAGCATGGGCGTGTGGATGCAGAGGCTCGCCCAGGACTGGCTGGTGCTGCAGCTCACAGGGAGTCCGGCCGCCGTCGGGATCGCTGTGGCGCTGCAGTTCCTGCCGATGCTGGTCATCGGTCCGCTCAGCGGCCTGCTGGTGGACATGTTTCCCAAGCGCAGCGTCATGATGGTGTGCCAGTCCGTGATTGCGTTGCTGGCCCTGGGGCTGGCGGTCTGGGACGCCGGCGGAAACATCACCGTGTGGGCGGTGTACGGAAGCTGCATTGCGCTGGGAGTGACGTCGGCCGTCGACGGTCCGGCGCGCCAGGTTTTCATCAACGAAGTGGTGGGCGACGCCGGGCTGAGGCCGGCCATCGGCGTCAACAACGCGATCGGCCAGTTTGGCGCCATGGTGGGACCGGCCGTCGGCGGAGTGGTGATCGCCCAGGCCGGATCCGCCGCCGCCTTCGCCGCGAACGCCGTGCTTTCCGTGCTTGTGCTGGTCTTGATCGCCGCCGTCCGGCCGGCACTCCTGCACCTCACAACGCCTGCGTCCCGGGGACGCGGCCAGCTGCTGGCCGGCTTCGGGTACGTCCGGGAACGGCCCTCGCTGCTGCTGATCATCGTCCTTGCCGGCCTGCTGGGGGCCTTTGGCATGAATGGTCCGGTGGTGCTGACGGCCTTCGCCGAGCGGGTGTGGCACAACGGTGCGGCGGGGTTCGGCCTGTTCAACACCGTGGGTGCCGTCGGCGCCCTGGCCGGTGCGCTGCTCGCCGCGCGGCTGAGGACCATGGGCCGCAAGGGAATCGTGGCCGCAGCCGGACTCTTTGGGCTTTCGCAGCTGGTTGCCGCGCTGATGCCCAACCTGCTGGCTTTCACTGTGATGCTTGCTGTGGTGGGCTTGATGACCTTGGTCTTCCTCACGAGCGCCGCCACGGCCGTGCAGGTGGAGGCTGGCCCCGAAGTCCGCGGGAGGGTGATGGCGCTCTACCTGCCGCTGCTGCTGGGAGGGCATGCTTTGGGTGGCCTGCTGGCGGGCTGGCTGACGGAGGAATTTGGTGTGCGGACAGGCCTGGTAGTCACTGGTGCGCTGGCCATGCTGTCCGCGGCCGTCGTCGGTCTTCTGTTGTGGCTGAATTCGCGGCGGGTGCGGAACTGGCAGTCCTGTGAGGAAAAGTAACTTTGTGTGAGTTCTTGACGCGTGGTGCGGCTCACACCTAGTCTGTGAGAAAGCGGTTTCTGAGACGCTCCCGACTGCCAGATCAAAGGACCAACGAATGCTTTCACGCGCCCGAAAATCCAGAATTCCCAAAGTTGCGGCTGCCATGGCCGTCCTGGCGCTGGCCCTTTCGGGCTGCGCCGGGAGCTCGCCGGCTGCCTCCGACGGACCGGTCACCCTGCGTTTCAGCTGGTGGGGCTCCGATGTGCGGCACAAGATGACGGAAAAACTGATTGCGGCCTTTGAAGCGAAGAACCCGAACATCAAGATCGAAGGGGAGTACGGCGACTGGTCCGGATATTGGGACAAACTGGCCACCCAGGTGGCCTCCCAGGACGCCCCGGACATCATCCAGATGGATGCCCAGTACCTCGGTGAATACGCCGAACGCGGGGCCCTGCTGGAACTCAAGGACGTGGATCTGTCCAAGTTCGACCAGGCCGCCGCGGATGCCGGCAAGACGGACGGCGGGCAGTTCGCCGTCACGGCGGGCATGAATGCACTGGTGGTCCTGGCCAATCCCGCGCTGCTGTCCGCCAGCGGAGTGTCGCTGCCTGATGACTCGAGCTGGACCTGGGATGACTACAAGGAAACCGCAGCGGACATCACGAGCAAGAGCAAGGAAGGCATCTACGGTTCAGGGGGCGTGGTGGGTGATGCCTCCTTCAACCTCTGGATGCGCCAGCACGGGAAGTCCCTGTTCACCAACGACGGCGGACTGGGCTTTGACGAGGCCGATGCCACGAAGTACTTCGAGATGCAGGCCGGTCTGCGGGACGCCAAGGCCGTTCCGCGTGCGTCCCTCTTGACCGAAGAGGCCAGCGCACCGCTGGACCAGCAGGGCCTGGCAACGAACCGCTTCGCCATGGGCTGGGTGTGGTCCAACCAGCTTGCTGCACTGAGCACAGCCTCAGGGCAGGCACTGGAAATCCACCGTCCGCCGAGTGTGGAGGGCGACGCCAAGAAAGCCGAGCAGTTCTATAAGGCTTCGCAGTTCTGGTCCGCCAGTTCACGGACCAAGCATCCCGCAGAGACCCAGAAGTTCATCGACTTCCTGGCCAACAGCGTTGAAGCCGGCGAGATCGGACTGGCAGACCGCGGCATCCCGGGCAATTCGGACGTGCGCAAAGCCGTGGCCCCGAAGCTGACGCCCACCGACGCGCTGACGGCAAAATTCATCGATGACATTGCCGATGAAGTGGGCGAGGCCCCGGCCGTGCCTCCCGCCGGATCAAGTGCGGTTTCCGAAGTCCTGACCCGGTACGCCACCGAAGTCCACTTCAGCAGGATTTCCCCGCAGGAGGCGGCGAAGAAGTCGATCGAGGAGATCAAGAGCTCGCTCAACTAGTCGAGGCAGGGCACTCCGGAAACGGACGAACCAGAAACGGACGACGCCGGATGCGAACCGCACCCGGCGTCGTTTCCGTTTGGTGCGCCCCGCCCCAACTGACTGGCACTTAACGTCGTGAAAAACGCGAATGGCGACGTTAAGTGCGACCTAGTTGGGGCCTGGTCGAATCCGTTGTCTTCAGGATGCGTCGGACGGCGTAAAGGTCCAGGTGCCTGCATGGATCCTGAAGTCACGCGAACGAACGACGGCGGGGTCCGCCGTCGGCCCCTGGATTCCGTAAGTGCCGGCGGGGAGCCTGACGGTGGCGGTGACGCCCGCGGGAACCGTGCACTGCAGCTGCATTCCGGTGGCGGTCCGCCGCCAGGCGACTTCGACGGCGCCGTTGGGCAGCGGGACGCTTCCTTTGGCATGTTCGAGGCTGCACACCGGCGGTTCGATGACCACTTCGCTGCCGCCCGGAACACTCACGCGGACCCCGAGCAGGAACTCCAGGATTTCCTTCACAACTGAGGCGGACCAGGCGTGCGACTGGCTGTAATCCGTGCCGTCCACAAGTTCCCAGGCTTCCCAGGTGAAGCTGGCGCCGGCCTCCAGGAGCCGCGCCCAGCCGGGCTGGTTTGGGTTTGTCAGCAGATCAAGGACGGCGTCTGTCAGCCCCTCCGACAGCAGTGCCCGCACCAGCCGATGCACGGTCATGGGCCCCTGTCGCATGCCCTGGCCGGCGATCCGCTGCGCATCTGCCGCTGAAGACGCAGGATCGGTGATCCCCAGGGACAGCGGGAAGGAAGTGGCGTGCTGGGACGCGTGGGAGCTGGGTGTGCCGTCGGCGTGCAGGCCGTCCACCATCACGCCGTTCACCCGCAGGCGCGTGCGGATGGTTTCCGCGAGAGCCCCGGCATGGCCGGCGTACCGGACAGCCGCGTCCTCCTGGCTGGCCAGGCTGCACAACCGGGCCGTGGACATCAGAGCCGAGTACGCCTGCGCGTTAACGGTGGTCTTGGCAGTGCAGTCCATGTCGTAGCCGAACCGGCCGGGCGCGGGCCAGTCCACAATGCCATGGACGTAGGGGCCGGAGCCGCCGCCGAGTTCGGTGACCAGTCCCGCCGTCGGGCCTTCCGTGGCAAGGTACCGCAGCGCATAGTCGGCGGTAGTGCAGAGGTGCGGGAGCAATTCTTCCACCAGGGCGAGGTCGCCGGTCCGCAGGTGGTACTCCTCGGCCCACTCCGGCATCATGAGCGAAAAGTCGGGGATGTCCCGCTTCCCGTCGCCGTTGGGGTAGACCGCGTTGTAGCGTCCCAGGTCCTCACCGGCGGTCCAGTAGCGGCCGGCCGACCAGCCGAATTCCCGTAGTGCCTGCGCCGTGTAGGCGTGCTCGCCGAACAGGGCCATGGTGGCGTAGGAAATGTTGACGGCGTCGGCCAGGAACTGGCCTTTCTCCCGGGTGGGTGTGTCCACGAACTGCTCCTGGACCCCGTACAGTGCTGAATCGCGCAGCAACCGGAACACCGCGTCCAGCGTGGCGTCGGAGCTGCTGAAGCTCCCCTCCTGCGGGTGCTGCCCGTGAATGACGACGGCGCCGACCCGGGTCAGGTCCGATGCCTCCACTCCGAGGAGTTCCAGGTAGCGGAAGCCCAGGTGCACGGTGGCGCGGAACTGCTGCGGACCCTCGGCCTGGGTGTAAGGGAAGGACATGTCGGTGTTCTGGCTGGCCGTTTTGCTCCGGTCCACCCGGCCGGCCGCGTCCAGGGAGTAGCCGGCCCGGATCATCAGGGTCCGCCCGGCCACGCCGGTGCGGAAGTCCACCTCCGGGCGTGCCGGGATGACCCGGCCGAAGTCCGCCACGAGGGTTCCATCCGCGGCGGTCAGGAAGGCTTCCGGGGCAACAAACTCCTCGGACAGGGACGTGCGCCGCGGGTGAAGGGCCGGGAACTCCGGGGCGGGGTGGGGGCCGTAGCTCAGTGCCGGCGGCATGTCCTGGCCGGCATCCAGGGCGGCCGCCGCCTGGCCGTCGAGGTGCTCCACGGGATCGCCCTCATCGTTCCGGTAGCCCGCTTGCCGGTACGGGGCCTCGGTGGCGGTCCAGTCCGGACCGGAGCCGAAGACCTCGCGGCGGCCGTCGGTGTAGTCCACGCTGAGGCGGACCAACAGCCCGGGAACGCCGGCAGCTCTGCCCTGGCCGGGGCCGTACCAGTGCAGCAGGGCGGTCAGCTGGACCTCCGCGGGCTGCTGCGGAGTGGGCTGGCCCCGATGGCCCGACTGATTCGGCACTCCGGGGGAGTGCGCCGCGAGCAGCGCGGTGACGTCGGCGGCGTCGTAATATCCCTCGCCGGGGTAGCCGAAGGACGTGGTGCTGAGGCAAGCGGTGCCGTCCAACGCCACCTGCGCATGATGGTTCGCAGCCACAAAGAGGCGTGCGCGGGCCACAGTTCCCGTGAGCAAGACGGTGCTGCGGAAAAGTGTCCACTCGTCGGGCTGCCGGTGCGCCGTGGTTTGTGCCCAGTGGCCCAGGAACGCGCGGGCCTCTTCCGGGCCGGCGCTGAACCGGTGGTCGAGCAGCACCTTGCCGACGGCTTGAGTCGTGTCAGCTGGCGCGCGGTCAGTGATCCGAATCGAGGCGTACTCGGCCTGGCTGCGGGGACCCTGATGCAGCGCGAACCGACCCTCGAACCCCGTGGGGAGCGGCTCGTTGACGGTGAGCAGTTCAACGCCGTCGAGGCTAACGGTGACGGTGGCCCCGTCGTCGGAAACGCTCAGATCCTGCCAAGTGCCGGGGACCAGGTCCTTGCCGGGCAGCCGTTCCTGGCTGGCAACGGCGTTGCGTTGCAGCTGGGCGCTGGCCAGCACCTCGGTGTCCGGAGTGGCAGGGGCGGGGATGTCCCATTCCGGGGCGCGGCGGAGCACCACATTGCCTGCCGTGTTCAGTTCCAACAGCAATCCAGTGCCCGGTCCGCTGCTGCGAAGGAGCAGGCCGGCCCACCCCATCACCGGCCGGAGACGTGATTCCAGCAAGAAGCGGCGGATGGGAGGGCAGGGAATGGGCAGGAACGGGGAGCCCGCGACGCGAAGGGCGCCTTCGAGGACGTCCAGCGGAGCCCGCCCGCCCGGGGCCCGGTGGATCCAGTCGGCATCCCATCCGCTGTCCGAGAGCCCGGTGCTGAATGACGCGGCTTCGGACCAGGTGCCGGAGTTTCCGGCGGCGTCGCTCACCCGGACCCGCCAGCTGTAGTCCGCGTCCTCGGCCAGTTCCGGACCGCCGTAGGGGATCCCGGATTGGCGGGATGAGGGGATGGGTCCGGAGTGCCAGACCTCCGCTCCGGACGAATCCTCGACGGCGATCTCGTAGCCTGTCTGCCGTGCCGCGGCGGGGTCGGCGTCCTCCGGCTGGGCCAGTGTCCAGCCAAACACGGGGCGCAGTGACGTAGTGAGGCAGTGCGCCAAGCCGTCGGTCAGCAGGCCGGCTGCCTGCAGCTGGCCTTGTCGAGTCAGTGTGGGGGTTGCTTCCTGGTTGCGGGAGACGCCCATCAGGAAGCAGTTCCGCGTGCTGGCAGGGCCCATGGCAGTCCAAGTTCGCTGAAGGTCGCGTGCTCGTGCGTTGCGCGCTCCAGGGCTTCCTCGATCCCAACGACGACGGCGTGCGCAGCATCGCCGTCGCCTGCCCAATGGACGTAGGCGCCCTCGATGAGGGCCGGCGCCGGTGCGGTCCGGATGGCTTCGAGCACCAGCATGAAGGCTCCGCTGTCCAGGAGCGGGCTGATGAGTTCCCTGCCTTCGTGGCGGTGGGCCAGCAGGTTCTCCGTGAGGTCGTCCCGGCCGAAGACCTGCTCGGTCTGCCCGGCAGGGGTGGTCACGGTGAGGCGGTCTTCGGTGTAGTGAAACACGGCCTTGCCCCGCGCGCCCTGCAGTGTGACGTAAGGTTCCGCGGATTCGGTGGCGCAGATGGTGAGTGCGCAGGTGACGGGAAGTCCCTTGGCGGTGCGGATCCGGATGACGGAGGTGTCGTCGGATTCGATGTCATTGGCCCGGTAGAGATCGGTTTCCACCGAGGCGACATCTTCAATGGTGCGGGCGCCGGCGATCCGGAGGGCGGTTGCCACGGCATGGGCCAGCGGGTTGGTGGCTACGCCGTCAACCACGTCGACGCCGTCAATGCTCCGCTTTCCGGCCCAGCGGGAGCGCTTGTAGTAGGCCCTGTCGCGGACCCAACGGCCGGTGGCTGAGATGCCCTGCAGCGTGCCGATGGCTCCGCTGGCCAGCAGATCCTCGATGGCCGCCAGCGCGTGCGAGCCCAGGCTCTGGAAGCCGATCTGCACGCTCCGGCCCGATGTATTAGCGGCCTCACACAGAATGTTGAAATCGGCCAGGGAAGCGACCGGGGGCTTCTCCAGATAGAGGTCCGCTGTTGTGGCCAGGGCGGCGAGGCCCAGCGGGGCGTGGGTCTGGATGGGGGTGGCCACGATGATCACGTCCAGGTCCGGAGTGGCAGCCAGCAGTTCGGTGAGTCCCGGGAAAACGGCGGCTGTATCGGGCACGGACCCCGGGGCCGGCGGCTGGGGATCGGCCACGGCAATGAGTTCGACGACGCCGGCAGCCTGCAGGCGTTCAAGGTTGCGCAGGTGGTGTGTGCCGAAGCCGTGGACGCCTACCAGCGCCATCCTCGCCGGGGACGCCGAGTGTCCGGCGTGTCCGCGATGGCCGGACTGTGACGCGGCGGAAGGTGATATGGCCATGGGGCTCCGTTCCTGCCCCGGGGGACACTAAGGTTGGGTAAGCGCTTTCCCGAATCCAGTGTGCGGCATAACCATGGTGATAGTCCAGTGCGTGTTGCAGGCTGTGGTTACATGCCCAACGGCGCTGCCCAGTTGCCGTTCCTGCCGCCGGAGCCACCCTCCTGGTATTTGCCGCAGTTTTGGCAGCGCCGGTAGCGGCCGCCGTCTTCCGTGCTTTGGATGTGCCAATCGTGGCGCAGATTCATCTTGCACAACAGGTTTTGGAGCATGACGTTCTCCGATCCATGGCTAAATGTTCAGCCGGGTTTGATGTTCTGGTTGAGGCTGAAGAAGTTGGTGGGGTCGTACGTGCGCTTGAGTGCCTTGAGCCGGTCGTACTTGGCGGCGCCGTACGCGTGCCTGACACGTTCCTCGCCCTCTTCCATCAGGAAGTTCACGTAGACGCTGGTGTGGTGGGGCGCCAGGGCAGACCAATAGTCGCGGGCCCACTGGCGCTCGGCGGCGAAACCATCGGCGGTCTTGCTGTTGCCGTTAATGTTGAATGTGAACCCGGCCTGGCGGCCGTTGAAGGCGGTAGCACCGTCGTCGATCCTGCCCACCGCACCGCCCATCTGCCACAGGGCGACGCTCGTGACCGGCGAGGTGATGCGCCTGCCGTGCTCCACCACGATGTTGATGACGTCATCGCTGAGGGCCGCGACGTCACAGGACCTGACGTAGTAATGCCAGCCGTGCGGGAAGGACGGATCAAAGGTCCTCTGATGCTCCAGGAAGGGCTTGGGCTGGCAAAGATCGAGCACGGGTGAGCCGAACTCCTTGAGCGGACGCAGGACCTGTTCGCCCTCCTCAATCGGGCCCGCGTAGCAGGCGGTTACCCCAAGGACGAGCTTGCCCACCAGCTCGGGCGGTACGATCGGCAGCGCTGGTGCCCTTCGCTGCACGGCGATGGTCATAAGCTCGTCGGGGCAGTCTGCGATCCAGTCACGGTAAAACCGCAGCACCTCCGGCGCATCCTCCATCGGCCAAAAGACGGGCCCGGCCATAACGTACGGACCCACAGAGACAAGCCGGAACTCGAAGTCGGTGACGATGCCGAAGTTTCCGCCTCCACCCCGGAGGCCCCAGAAGAGGTCGGCGTTCTCGTTCTCGCTTGCCTTGACCAGCTCGCCGTCGGCGGTGACCACGTCCACGGACAGCAGCTGGTCAATGGTGAGTCCGTGCTTGCGCATGACCCAGCCGATACCGCCGCCCAGCGTGAGGCCCGCCACCCCGGTGTGGGTCACGACTCCAGACGGGACAGCGAGACCGAACTCCTGCGTCTCGCGATCGAGCTCGCCGAGCAGTACGCCGGCCTGGACGCGGACCGTTCTCGCCTCGGGGTCCACACGGATGCCCTTCATGGGCCCGAGATCGATGAGCATTCCGTCGTCGCACACTGACAGCCCGGGAAAGCTGTGTCCGCCTCCGCGCACAGCGGCCAGCAGATTGTGCGAGCGGGCGAACCGGATGGCAGCTCGCACGTCTGCGACGCCGGTACAGCGGGCTATCAGTGCGGGCCGGCGGTCAATCGACCCGTTCCACACCCTGCGATGCTCATCGTAACCAGCGTCAACCGGAAGGACGAGGTCGCCCCGAAAGGATGTCTGTAATTCATCGACCGCAACGCCGTCGATCTCCGTGCTTTGTGCCATGGGACTCACGGACCTCTCGCTCTTCCAGAAGAGTCCCACCGTTGGCACGAACTGGCAAGAGGAAATTGCGGCAGCTCGGGCGCCCCTGTCCGGAGCAGGCTGAGCCGCTAGCTGACCGCCTTCTTCACGAGCTCGACGATTCTTGCTTCGTCTGCGGCAGTGAGCTTGGTCAGGGCATAGGAGGTGGGCCACATGTTGCCGTCGTCGAGGTTTGCGGGGTCGCTGAATCCGAGCGTCGCGTACCGTGCCTTGAATTTGTCCGCGGGCTGGAAGAAACAGACCACCTTGCCGTCCTTGGCGTAGGCAGGCATTCCGTACCAGGTCTTCGGCGCGAGTTCCGGGGCGTTGTCCGTAATGATGGCATGCAGCCGTTCGGCGATGGCGCGGTCCGGGTCCGACATCTCGGCGATCTTCCCGAGCACATCACTTTCGCCATCCGGCTTAGCGGCGCGGGCCCCTTTTCGCGATGCAGCCTTGAGCTCCTGGGCCCGTTCCTTCATTGCGGCCCGTTCGTCCGCATCGAAGCCGTCATACGACTTGGCGCTCGTGCCGGTCTTGTTCATGTCCGTCATTGCGGGTTCCTTCCTTGGCGGTCTCTTGGCGTCCACGCTAGTGTCCGGGCGCCGAGGACGCTTCTCCAGAACTGCTCGAATACACAACTGCTCGAACCGGAAATCCCTAGCCGGCGGAGGATCCCTTGGCCGGGGCGGTGCTCTGGCGCACCACCAGTTCGGGGGTGAAGATGACGGCCCGGTGCTTTGGAGTGTCGGACTCGAGTTCCTCGGCCAGCAGCTCGATGGCTGTGCGCCCCAGGGCTTCGGTTGGCTGCCGGATGGAGGAGAGGGGGACGACGGCGGAGACGGCGAAGTCGATGTCGTCGTACCCAATCAGCGCAATGTCCTCCGGGATCCGCAACGCGTGCGTCATGGTCAGTGACTGCATCACACCCAGGGCAAGCAGATCGTTGGCGCAGAAGATGCCGTCCGGCAGCTCGCCGGGCCCCCGCTCCACCAGCAGGTTGCCAACACTGCGGCCTGCCAGCACCGTTTGTCCGTCGGAATCGAGGACCTCCAGCGTGGCATCGGCTTCCTCCTTCACGGCACGTTCTGCGCCCTGGAGTCGGTCCGCCACCTGGCGGATGGAGGTGGGGCCGCCCACAAAGGCGAGCCGACGGCGGCCGGTGTCCAGGAGGTGCCGGGCGGCGAGGTAACCGCCGGCGTCGTCGTCCACCGAAACGGAGCTGTACTTGCTCTCATCGGCGAGCCGGTCCACCAGGACGGTGGGGACGCCGCGCTCACGGAGCTGGTCGATACGCGCCGTCACGTCACCCACGGGCGAGATGAGGAGGCCCTGCACGCGCTGCTCCTGGAACAGGTCAATATAGTTGGATTCCCGGCTGGCATCGTGGCCGCTGTCGCCCAGCAGCACGGCACTGCCCTGGAGGGCTGCGGCATCCTCCGCGGCCCGGACCACCGACGTGAAGAAGGGGTTGCCGACGTCGAGCACAATCAGCCCGATGGTCCTGCTGTGGCCGGCGCGCAGCTGGCGGGCGGCGTCATTGCGGACGAAGCCCAGCTCATCGATGGCCCGCTGCACGCGCTCCTTGGTCCGCTGGGAAACCCTGTCCGGGTAGTTCAGGACATTGGAGACAGTGCCCACTGCCACGCTGGCGTGGTTGGCGACGTCCTTGATGCTGGCTGAGCGATTCATGTTTCTCCGTGCTGATATGCCGTGTGCGGCACTTTTCCCGTAGTTCCGGATGTGGTCTGGAAATTGCTTGACACCTACTTGACTTCAAGAGTACTTTGAATCGTAACAATGAAACGATTCAAAGCTTGGAAAGTTCAGGGGAGTTGCAGATGAGGGTGTGTTTCCGCTCTTCGGTCCAGCCACAGCTGATCGACGAATACCGACGGCGGCACGCGGCTGTGTGGCCGGAAATGCTCCGTGCGTTGAATGACGCCGGCTGGAACAACTACTCGCTGTTCCTGGGTGCGGACGGGCTCCTCATCGGATATCTCGAATGCGACGACTTCGACGCCGTCCGGGCGCGGATGGCCTTGACCGAGGTCAATGCCCGCTGGCAGGCCGAGATGGCCACGCTTTTTGATAAGCCAGACAATCCGGACCAGGCGCCCGACGAAGGGTTCCAGGTCCTCGAGGAAGTCTTCAATCTTGACGATCAGCTCGCGGCGGCGGAGTCCACTAGCAGCTGAGGCACTGGCCCCGTTGGCGGGCCGCAGGAACCACAGCACAACGGACCAGATCACTAAAGACCACAGCACAACAGACCACATCACTAAGACCGGGAAGAACCAACATGAATGACGTAGCAACGGCGCTTGGCAGCCTCGGGGAGCTTGCCATCGAGGTCCCTTCGTGGGCTTATGGAAACTCAGGCACGCGCTTTAAGGTGTTCGGCACGCCGGGTACCCCGCGGACGGTGCAGGAGAAGATCGCGGACGCCGCCAAGGTGCACGAGCTCACCGGCCTGGCCCCGACGGTGGCCCTGCATATCCCGTGGGACAAGGTGGATGACTACGCCGCGCTCAAGGAGTACGCGGCCGGTCTCGGAGTGGGCCTGGGCACCGTCAACTCAAACACGTTCCAGGATGACGAGTACAAGTTCGGTTCCCTGACGTCCTCGAACGGGTCGGTGCGGCGCCGGGCCATCGCGCACCACCTGGAGTGCATCGAGATCATGCATGCCACGGGCTCGCAGGATTTGAAGGTCTGGCTGGCGGATGGCACGAACTACCCGGGCCAGGACGATATGCGTGGCCGCCAGGACCGTTTGGCCGAGTCGCTGCAGGAGATCTACGCGGGTCTGGGCGAGAACCAGCGCCTGGTGCTGGAGTACAAGTTCTTCGAGCCGGCTTTTTACCACACCGATGTTCCGGACTGGGGCACTTCCTACGCGCAGACCCTGGCGCTGGGCGATAAGGCCATGGTCTGCCTGGACACCGGCCACCACGCGCCGGGCACCAACATCGAGTTCATCGTGATGCAGCTGCTGCGGCTGGGCAAGCTCGGTTCCTTTGACTTCAACTCCCGCTTCTACGCGGACGATGACCTGATCGTGGGCGCAGCGGACCCGTTCCAGCTCTTCCGCATCATGTACGAGGTCATCCGCGGCGGTGGCTTCGGGAAGGAATCCGGAGTGGCCCTGATGCTGGATCAGTGCCACAACCTGGAGGAGAAGATCCCG
Source organism: Arthrobacter sp. 4R501 (assembly GCF_002929755.1). Lineage (NCBI taxonomy): Bacteria > Bacillati > Actinomycetota > Actinomycetes > Micrococcales > Micrococcaceae > Arthrobacter > Arthrobacter sp. 4R501. The sequence goes on along the minus strand of NZ_PJIW01000002.1, from coordinate 88,111 downwards.
GGCCAGATCCGCTCGGTCCTGAATGTCCAGGAAATGACGGCCCGGGCCCTGCTGGTGGACACCGCCGCCCTGGGCGAGGCCCAGCGGTCCGGGGACGTCCTGGCCGCCAACGGCGTGTTCAACGACGCTTTCTACACCGACGTCCGGCCCATTCTGGCCGAATGGCGTGAATCCCGCGGCCTGCCCGCGGACCCGATGGCCGCGTTCAGGGCCAGCGGTTACCAGAAACAGATCAACGCCGACCGCGTCGGCGGCCAGCAAGCCGGATGGGGCGCATAACAATGACTACGCCGAACACAGCTACGCATAACACAGACAACACGACTGTTGAAGACCTGATTTCCCGTTCCAACCGCCTGGGTGCGGACAAGCGGAACACCAACTTCGCCGGCGGCAACACCTCGGCCAAGGGCACGGAGAAGGACCCGGTCACGGGTGAGGATGTCCAGCTGCTGTGGGTCAAGGGCTCCGGCGGGGACCTCGGCACACTCAAAGCGGGGAACCTCGCGGTGCTGCGCCTGGACAGGCTGAACGCGCTGAAGAATGTGTACCCGGGCGTCGAACGCGAAGACGAGATGGTGGCCGCTTTTGATTACTGCCTGCACGGGAAAGGCGGCGCCGCGCCGTCGATCGACACCGCCATGCACGGCCTGGTGGATGCCGCACACGTGGACCACCTGCACCCGGACTCCGGGATCGCCATTGCCACCGCCATGGACGGCGAGGCCCTGACCACCAAGATCTTCGGCGACAAGGTCCTCTGGGTTCCGTGGCGCCGGCCCGGTTTCCAGCTGGGCCTGGACATTGCCGCGATCAAGGACGCCAACCCGCAGGCCATCGGCACCATCCTGGGCGGACACGGCATCACCGCCTGGGGCGCCACCAGCGAAGAAGCAGAGGCCAACTCGCTGTGGATCATCGAGCAGGCCGAGAACTACATCACCGACAACGGCAAAGCCGAACCTTTCGGTGCCAAGCTGGCCGGCTATGGCGCGCTCCCGGAAGCCGAGCGCCGCGCCAAGGCCGCCGCGCTCGCCCCGGTGATCCGCGGCCTGGCCTCCACGGACAAACCGCAGCTGGGGCACTTCAGTGATGACGCCGTCGTCCTTGACTTCCTGGAATCCGCCGAGCACCCGCGCCTGGGCGCGCTGGGCACGTCCTGCCCGGACCACTTCCTGCGCACCAAGGTCAAGCCGCTGATCCTGGACCTGCCCGCCGATGCCTCGATCGAGGACTCCGTCAACCGGCTGAAGGAACTCCACACCGCCTACCGCGAGGACTACCAGGCCTACTACGACCGCCACGCGGTACCGGATTCCCCGGCGCTGCGCGGCGCGGACCCGGCCATTGTGCTGGTCCCGGGTGTGGGCATGTTCTCCTACGGAGCAAACAAGCAGACCGCACGGGTGGCCGGGGAGTTCTACCTCAACGCGGTCAACGTCATGCGCGGCGCCGAGGCGATCTCCACCTACGCCCCGATCGAGGAATCCGAGAAGTTCCGGATCGAATACTGGACCCTCGAGGAAGCCAAGCTCGCGCGCCTCCCGAAGCCGAAGTCGCATGCCTCCCGCATCGCGCTGGTCACCGGCGCGGCGTCGGGCATCGGCAAGGCCATCGCCGCCCGGTTGGCGTCCGACGGCGCGTGCGTAGTTATTGCCGACCTGAACCTGGAGAGCGCCCAGGCCGTCGCCGCGGAGCTGGGAGGCGCCGACGTCGCCATCGGTGTCCAGGCGGACGTGACCGACGAGGCGCAGATCGCCGCAGCCGTCCAGGAGGCGGTGCTGGCATTCGGCGGCCTGGACCTGGTGGTCAACAACGCCGGCCTGTCCATCTCCAAGCCGCTGCTCGAAACCACCGAGAAGGACTGGGACATCCAGCACAACGTGATGGCCAAGGGCTCCTTCCTGGTCTCGAAGGCCGCGGCGAAGGTCATGATCGACCAGGACATGGGCGGGGACATCATCTACATCTCCTCCAAGAACTCCGTGTTCGCGGGCCCGAACAACATCGCGTACTCGGCCACGAAGGCTGACCAGGCGCACCAGGTCCGGCTCCTCGCGGCCGAGCTCGGCGAATACGGCATCCGTGTCAACGGCATCAACCCCGATGGCGTGGTCCGTGGCTCCGGGATCTTTGCCGGTGGCTGGGGCGCCAAGCGCGCCGCGGTCTACGGCGTGGACGAGCAGGAATTGGGCAAGTACTACGCCCAGCGGACCCTGCTCAAGCGCGAAGTCCTGCCCGAGCACGTGGCCAACGCCGCCGCCGTCCTCACCAGCAACGAACTGTCCCACACCACCGGACTCCACATCCCCGTGGACGCCGGAGTGGCAGCAGCCTTCCTCCGATGAACGCCACCGCACTTCCTGCGATGAGCAGAACCGCATCCCATGCACAGGGCGGTGTCGACGGCGGCGGTACTTCCGCCCGCAGCGTGTTCGCCGCCGTCGACATCGGCGCCTCCTCCGGCCGGGTCATCCTGGGCCGGGTCAGGGACGCCGGCGCCGGTGCGGCCGGAAGCGTGGAGCTGGAAACGGTGCACCGGTTTCCCAACGGTGTGGTGGAGCTCGACGGCGGCCTCCGCTGGGATTTCGACGCCCTGTTCACCGAGGTCCTTGCGGGCCTGAGCGCCGCCGCCACCGTGGCGGCGCTGCAGGGCGAAACGATCACCAGCATCGGGATCGACACCTGGGCGGTGGACTACGGCCTGGTCAACAAGGCGGGGGAGCTCACGGCCCAGCCCTACAGCTACCGCGATGACCGCAGCCGAGCCGCCGTCGCGCCCGTGCACCGGAAACTGGACCCTGCCCGGCTTTACGGCACCACCGGCCTGCAGTTCCTGCAGTTCAACACCCTGTACCAGCTGGCCACGGAGCGGGACCTGGACGGTCTGCAGGCGCTGCTGATCCCGGACCTCATCGCATTCCTCCTGACGGGAGTCCGCCGCACGGAATCGACCAATGCCTCCACCACAGGTCTGTTCGACGCCGTCGCGGGGGAGTGGGCCACTGAATTCCTCACCGCCCTGGGCCTGCGGAAAGACCTGTTTCCGCCGCTGATCGAGCCCGGCGAAACTGTTGGCACCCTGCTGCCGGAGATCGCGTCCAGGGTGGGACTGCCGGCCGGCACCACGGTGGTGGCCGTCGGCTCGCACGACACCGCCTCCGCCGTCGCCGCGGTCCCCGCCCTGGAGGGGGACTTCGCGTACATCTCCTCGGGCACCTGGTCCCTGGTGGGGCTGGAACTGGATCAGCCGGTCCTGACCGAGGCCAGCAGGGCAGCGAACTTCACCAACGAACGCGGCGTGGACGGCACCATCCGCTACCTGCGCAACATGGGCGGGCTCTGGCTGCTCAGCGAATGCCAGCGGACCTGGGCCGCCGAAGGCCACACCCCGGAACTCGCTGACCTGCTGGCCGCCGCAGCGGCGCTGCCCCCGGGCGGCCCGCAGATCAACCCGGACGATTCAGCGTTCATCGCCCCGGACAACATGCCCCACCGCATCCGTGCCACGGTCCGCCACACCGGGGACCTCCTGCCTGATGACCCCGCGGCCATCACCCGGTGCATCATGGACAGCCTGGCCACGGGCTACGCGCGGGCCATCGCGGACGCAGAACGCCTGGCAGACCGCACCGTGGATGTGGTCCACATCGTGGGGGGCGGCTCCCAGAACAGGCTCCTCTGCCAGCTCACGGCCGACACCACCGGCAAAAAGGTGGTGGCCGGGCCCGTGGAAGCGACCGCCGTCGGGAATGTCCTGGTCCAGGCCCGTGCCGCCGGGCACGTCAGCGGGGGGCTCACGGAACTGCGCCGACTGGTGGTGTCTTCGCACGAGCTGCAGGCGTTCACGCCGCAGCTCTCCCGCCTGTAACCGCCCGCCACCCAGCAGCAACCATCCAGCGCGAACAACCCAGCGCGAGGGGACACGTGGGGCCCTAATCGCAGGGCCCAAAGTGTCGTTTCGCGCTCAAAGAAGGCGCCGCCGGGAGGGTTGCGTGACGTAGGATCTCCGATAGCAACCCGACGAGACAGGACCGGACAGCAGCATGCCCCTCTTCGACCTTCCCCTTGACCAGCTCCGCGGCTACGCATCGCGGGTCACGCCGCCGGCCGACCTGCAGGACTTCTGGGACGCCACGCTCGACGAGGCCCGGACGTTCCCGCTCAACGCCACGTTCGGGCCGGTCGAGAACCACCTGTCGGTCATCGACACCTTTGACGTGACGTTCGCCGGCTACGACGGCGCACCCATCAAGGGCTGGCTGCACCTCCCGGTGAATCGGCGCGCCGGAAGCCGGCTGCCTGTCGTCGTGCAGTACATCGGCTACTCGGGCGGCCGCGGCCTCGTGAACCAGGACACCAAATGGGCGCAGGCCGGCTATGCGCATTTCATCATGGACACCCGCGGCCAGGGCTATGGCGGGATCCTCGGCCAGACGGCGGATCCCCACCCGTCCGCGGGCGAGGTGGCCTACGCGGGGCTGATGACCAGGGGCGCCGGCAGCCGCGAGGACTACTACTACCGCCGCGTGTATGTGGACGCGTTCCGCGCGGTGGAAGCGGCGCAGTCCCACCCGGAGGTGGATCCTGCGCGCGTGGTCCTGGCCGGAATCAGCCAGGGCGGCGGCATTGTGGTGGCGGTTGCGGGGCTGGTGGCCGGAAGGCTCGACGGCGTCATCGCCGCGCTGCCCGATGTCCCCTTCCTGCAGGACTTCCCCAGGTCCATCGACATCGCGGCCCGCGGCCCCTATCCCGAAATCGCGGCCTTCCTGGGCAGGCACCGGGACCGGTATGAGCCGATGCTCGCGGTCCTGAACTATTTCGACGGCGTCAACCTTGCGCGGGCGGCCACCGCACCGGCCCTGTACTCGGTGGCGCAGATGGACGATGTCTGCCCGCCATCCACCGTGTTCGCCAGCTTCAACGCCTACGGCAGCGGCTCCGCGGCACAAAAGGACATCGAGGTCTACCGGTTCAACAACCACGAGGGCGGCCAGGAACACCACTGGATCAGGCAACTGCAGTACCTCCGCGAGCTCCTGGGCTGACACAAGGCGCCCGCCCCGCCCAAGTAGGTAGCAGTAGATGTCGTAATGAGGCCTCAAAACGACATCTACTGCTACCCAGTTGGGGGAGTGGGTGGCTAGCCGGACCCGGATTTCCATGTGTGACGGCCGTGATTTTGCGGCCGTCACAGCGCGCGGTTATGGTTTGCCTATGACAAACCGTTGGTATGCGTATTTTTCGTTGGCTCTGGAGGAGCCCGCGTCTAACTGACACGCATCCATCTTCCTTCAGAGCCAACAGGGCAGAGATCATTCTCTGCCCTTCGCCATTTCTCCGGCGGGTTCTGATCTGGGCCCGCTTCCTATCTGGAACAGGACCCGAACATGAGCACCGCGACAGCCACCCCCGCAAAATCCACGTCCAATCTGCGCGTCAGCGAATTCACGCCGCTGCCCTCGCCCCAGGAGCTCATCGCCGAGCTGCCCCTGGACGCCCGGGTGACGGACGTCGTCGAGCGTGGCCGCGACGAAGTCCGGGCCATCATGGACGGGGTGGACGACAGGCTGCTGGTCATCGTGGGCCCCTGCTCCATCCACGATCCCAAGGCTGGACTGGAATACGCCCGCCGGCTGGTCAGCCAGGCCGAGAAGCACCGTGACGACCTCCTGATCGTGATGCGCACGTACTTCGAAAAGCCCCGCACGACGGTGGGCTGGAAGGGCCTGATCAACGATCCTCGCCTGGACGGCAGCCATGACATGGTCACCGGGCTCCGGACCGCCCGGGAATTCCTGCAGCAGGTCACCGCGCTGGGTCTGCCCACGGCCACCGAATTCCTGGAACCCATCAGCCCCCAGTACATGGCGGACCTGATCTCGTGGGGAGCCATCGGGGCGCGCACCACCGAGAGCCAGATCCACCGCCAGCTTGCCTCCGGTCTCTCCATGCCCATCGGCTTCAAGAACGGGACCGACGGCGACCTCCAGGTCGCGCTCGACGCGTGCGGCGCCGCCGCTGCCGCGCAGGCATTCCTGGGGATCGACGGCGACGGCCGGGCCGCGCTGGTGGCCACCGCCGGGAACCCGGACACGCACGTCATCCTCCGGGGTGGACGGAAGGGGCCTAACTACTCAGCGTCCGACGTCGAAAGCGCCTCCGCTAAGCTCGCCGGCAAGGGGCTCAATCCCCGGCTGATCGTGGACGCCAGCCACGCCAACAGTGGCAAGAGCCACCACCGGCAGGCGGAAGTGGCGTTGGAAATCGGCGCGCAACTGGAGGACGGCGGCGAGGCGGCACAGGCCATCGCAGGTGTCATGCTGGAGAGCTTCCTGGTGGGCGGAGCCCAGAACCTGGATGTCTCCGAGCATGCGGCGGGCCGGGCGGAACTGGTCTACGGGCAGAGTGTCACGGACGCGTGCATGGATTGGGACGTCTCCGTTTCGGTCCTCGATCAGCTCGCGGCGTCCGCCAGGAAGCGCCGGACCGCTTAATGATTGCCCGGATGACTTTCACTACAGCCCCATGAACCTCTAGAGTATCTAACACATGGTTGGTGGATGGCTCAGCATCGGCACACCGAATATGAATCAAAGCTGGGGTATTGTCGTCATCCATCAGCAAAGGAATAGGGAAATGTCCGCAGAACAGAACTTCTCGAACGCGAAGTTCCTGACCGTGGCCGAAGTGGCCGAGGTCATGCGCGTCTCCAAAATGACCGTCTATCGGTTGGTCCACTCAGGCGAAATGCCCGCGGTGCGTTTCGGCCGGTCGTACCGGGTGCCGGAGAGCGCCGTCGAGCAGTACCTCAAGGGTGCTGTGGTGGACGGGCACTCCGAAACCGCCTGAGCATTACCTGCGGTCAGTGGGCATCGCCAAGAAGCGGTACCCTGTTAAGGAACGTTTTACGTCATTGTAAGAATCTGTCAGTTGTTTCAGTCTGTAGCTCTGTCCACGGACCATTTCCATCAGACAGGTACTGCATCTAGTTTGTGAGGAACTTTCGTGGGTTCAGTTATTAAGAAGCGTCGCAAGCGTATGGCCAAGAAGAAGCACCGCAAGTTGCTTCGTAAGACCCGTCACCAGCGCCGCAATAAGAAGTAGAGATACTTCGACAAGCGTAAAATGCCCGTTGCCTTCTCGGCAGCGGGCATTTTTTTGCGTCGGGTGAGGTCGCCATCGACGTTTCACCGTCGCTTAGCGTTTAGCCCTGCCCACCCTCGCAAGCTCGGGCCGGGGCCCGCGGGCCTTCACTTCCGCCGATAGGGGGTCCGGCGGTCGCTGGGCGACCTCTGTCCCGCGATCGGCGGCGATGCGCTCCTACGCGAAACGTCGACGTCGACAGTTGCGGCGGCGGTTATGCCCGCGGGCCGCGGATGCGGGCGAAGCCTTTCCACAGTCCGTAAATTACGCCGCCGGCCGTTGCTGCCTTGAGCCCCAGGGTGGCGGCGCGGCGGCCGGAACGGAAGTCGTAGACCGGCCAGTTATTGTCCCGCGCGTGGCGGCGGAGCCTGGCATCAGGGTTGATGGCTACCGGGTGCCCCACCAGGGTCAGCAGCGGGATGTCATTGTATGAGTCGCTGTAGGCCCAGCACCGCTTAAGGTCCAGGCCTTCGGCGTGGGCCAGGGCCTGCACTGCCACTGCCTTGGCGGAACCGTGCAGGATGTCGCCCACCAGCCGGCCGGTGTACATGCCATCGGCAACCTCGCCCACGGTGCCCAAGGCTCCGGTCAGGCCGAGCCTGGTGGAAATGACCGCGGCAACCTCGATGGGGGTTGCGGTAACCAGCCAGACCCGCCGGCCCACGCGCAGGTGCTGCTGCGCCAGTGCCTTGGCGCCGGGCCAGATCCGGGACGCGATCATTTCGTCGTAGACCTCTTCGCCCAGGGCCTTGACGTCTTCCACGGTGATGCCCTCGGCGAGGGTGAGGGCGGAGTCGCGGACAGCGTGGACATCGTCCATGTTCTCGCCGCGCGCCACAAATTTGAACTGCTTCCACGCGAACCCCGCAGCCTGCGTCAGGGTGAAGGCGCCGCGTTGGTGCATCTTGCGGGCAACATGGAAGAGGCTGGCGCCCTTCATGAGGGTGTTATCGACGTCGAAGAAGGCGGCTTCGCCGGTCTGCATCAACGCATCCGGCTGGGTCACCACAGCGACGTACTTCTCCTCGGGCATGTCCACGAGTCTAGTCAATACTCGGTGACCAAGATTTCAGTGCCAGCGCGAGTGCCAGCGCTCGCCCGGAGACCCGCGTCGCCGTACGACCCGCCGTACGACCCGCCGTCGGCCGCTGTCCTCTGCCCAGCTCTCTGCCCTGAAGGGCGATACGGTTAATGCATGGCAAAACCCGAGGTAGTCCTCATAACCAAGGCAGACTGTCACCTGTGTGCAGGAGCGCGCGACGCCGTCGGACGCGTTACTGCCTCGCTGGGACTCGGGTGGACGGAACAGCAGGTGGACGAGCTGCCGGAACTGCGTGAGCGGTACGCGGAGGAAATCCCCGTAGTCCTGGTGGATGGAATCCAACGCGATTTCTGGAAGATCGACGAAGCCCGGCTGGAGCGCGTCCTCAAACGCGCCATGGCCCAATAGGAAAGCGGCCCGCAGAATGACACCGGCTTTGTTGGCACCAGCTGCGGGGCTCTAGAGTGGAGTCACGACGCGATGGGATGGAGGGGATAGTGACTTCACTGGATCCATCTCCCCATGCTGTCCAAGGTACAGAGGCTGGCCACAGCGCACCGACCGTCCACGGCGCCGAGTCCACCAAGCAAATACCGCCCGCAGCAGTGGCCCGGCTGACCATCTACCTGCGCGCCCTTAACACGCTGCTGTCCGACGGCGTCGAACGGGTATCTTCGGAATCGCTGGCGGAAGCGTCAGGAGTGAGCTCGTCAACCCTTCGCAAGGACCTTTCCTATGTGGGTTCCTACGGCACGCGCGGAGTGGGCTACGAAGTGCAGTACCTTAGCCGTCACATCTCCGCGGCCCTGGGGCTGACCCACGACTGGAAGGTCGCCATTGTTGGCGCGGGTAACCTCGGCAAGGCCCTGGCCCGTTACGGCGGCTTCGAGTCCCGCGGGTTTGACGTCGTGGCAATTTTCGACGCCGACCAGATGGTGGTGGGCAATGAAGTGGGCTGGCTGCGCGTCAGCGACGCTGCGGACATGGAGGTCGTGTTGCAGCGGACGGGCGCCAACATGGTGGTCCTGGCACTTCCGGCTCATGCGGCGCAGGCCGTGTGCGACCGCGTGGTGGCGGCCGGCGTCCACAGCATCCTGAGCTTCGCCCCCGTTATGCTGCAGGTCCCCGAGGGCGTCAACCTCCGCAAGGTGGATATGGCCACCGAACTGCAGATCCTCGCCTATCACGCACAACGGGCGCAGACCCCGGACCAGACCACCTAGTTCGTCGGCGGCTGATGGGGCCCACGCCCGTTAGGGTGTGGATGCGACTCGTTGGTACTACTGCCCGTAGGGGTTGCCAGGCGTGGTGCCCGGGGCGCCATACGGGTTAGCGAACGGCTGCTGCTTGCGGAAGTACGGTGCCGCGGCCGGCAGGTAGAGCAGCACGATCGCTGCGATCCCGGCCAGCGTTCCCACAGTTCCGAGGCTCGGTGGTCCGAAGAGGCCGAAAATGGACAGTGCCGCGAAAACCGTACCGAGGATGCGGGCCCAGTTCTTGCCCTTGCGGACGAAGAACGCCACGAGCGCGTACAACCCCGCACCGATGATCGCGAAGACCACGAGCGATCCGGCAATGACACCCTTGAAGTCGTCGAACGCGAATTCCGCACCAGTGGCACCGCTGCTGCGCATGGCGTCGTCGAACGCATTCCGGAACAACGGATCGTCAAGCATGCCAATGCCCATCAGCAGGCTGATGACATACACAACACCCGCGCCAATCAGCAGCCAGAACGAGATGTTGACCAGCTGGGGAACCCCGTTGGATCCCGTGGCCTGCGGCTGCTCGGACGGGTACTGCGCATAGGGGGACTGCCCGTACGGCTGCTGGCCATAGGGCGGAGGCGTGGGCTGGCCGAACTGCGGCGGGTTGTTCTGGCCATACTGCGGTGCGTTTTGCCCGTACTGGGGTACCGGGGGAGTCTGCTGGCCATACTGCGGGGCGTTTTGCCCGTACTGTGGCGCCGGCGGTGTGGGCTGCCCGAACTGCGGGCTGTTCTCGCCGTATCGGGGCGCTGGCGGCTGGTTGCCGGGCTCGGGCTCGTTCGGGACGGGAGGCGGGACAGGCGTGCTCATGAGCGGTCCTTTGCAGGTCGGATGTCAGTTCGGCTGCTGGGTGCAGTCCAACTGGCCTGCCCCCAGTACGGCTTACTTCCCACCGTACCCCCGGCGGGTGCCGCGGGGGATCATTCCGGAGAGGTATTCCCACAGAACTCAGCGGGCGTCGCGCAAGGCTGTGTTTCTACTGGATCCGGTCTACGCGCGGCCCTTGGCGGCGTTGAACCAGGCCTGCGAGTTCGGCAGCCACATGAGCACCGTTGCCGCGGCGCTGATGAGGAAGCCCAGCCAGTTGTTGCCGATGCCTTGGCCCATGCCGCCGCCGCCCACGCTGCCGCCAAGCACGGCGAGCACCAGCGAAACACCGGCCACGATGGTGAGCGCAAGTCTTGCCCATTCCTTGCCCTCCTTCATCTTCAGGACCAGGACAATCTGGGCCGCCGCCAGGGCCAGTGCCACCAGGACGAGCAGGAGGACCACAACGGCCAGCCCGGGTGCCACGACGAACAACGCCAGCGAACCCAACACGCCGAACAGGCCGCCAAGGACTCCCAGCATGCCGCCGATGAGCCAGATCCAGTACGAGACCTTGAGCTCGGTGGGCAGCCCGGTCACGCTGAACATGCCGGAGAACCCGGCCTTGGGCATAACGTCGTTGAAGTTGCGGGGGCCGTCGGTTGGCATCTCAAAACGGAAGCCGCCCGGCTGGCCCGGCTGGTTGTATGGCTGGCCGGGCTGAGGGTAGGCCTGTCCCGGCGCGGGATAAGCCTGGCCCTGCTGCGGGTAGGCCGGTGGCGGCTCGTAGCCGGCCGGAGGAACGTTGCCGGCCGGCGGCTGAGTGACGGGCGGCTGGGCGCCCGGTTGCTCGGCGCCGGGCTGCTGGGGCTGCTGTGGCTGCGGTACTTCACTGTTGCTCATGGGTCTCACTGTAGACCGCGTATCCGCCGGTATCTAGGGGATAAAAACAAAGCACCCCGGCCGCCAGATTCCGGGGAATTGGCGGCCGGGGTGCTTCAGGAAGAAACCTATGCTGCGGGTGCGATGAACGCGAGCTCCAGGTTGATGGCAACCTTGTCGCTGACCAGCACGCCGCCGGCTTCCAGCACAGCGTTCCAGGTCAGGCCGAAGTCCTTGCGGCTGATGGTGGTTTCAGCGGAGACGCCGGCGCGGGTCATGCCGAACGGGTCCACGGCCACGCCGTTGAATTCGGTCTCAAGGGCAACGGGGCGGGTGACGCCCTTGATGGTGAGGTCCCCGGTCAGCTCGTAGCTGTTGCCTTTGGCCACGAGGCTGTTGGAGACGAAGGAGATTTCCGGGAAGGTCTCGACGTCGAAGAAGTCTTCGCCGCGGACGTGGCCGTCGCGGTTGACATCGCCGGAGTCGAAGCTGGCGGTCTGGATGGTGGCGCTGATCTTGGAATCGGCCACGTTGTCGGCGAGGTCCAGGGTTGCCACGGCATCCTTGAACTGGCCGCGGACCTTGCTGATGCCTGCGTGCCGAACAGTGAAGGCGATCTCGCTGTGCGAGTTGTCGAGGGTCCAGGTGCCGGTGGTGACGTCTGCGGGAAGAGTCATGGTGTTTCTCCTTGGTTTGTCGGGTGGTACTTCCGGATAGCTTGACGCTTCATCTGTTGAATCCTCAACTATCCGCTGCATCCAGTATAAACATGCGTTTGCATGTTTTGTTCCCGGTTCCGGAACATTTTTCCAAAAGTTTGAGTTCTACTGGATGTAGAAGATTTCGGATAGCACGCCATCTTTGAGAAACTGGTAAACATGCCCCAATCCACTGTCCATCTGCTCCGCCACGGCGAGGTCCACAATCCTGACCGCGTTCTGTACGGCAGGCTGCCCGAATTCCACCTCTCCGAGCTGGGCCGGGAAATGGCGCAGATGCTCGCCGACCACTTCGCCGAGCGTGCCGCGCGCGGGGCCAGGATCGTCTACCTCGCGGCGTCGCCGCTGGTAAGGGCGCAGGAAACAGCGGCCCCCACGGCTGAGGCGCTTGGCCTGGAACTCCACACGGACAGCCGTATCATTGAAGCGGAAAACTACTTCCAGGGCATGAAGGTCACCAAGGCCGAGCTCCGGAAGCCCAAGCACTGGCCGCACCTGGTCAACCCGTTCCGGCCGTCCTGGGGCGAACCGTACAAGGCCCAGGCCGCACGCGTCATGTCAGCTGTTGAGGACGCCCGGCTCCGGGCCATCGAACTGGCCGCCGGCGACCACGGAACCGACGGGCCGGAAGCCATCATGGTCAGCCACCAACTCCCCATCTGGGCCACCCGCCTCAGCGCCGAAGGCAGGCCGCTGTGGCATGACCCGCGCAAACGCGAGTGCACGCTGACGTCCATCACCTCCCTGGTGTTCGACGACGACGGTTCGCTCCTGCGCGTTGAGTACAGTGAGCCCGCTGCCGCACTTCTTCCCGGTGCCGCCAGCACCCCCGGAGCCTGACATGACGAACAACCGCACAACATCCCGTGCTGTTTCAAGCACGACATCCCGCCGTGCCGTACTCGCTGCCGGCGGCGCCGCCCTGACCGTCCTGACCCTGGGCCTGTCCGCCTGTGCGCAGGAAGACGCCCTTGCCAAGCAGGCCAAAGCCGGCGACAACAAGAACTACGTGGCCGGGGACGGCTCGGTGACCGAGTTCACCGCCGCGGACCGAAAGGCCGCCGTCGCCATTAACGGCACGCTGTTCAACGGCACCCAGATAGCCCCAGCGGACTTCCAGGGCAAGGTGACGGTCCTGAACTTCTGGTTCGCCGCCTGCGCACCCTGCCGCGTTGAAGCACCCATCCTGGAAGAGCTGCACCAGGACTTCAAGGACCAGGGCGTGCAGTTCTTTGGCGTCAACCTCCGCGATGAAAAAGGCACCGCAGAGGCCTTCGACAAGACCTTCAACCTGACCTACCCCAGCTTCGATGACAAGAACGGCGGCGTGCTCCTGGCCGTCTCCGGGCTGGTTCCGCCGGGGGCAGTCCCCACCACGCTGGTCCTGGACAAGCAGGGCCGAGTGGCCTCGCGCGTGCTGGGCGAAATCCAGAAGGGCACCCTCAAAGCCCTCATCACCGCCGCCGTGGCAGAGTAGCGGCGGCCCCGGACCGTGAACAGCCCCTTCGCCGAAACCATCCTGAACGGCTCGCTCCTGCTTGCCATCCCGGTGGCGCTGCTCGCCGGCCTGGTGTCCTTCCTGTCGCCGTGCGTGCTGCCCCTGGTGCCCGGCTACCTTGGCTACGTCACCGGCCTGAGCGGCGTGGACCTGGAGAAGCAGAAGCGCGGCCGGATGCTGGCGGGCATCGGGCTTTTTGTGCTGGGGTTCTCGGTGATTTTCGTGCTTCTGGGCGGCGCGTTCGGCCAGCTCGGCACCCTGATCACCGGCTCGCAGAATGCCTGGATCACCCAGCTCCTGGGGCTCCTGGTCATCCTCATGGGTGTGGTGTTTATGGGCGGTTTCGGCTGGCTGCAGCGTGATGCGAAGATCCATGCCAAGCCGCCGGCCGGCCTGTGGGGCGCGCCGTTGCTGGGCCTCACGTTCGGCCTGGGCTGGGCCCCGTGCATCGGGCCCACCTACTCCGCCGTCCAGCTCCTGAGCCTGTCCGGCGGTTCCTCCGCTGCCAAGGGTGCCTTTCTGGCATTTGTCTACAGCCTGGGCCTGGGCATCCCGTTCCTGCTGATCGCCCTGGCGGTGCGACGCGGCATGGGCGTGATGTCCTTCTTCCGCACGCACCGCCTGGCCATCCAGCGGATCGGCGGGGGGATCCTGGTGGTGCTGGGCCTGCTGATGGCCAGCGGCGTCTGGGGCACCTGGGTCACCGAGTTGCAGTACTGGTTCCAAACCGATGTGAAGTTGCCGATCTGATGAGCGAGCGCGTGAAAGCAAACAAGAAGTCCTCGGCACCCGTTGCCGCCGCCAAAACTGAGGCGGCGCTGCCAGTCCTGGGGCCGGTGGAGATGCTGCGTTGGGCCTGGACCCAGCTGACCAGCATGCGCACGGCGCTGTTCCTGCTGCTGCTCCTGGCGGTCGCCGCGGTGCCCGGTTCGCTGTTCCCGCAGCGCCCGGCAAACCCGTCCATCGTGACGCAGTACATCAAGGACAACCCGGACTACGGGAAGCTGCTGGACACCCTGCAGCTCTACGACGTCTACTCGTCGGCCTGGTTCTCGGCCATCTACATCCTGCTGTTCATCTCCCTGATCGGCTGCGTGGTCCCGCGCGCCATCGCCCACTACAGGGCCATGCGCTCCCAGCCGCCGCGGACCCCCAAGCGTCTCTCCCGCCTTCCCGAGTACGGCACCCTGGTGGTTCCCGCCGACGCCGGCCTCCCGGCGTCGGACGCCATCCGCAGCGCCGCCGGGGTGCTGAAAAAGCGCGGCTACCGCGTTGAGGTGAGGGACGACGACGGCGCGCGGCCGTCTTTGGGTGCCGAGCGCGGCTTTGCCAAGGAAGTGGGGAACCTGGTGTTCCACACGTCGCTGATCGGCGTGCTGGTTTCGGTGGCCGTGGGCGGCCTGTTCGGCTACAGCGGCCAGCGCATCCTGGTGGAGGGCGACACCTTCGTGAACACCCTGGTGGGCTACGACCAGTTCACCCCCGGCACCAACTTCCAGTCCAGCCAGCTGCAGCCGTACTCCATCCAGCTGGACAAATTCGACGTCTTGTTTGACCGCGAATCACCAGGCAAAATCGGCCAGCCCATCGACTTCAACGCCGAAGTCACCACGCGGGAAACCCCGGACTCGCCCGCCAAGCAGGAAGTCCTGAAGGTCAACGAGCCCGTGACCCTGGGCGGCACCAGCATCTACCTCACCGGCAACGGTTACGCACCCGTGGTGACCATCCGCGACGGCGCCGGCAACGTGGCCATGCAGGGTCCCGTGGTGGCCAAGCTCCAGGGTGACAACTACTACTCGTCCCTGGTGATCAAGGTCCCCGACGCACGGCCCGAACAGCTGGGCTTCGTGGGGTTCTTCCTGCCCACGGCGTTTATCACCGAGGAGGGGGTGTCCTTCAGCGGCGATCCGGACCTGTTCAACCCGCAGCTGACGCTGAACTCGTACTTCGGGGACCTTGGCCTGGACGCCGGCTCGCCGCAGAACGTCTTTGAACTCGACGTCAGTGACCTCACGCCGCTGAACGCCCGCAACCTGGACGCCGGCGGCATCACCCTGGCTCCGGGCAGCACCTACACCCTGCCGGACGGCAAGGGCAGCATCAGCTTTGACAGCGTGAAGCGGTACGTGGGCGTGGACATCCACCACAACCCGGGCCAGCTCTACGCCCTCATTTTCGCTCTGCTGGCCGTGGGCGGCCTGATCGTCTCGCTCTACGTGAACCGGCGCCGCGTCTGGGTGCGGACCGGGACGCACGAGGACGGCCGCACCATGGTGGAGTATGGCCTGCTTGCCCGCGGTGAGGACCACCGGCTCGCCGCGGAAGCGGTTGCCGTCAGGAAGCTGCTGTCCGAAGAGTGGCAGCTTGCGGATTCCGATTCCGGCGAATCTGCTGACGATTCCGATTCCAGCGTCACCCAGCAAACTCCCAGCCGCCAGGGCGATAATGGCGCAGACTCTGTCACCACCCCAGCGGGCCCCACCGGGCCGAAAAAGGACCAGTAATGCCGTTCGCCATCAACGAAACCATGGGCCAGTACAGCGAGCTGTTTATGCTGCTCGCAGCCGGCACGTACACCGTGGCCTTCATCGCCTTCGCTTGGGACCTCGCGAAGAGCAGCAGGGCGCTGCGCGCCATAGACCTGAAGGCGGCCGGGGCTGCCGGGACCAGGGTGCCCGCGATGGCCGGCGCCGGTGCGTCTGCTGGTTCTGCTGCTGGTTCAGCCGCGGCAGCCGACAGCGTGGCAACGGACAGGGTGGACTCGCACCTGGCCGGACCGGTGGGCCGGGCCGAGCGGCCGTCGTCGTCCGTGGCCAAGCGGGGCGGCGACGCTTCCGGGGCAGGGCAGACCGCCGACGCCGATATGCGCTATGCGGCGGAACGCCGCGTTCCGGCGCGGGTCGCCGTTGCCCTCACAGTTCTCGGCGTGCTGATCCATGCTGCCGGCGTCATCACGCGTGCCGTGGGTGCAGGCCGGGTGCCGTGGGGCAACATGTACGAATTCCTGACCACTGGCGCCTTTGTGGCCGTGGCGGTTTTCCTGCTGGTGCTGATCCGCCGCGACCTGCGGTTCCTGGGCACGTTTGTGGTGGGCCTGGCCATCATCATGCTGGTGGCCGCCTCGGTGGCTTACTGGACCCCCGTGGGCCACCTGGTCCCTGCGCTGCAGAGCTACTGGCTGATCATCCACGTCTCCATCGCGGTACTCTCCTCCGCACTCTTCACCCTCACGTTCGCCATGTCCGCCCTGCAGCTGGTCCAGTCCCACCGGCAAAAGACGGTGGCTGCCGGCGGTGCTGACAAGCTTGGTTTTATGCGGCTGGTTCCCTCGGCACTGAGCCTGGAAAACCTGTCCTACCGGATCAACGCCATCGCCTTCATCGGCTGGACCTTCACCCTCATGTTCGGCGCCATCTGGGCTGAAAAAGCCTGGGGCCGGTTCTGGGGCTGGGACACTAAGGAAGTCTGGACCTTCGTGATCTGGGTGGTCTACGCGGGCTACCTGCACGCCCGCGCCACGCGTGGCTGGACCGGCACCCGCGCCGCGTGGCTGTCGATCGTCGGCTACCTCTGCGTGGTCTTCAATTTCACCATCGTCAACCAGTTCTTTAACGGTCTGCACTCCTATTCGGGCCTCTGAACTGGGGTTTCTCCAGCTGTCCTTGGCAGCGGTCGACTGATACGCCAATCGATGTATGAATAAGGGTGTTGCCCCGCAGACGGTGATGCTACCTTGGTGGGAGTTGTCAGTGATGAAGCTCGCAGACAGCTAGCTGCGTTTTTTGCCGAGGTGCCCATGAACTATGTTCTCGCCCTTGACGTCGGGACCAGTTTCACCGCCGCCGCCATAGTTCGAATTAATCACGACGCTTCACGTGTTCCGGAGAGCCTGCCGCTGGGGCTCCGCGGAACGGCTGTGCCTTCGGTGGTTTACTACCCCGAGGAAGGCCCCATCCTGGTGGGGGAGGCGGCCGAGCGCCGCGGCCTTGACTCCCCGGAGCGCGTGGTGCGGGAGTTCAAAAGGCGAGTCGGAGACGACGTCCCCATTGCCGTCGGCACGCTTTCCCTCCCTGCTGAGGACGTCTTCGCCACTATGGCCCGATGGGTCGCAGACCGGGCTGAAGAACGCGAGGGAGCGCCGCCGTCGGACATTATCCTTTCCCACCCTGCCTCCTGGGGTGCGCACCGAACGCAGCTCATCCTCGCTGCCCTGGCCTCAAAAGACCTGACCAAGGTCACGCTGATCACCGAACCGGAAGCGGCGGCGCTGCACTACGCCGCCCAGGTGCGGGTGGAGGCTGGCAGTACCATCGCCGTCTACGACCTCGGTGGCGGGACCTTTGACACCGCCGTCCTGAAGAAAACGGACGCCGGCCACTTTGAACTGCTGGGCCGGCCCGAAGGGATCGAGGGGCTTGGCGGAGCCGACTTCGACGCAGCCGTCCTGCGGTACGTTGCCGATCACGCCGGGCAGGGCCTGGCCAATCTTGACCCGTCGGCGCCCGGCGCGCTGGCGGCCCTGTCGCGCCTGCGGCGGGAGTGTGTGGAAGCCAAGGAGGCGTTGTCCGCGGACAGCGAGGCGAGCATTTCGGTTCTCCTGCCGGGATTCCAGCAGCAGGTGCGGCTGGTCCGGTCCGACTTCGAGGCGATGATCAGCGAGCCCATCCGGGAAACAGTGGACGCCCTGGAGCGTTCCCTGCAGGACCTGGGGCTCACCCCGGACGACCTGTCCGCGGTGCTTCTCATCGGTGGCTCATCGCGCATTCCCCTGGTGGCACAGCTGATTTCGGAGCAGCTGGACCGGCCGATCGCCGTGGACGCCGATCCGAAGTCATCCATCTGCCTCGGCGCGGCGGTTGCCGCCCTTCGCGCTCAGCCGGAGGGGGCCGCGCAGCCCGCTGCCATGACCGCAGAGCTGGCCGACGCCGTCGTGCTCACGCATGCTGACGGGCATCATGGAACTGTCGGCCGACGAGCCAGCTGGTCCCGGCATGCCGACGCCGGTGCTGCAGCACTCGCCGCGGGTGCCCATGCCGCCGGTGCCCATGCTGGCGGGCGCAAGGGCGGCGCGCACGGGCCACGTCCGACCGTGCGGCTGACTGCGGTAGCAGCGGTAGCGGCGCTCTTTACTGGGCTGACGGCGACGGCAGCCCAGGGCCCGGACGGACTCGGCAGCCTCTCGGCGATGTTCGCCCCGTCGGCAGATGCGGCGAAGGACACGCCAAGCGCTGCTCCTCCTGACGGAACCGGCGGACCTGGCTCCGGTGGCCCCGCGGCAGGAGCAGTCGCGGCGCAGCTCCCCGTGCAGGGGATTGAAGCCAGCGCCCAGCTGCAGGACAGCGGCGCGCCGGCCAGTTCCACGGGACTGGACATTGCTGCCTCGTCCACCAGCAGGCCACCTACCGAAGCAGGCCAACCAGCAGCCGGCGGGGCCGCTTCCGGGACGGGCACTTCTGGTGAGCCTGCACAGGGTTCCGGAGGCTCCACCCCGGGTCCGGTGACCACCCCGACGACGGATCCGCCGCCGGACGTGGTCCCATTGCCCGTCGATCCTGTACCTGATCCGACCACTGACCCGGCCCCGGGTCCTACCACTGACCCGGCCCCGGGTCCTACGACCGATCCGGCGCCGGATCCGGCCACTGACCCTACGCCGGATCCGACCACCAATCCGACCACTGACCCCGCGCCGGATCCGACCACTGACCCTGCGCCGGATCCGACTACTGACCCGGCTCCAGAGCCGACCATCGGCCCGGCTCCAGAGCCGTCGTCGGCACCTGCGTCGGCGCCGGATCCGACGACGGACCCTGCGCCGGAGCCCGACCCGTTCGCGGAACCGTCCCCCACCACGGATCCTGTCCCAACTACCGAGCCGGCGGTCTGAGGCATGGCCGCCAATCATACGCAGCCCGAACGGGAACTGCACGAGGCAGGGACGTCGGCTCCCGCCGGAGCCGCTGACATGGCACAGCAGTTGCGGGGCGAGAATGCGGCAGTCCGTGAACTCCTGCTGGCGCTGTCCGTGGGGTTCACCTTGCCCGGTCCGCTGCCCGGTGAGCTGGCGCACAAGCTGGAAAGCCCTGACAGTCCGGGCCTGGACGCCGTGGTAAACCGCGCCGAGGCCTCCGGCCTGCTGCTTACTGACGGGACAGTCGTCGGCCCCGCGCAACACGCGCTCCTGAACGGCACGCCCACAGCCCGTGTGCATGCATTGCAGCGGGAACTCGTCGGTTTTGTTTCGGCCGAGGGCCAGCCCTTCGGCGACCTTGCCCGCGAGCTGGCGAGGGGCGGACTGGCGGACCCGAGGGTCGCCGCCGAACTCGAAGCCGCAGCGGACAAAGCGCTGCAGCACAACCCCGGTCTGGCCGCCCAGCTGTACGGCGAAGCGCTGCTGGCAGGGGCGAACGAACTGCGCATCGCTGCCCGCCGCGCCCAGGCCGCAGCCGCTACGGGTGACCTTGACGCCGCTGGCCGGATTATTGACGGGCTCCTGGTGAGCTCTGATCCGCCGGATGTCAGACTTGGCGTGGATGTTGCTGCTTCCGTCTGGGCACAGCGCGGGCTGCTGGTCCGCAGTGCCGACCTCTATGCCTGGCTTGGTCCGGCGAACATGGGCCGATCCGCCCCGCTTGCCGCGGTGGCCATGATCGGCAGCGGCGACCGGGCAGGTGCGGAAGAGGCCTTTCCCGCCGGGTCGGCACCGGTGTCGCCCACATTACTGGCGGTGGCGCTTTCGCAAACGGGCAAGGGCGTGATGGAGTCGATGGAGCGGGATCCACACAAGGGCCTTCCCCTGCTGATCCATGCTTCAGACATGCTCAACGCGTCCGGTTCAGCGCTGCCCCTTCCGGATACCCCTGGAGCGTTGGCCGCGTTAGTGGCCCTCCACAGCGGTGAATCCCACGTAGCGGACACCATCATCCGCTCCGCCGTCGCAGCCAGGCAGGGCGGTGACGCCGCCAAGCCACGGCTCCACCTCTTGCAGGCGTGGTCGGCCATGCAGCGGGACGATGCTGGCGAAGCACGGCTGGCCATCAACGAAGCCTCCAAAGCCAACCACTGGCCGCTGGTGCCCAGGGACGAGTTCCTGTGCGCGGCCCTGGAAGTGGGCCTTGCGCGGCGCAGCGGCGACGTCCATGACCTGGTGATGGCCTGGGAGCGCGCCCGCGAAGCGATGCTGCACACCGCCGTCGACCTTTACAGCCTGCTGCCGTGGGGCGAACTGATGATTGCTGCCGCCCGGTTGCGGGAGACACGGCGCGTCGCGCATTATCTGGATGAAGCGTGGGTCCTGCTGACCAAGCTGGGGGAGCCGCCCCTGTGGGCCGTCCCGCTTCACTGGGCGGCGGTCCAGGCTGCCCTGCTGAACAAGAGCCCGGCCGACCTTGCCCCGCACGCAGCAGCGCTGGTGCGGGCCTCGGAATACAGTCACATGGCCGCTGTGTTCGCCGCCGCAGGCAAGGCCTGGGTCAGCGTCCTGGCCGGACGGTTCCAGGCGACGGATGTGGAGAACGCAGCCCGGGGACTGAAAGTGGTGGGCATGCCATGGGAAGGGGCCCGGCTGGCAGGACATGCGGCCGCGCAGGCAGACGAGCGCAGGGACATGATGCGGCTCCTTGCCTGTGCCAGGGACCTCCACCCGCAGGGCGGAACCGCCGGGCCACCCGCCGGGCCGTCACCGGAAGTACGCCGCGGCGCCGCCGAGAACAACCATGGCGCGCATCCTGACGCCTCGGGCCTCAGCGAACGCGAAAAGGAAGTGGCGCGGTTGGTCCTGGAAGGGAAGACGTACCGGGAAATCGGCGAAGCCATCTACATTTCCCCCCGGACCGCTGAACATCACATTGCCAGGATGCGGCGGAGGCTTGGGGCCGAAAACCGCTCCGATCTGCTGGTGCGCCTGAGGCTGGCGCTAACTGCAGATCATCCCGGCCAGGACGGAGCCACTGCTGCCCCTAGCCACGAAACGGGCAAACCCCTAATGCGGGGCATCCGGGTACGGGGACACAACCCGATGCCTGGCCCCTACGAAGGACCTTAGGTTTGATTTAAGCCCGGCACCGAGGCCTGGCGATCCACAACTCCGAGAAGATTTGAGGACCATCCAATGCCTACACTCGCAAACCAGCTCGTCCAGTTCCTGATGGGCCTGTTCAACAACCCCGCCGCTGCCCAGGAGTTCCTGAACGATCCGGAGCGTTCACTTGAGGGTGCCGGCCTGCGCGAAGTCTGCTCCGCCGATGTTGACGCCGCTATGCCGGTTGTCCTGGACTACGCACCCATCACTGTCAACGCTTCTTCCTTCGACCGGGAGTACAACACCGGCGGGAACACCTCGTGGACCGGAGGCATCGGCGGCGCCAGCCACACCCCGCCTCCTGGAGGCGGCGGTTCTGGACACACTCCGGGGCACGACCACCATGACGATCACGCCCATGCCGTCCAGCAGCTGCACCACGTGGTGAACAACTACTCCTACACCTCAACGGTGGATGACCGGGACACGATCACGGACCAGTCGGTCAACCAGAACATCTGGGCCGACGGCGACGTGAACCAGTGGTTCGACAACGAGGCTGTCATCGCATCCGGCGATCAGGCCCTGGCTGCCGGCGACGACAACAACGTCCGGGACTCCTACAACACCACCGACTCCTACAACACGGACAACACCACGGACAATTCCACGGACAACTCGATCACCGCCGGAGGCGACGTCAACATCGGCAACCGCGATCTGGATGTGGCCGATTCGTTCAACACCGACGTTGACATTGATGTCGCTGATTCGTTCAACGACAACTCGGATAACTCCGATAATTCCGATAACTCGGACAACTCGGATAACTCCGTGGATAACTCGGAGGACAACTCGGTGAAGATTGAGGATTCCTTCCAGGACAACTCCCTCGAAGACAACTCCACCGAGGACAACTCCATCGTAATCAACGACAACTCGGACAACTCCATCGAAGACAACTCCACCACCGACAACTCCACCACCACCGATGTTGCGATTGAGGATTCCTTCCAGGACAACTCGGATAACACCACCAACACCGAGGTTGCGGTTGAGGACTCCTTCAACGACAACTCGCAGGCGGAGACCACCGAGGTGGAGGTGGTTGATTCCTTCAACCCGGTTGAGGTTGTGGTTGAGGATTCTTTCCAGGACAACTCCACCGAGGACAACTCGACGAACACTGACGTGGCTGTGGACACCGACGTCGCGGTCGAAGATTCGGAGATCAGCCTATAAACATCAAGTTCCGGGTACCGGGAGCGCCCGGCAGGAGGCCATCGACCTCCTGCCGGGCTCTTCGCGGATTATCCCCGGCCCCACCCGCACCCCTGCTGCAAAGGACAGATTATGGCTGAATCGCAACGACCGGGAGGCCCTGGACATGCGCCGGTGCCGATGAACGCCGGCCAGCTGGCGTTGCTGGTGGAGCAGGGCATCGAGCTGGTAGGGACAGGGGACCGCGCGGACCTGCGGAAACGCCTGGACCAGACCCTGCGACGGCTGAAGGATCCGAGTATCCGCGTGATCGTGGTGGGGGAATTCAAGCAAGGAAAAAGCAAACTTATCAACGCCCTGGTGAACGCCCCGGTGTGCCCTGTCGACGACGACATCGCCACCTCGGTGCCCACCGTGGTCCGCCACGGGGAACCCGCGTCCGCCGCCATCCTGCTGCCCAAAGCCGGCACAGAGCCCGGCGACGACGCCGCAATCGAGCGGCAGCCCATCAACATAGCGGACCTGGCGGCTTACGTTTCCGAGCGGGGCAACCCCGGAAACGTCAAGAAGCTGGTGGCGGCCGAAGTTTTCCTGCCCCGCAAGGTCCTGGCCGGCGGTCTGACGGTCATCGATTCCCCGGGTGTAGGGGGACTGGGCTCCTCGCACACATTGACCACCCTCACAGCCTTGCCCACAGCGGACGCCATGCTGCTGGTTTCAGATGCCTCGCAGGAATACACCGAGCCCGAAATGCGGTTCCTGCGCCAGGCCATGCGGATCACCCCGAGCGTTGCGGGCATCCTGTCCAAAACGGACCTGTATCCGGACTGGCGGCGTGTGGAGGCCATGGACCGTGCCCAGCTCGCGCAGGTGGCGCCGGACATCCCGCTGTTCGCAGTTTCCTCGGATCTCCGGCTGGAGGCTGCACGCCTGCAGGACAGCGAACTCAACGCCGAGTCGGGCTTCCCCGTGCTGATCGGCCACCTCCGGAATGAAATTGTGGGCAAGGCGGAACGGCTGCAACGGCGCTCCGTCAGCCAGGACCTGCTCTCCGTGACGGAGAACCTGCGCCTGTCCCTGCGGTCCGAGCTGGGAGCGCTTGAGGATCCTGAAGGGACGCCGCGGATGATTGCAGGGCTGGAGGAGGCGAAGTCACAGGCCGATGAGCTGCGCAAGCGTTCCGCCCGGTGGCAGATTACGCTCAACGACGGCATCGGCGACCTGATCGCGGATATGGAATACGACCTCCGGGACCGCCTGCGGCGCATCCAGCGCGAAGCCGAGGCCGCTATTGACCAGGGCGATCCCGGCCCCACCTGGACCCAGTTTTCCGCGTGGCTCGAGGAGTGCGCCGCCGCCGCGATCTCGGACACGTTTGTGTGGACCAGCGAACGCGCGCAGTGGCTGGCCGCACAGGTGGCGGAGCATTTTTCAGAGGACGAAGTGGCCCTGCCGGTGCTTCAGGTCTCGGACACTGACGACGCGTTGGACCCGGTGGACACCATGCCAAGGCTCGACGACGGGCACATCAACCCCCTGCAGAAGGTCCTGATCGGCATGCGCGGATCCTACGGCGGCGTGCTGATGTTCGGGCTCCTGACCGGGATTTTTGGCATGGCACTGATCAATCCCCTGTCAGTGGGCGCGGGCCTGCTGCTGGGCCGCAAGGCGTACCGCGAGGACAAGGAAGCACGGCTGAAGCGCCGGCAGGCCGAAGCCAAGACGCTGGTCCGCCGGCAGCTGGACGATGTCACGTTCCAGGTGGGCAAGCAGCTCAAGGACCGGCTCCGGCTGGTGCAGCGCTCCACCCGGGACCACTTCACGGAAATCGCGGACGAAAACCATCGCTCCCTGGCGGATTCGGTGGCGGCGGCCCAGAAGGCAGCCACCACCTACACGCTGGAAAAGGACATCCGCATCCGCGAGATCAAGGCCGAGCTCAAGAAGGTGGACGCCCTGCACCATGCCGCCGGCCTGGTGGCCGCCGAAGTGGCCCAATCCCCGGGGCCGCAGGCCGCGCAGTCTTCGGCCGGGCGCGGCACGGCGATGGGAAACCCGGCGTCGGGAAGTCCGGCGTCGGGAAACCCGGCGTCGGGAAGTCCGACGACGGGCAGCCAGTCGGTGGGCACGGCGCCGGTGGGTGCGGCGGGCAGATGAAGGAGTCCATCAGCGCGGGAGTGGCGGACCTGATCCAGGACGCCCTGCTTGTGTATGCGGACGACCCCGCTGCGGCTGCGGCATTGGAGACTTATGCCCGGCGGCTGTCCGAGCCCCTCAGGCTCGCTGTGGCAGGCATGGTCAAGGCGGGAAAATCCACGCTGCTGAACGCCATCATCGGGGAGGAGATCGCCCCGACCGACACAGGGGAATGCACAAAGATTGTGACCTGGTACCGCTACGGGCACACGCCGCGGATCACGGCCTACCCTATTGCCGGTGAACCGCATATCCTGCCGCTGAAGCGCGTGGACGGCCGCCTGGTGTTTGTCCTGGGCAACGCCCGCGCCGAGGACATGGAACGGCTGGTGGTGGAGT
This sequence comes from Arthrobacter sp. 4R501, assembly GCF_002929755.1. Classification (NCBI taxonomy): domain Bacteria; kingdom Bacillati; phylum Actinomycetota; class Actinomycetes; order Micrococcales; family Micrococcaceae; genus Arthrobacter; species Arthrobacter sp. 4R501. The sequence continues at coordinate 62,970 of NZ_PJIW01000002.1, read as the reverse complement.
GGCCCTCGCCGGCCCTGCGCGAGCTCACCCTGATAGACACCCCGGGAATTGCCTCGTTGTCCGAAGACGTCTCTGCCCGGTCCACCGATTTCCTCATCCCCGTGGACGCGCCCTCCGAGGCTGATGCCATCATTTACCTCATGCGCCACATGCACGCCTCGGACCTGCGGTTCCTCGAATCCTTCAGGGATACCGAGGCGGGTAGGTCGGGAACCGTGAACGCCCTTGCCGTGCTGTCCCGGGCCGACGAGATCGGTGCGGGCCGCATTGATTCGCTGCTCTCCGCGGGTGACATCGCTGACCGGTACCGCCGGGACCACAGCCTGCGGAAGCTGGCGTTGGGGGTGGTCCCGGTGGCCGGGCTGCTGGCGCAAAGCGCACGCAGCATGCGCCAGTCGGATTTCGAGTCCATGCAGGTCCTGGCCGGCATGGAGCGGTCGGCCCGGGAGCGGATGCTGCTCTCGGCGGACAGGTTCATCAGGGCCAGTGTCCCGCAAAGCCTGGGCGCCGAAGCCCGGGCCTCCCTCCTTGAGCGGTTCGGGCTGTTCGGGATACGCCTGGGCGTGGTGCTGATTCGGAGTGGCTTCACGGAACCCACGCCACTGGCGCATGAACTGGCCCGGCGCAGCGGGTTGGACCCGTTGCTGCACCTTGTGGCCCGGCAGTTCCAGGCCCGCGGGGATGCCCTCAAAGCCCGTACTGCCTTGGTGGGAGTGGAAAGCTTGCTGCGCACCGCGCCCAGGGAGGGGGCTGGCCGCCTGGCCGCAGCCTTGGAACGCCTTCAGGCCAACGCCCATGAGTTCCGTGAGCTCCGCCTGCTCGCCACGATCCGTACCACGGGGGTATCCCTCAGCGATGAATTGGCGGCGGAGGCTGAAATGCTGGTCGGCGGCTGGGGTGCGGCGCCCGCCCTGAGGATGGGGCTGGCTCCGGATGCCGGACCTGACGTAGTCCTGGCCGAAGCCCGCCGCTTCCTAAACCGGTGGCGGACGGTATCGGAAAACCCGCTGACGGAGCGCTCAGCCGTTGAGGCCTGCCGCGTGGTGATGCGCAGCTGTGAGGGCGTCGTGGCTGAATGCTCGGCCCTGCAGCTCCACCCGCAGTCCGCCTGAGGTCAGCCCTTATTGCCGCGTCCGCGCCGGCCTGACCTGCGCCGACTGGATCCGCGCTGCCTTGAGCCACCTGCCCGCCGACGGCACAAAAACCGCCACCAGGCCGAAGAACGCAAGGAGTAGCTGGGCTCCCCAGAGCATCACAACGTAACTGCCGGCGTCGCCGTCGGGTACGAGGAAAGCTGCGGCCACCACCATGACCACCACCTGCCCGGCCAGCAGCGGGATCAGGAGCCAGCGGGACCAGCCGCGGCGCGCTGAGAAAATAGCCAGCGCCGCCGCTTCAAACAGCATCACCAGCAGCAGGGCGCCCAGGCTGCCCCAGAAAACAATGGCCGCGGACGTGGTCACAGCGTCAGGCCCGCCGCCGGGGGACATCTGGTCCACCACAGTGCGGAGCCGCTCCAGGTGTGAGTCGCGGGTCAGGAATGAACCGACAAGCACGGCCAGGCCTGCCACGAAGCTGAACAGCCAGAAGGTCCGCACCAGGCGGACGCTCCGCGGTGTCGGCGGAATGACAACGATGGGCGCCGGCGCGGCGTAGGATAGCCCGGGCCGCGGCGGCGGCAGAGGGGGCGTGGCAGCCCCGGCGGGTGCAACCGGCTGTTGGGATTCTCCGTCGGGGTGCTGGGCCACGTTTTACCTACTTTACGTCGCCGGTATCGTGGGTGTCCGCGTCTCCCGTACTGGCACCGCCGGCTTCGTCGTGGCCGATCCCATCCTTGCCCCGCGTACCGGCGTTGTCCTGTCCCGTGCCAGCGGGACCCCCGTCGGCCTTGGCGTTCGCCTCAAGGTCATCCTTGAGCTTCTTGAGGCGGGCAGCCTCGGCCTGGTTGCGGCGGCGCGTTTCCAAGTTGCGGAGGAAATCGGGATCATCATCCGGGGCGGTGGGATGGCTGCGTGGTTGGCGGACCGGGGCTGAGTCACGCGGACGGCCGATCAGCAGCCACAAGATGGCGCCGAGCACCGGAAGGACAATCATCACCACGATCCAGGCCGGCTTGGAGATCCCGCGAGTGAGGCGGCCGTCAGTGCGGATCACGTCCACCAGGCCATACACAAAGATGACGAGAACTGCGACAGCGAGAACCACACGGAAGAGCATGGCATTAAGTCTATCGTCCGCAGGCCGGGGGCGTTCAGGCAGGGCGGCTAAACTTGAACCGTGGCTTTTCTGAAATACTCCCTGATCCGGCTGGCGCTGTTTGCGCCGCTCTTTGTGCTTTTTATGTTCCTGGAGCTGGGGGCGGTGCTGTCAGTCATCTGCGCAGCGCTGATCGCGTTTGCGGTCAGCTACCTTTTCTTCCAGAAACAGCGCGACGCCGCCGCTGCCGCCATTCACGGCCGGCTCTCCGGCAAGGCCAAGCCGCTGCGCAGTGAAAGCGAAGTGGCCGACGCCGAAGCCGAGGACAGACTCCTGGACGCCAACCCGGATGTCACCATCCGGAACAGCGGCCCGAAGGCCCCCGAAACCGGAACGCCGGCCCCGAAGGCCCCCGAGTCCTAGAGCCCGAGTCCTTGACCCCGCCCCGATTCGGCCTAGAATCCGTGGCTGAGCACCAGTCCCAGTGAGAACAGCAGGCTGTAGCCGAGGTTGATCAGGCCGGTCTGCTGCAGCACGGGAATGAGGCTTTTGCGCTTGCGGCCGTTGATCATCAGCCAGGCGGGCATCAGGCAGGCCGGGATGAGCAGCAGCACGATCAGCATCCACGGCCGCCCGGGAGCCAGGATGACCACCAGCAGGATGGCCACGGCCAGCATCAGCACGTAGCTTTCGCGGGCGTGCTTGTCGCCCAGGCGCACGGCCAGCGTCTTTTTGCCGGCCTGGATGTCGGTGGGGATGTCGCGGACGTTGTTGGCCATCAGCAGGGCGCACGCAATGAGGCCGGTGCCGATCGCGCCGATAACGGCCGGCAGGTTGACCTGGCCGGCCTGGGTGTAGGTGGTGCCGAGTGTTGCCACCAGGCCGAAGAAGACGAACACAAAAACGTCGCCCAGGCCCATGTAGCCGTAGGGGTTCTTGCCGCCGGTGTAGCCCCAGGCGGCCATGACGCAGCCGACTCCCACTAGGATCAGCCACCAGCTCTGGGTGATCAACACCAGCGCCAGGCCGAACAACATGGCCACGGCAAAGGCCCCGAACGCTGCATATTTGACGTGTTCCGGCTGGGCGGCGCCGGAACCCACCAGCCGCAGCGGTCCCACGCGGTCCTCGTCGGTGCCGCGGACGCCGTCGGAATAATCGTTGGCGTAGTTGACGCCGATCTGCAGCAGCACCGCCACCAGGGCGGCCAGCACGGCATTAACGGGGCGGAACGAATCCAGCTCGTAGGCTGCGGCGGTGCCGATCAGTACCGGGGCGATGGCGGCCGGCAACGTGCGGAGGCGGGCGCCTTGGATCCATTGTGCGGCTGTGGCCACGGTCAGTACCTCGTGTTGGGTCGGGAGAACGGTGAAACGGTGGTGGCGCCCGCGAACGGGCCGCCGGTGCAGGTCTACTCTACTTTCCCTGATGCAGCGCGTTGAGCCGTTCAATCATCGCCAGGCGGTCCGGCTTGCCGTTGGGAAGCATCAGCAGTTCCCGGGCAGCCAGCACGGTTTTCGGCGCCAGGAGGCCCAGCCGCCGGTGCCATTCCTCCTTAAGCACGACGGCGTGATCCCCGGTGGGCGTGCCCGCGGCACCTGAGTCCGCACCTGAGTCCGCACCTGAGTCCGCGGTGGCGCCAGAGTCCGCGGCGGCGCCGGAGGCAGCGGCGGCAAGCGCAACAAACGCGGCCACGGCCTGGCCCCATTCCGTTGACGGGACGCCGGCCACAAAAGCCGCCACGACGCCGTCGGACTTTTCCAGCTCTTCCTGCACATGCGCGGCCGAGACTTTGACGCCGCCGGTGATGATGACGTCGTCGGCGCGGCCCAGCACGGTGAGCCGGCCGTCCGCGTCCAGCGTGCCGAGGTCATTGGTGCGGTACCAGCGGACGCCGTCCTCCTCGAAAAACGTGTCCGTCGCTTCGGGCGCATCCACGTACCCGGCGGCCACGGTGTCGCCGCCCAGCAGGATGCGGCCGTCCTCGGCCACCCGGACCTGGACACCTTCCAGCGGCACGCCGTCGTACACACAGCCGCCGCAGGTTTCGGCGGACCCGTACGTGGCGACCACCCTGACGCCGGCCTGGCGGGCCGCGTCCAGCAGTTCAGCCGACGCCGGTGAGCCGCCCAGCAGGATGGCGTTGAACCGCCGCAGGACCGCCAGGGTCTCCGGTGACGGCGCATCCAGGAGGCGTTGGAGCTGGGTGGGGACCAGGGAGGTGAAGCGGAACTTGTCGGTCAGCTCCAGGGCGCCGGCCGTGAACGCCTCGGGGGTGAAACCGCCGGACATGTCCATCACCCACGGGCGGGTGCCGGCGAACAGTGACCGCACCAGGACCTGCACGCCTGCCACGTACTGCACTGGAAGGGCCAGGAGCCACTGGCCCTCGCCCTTGAGCGCCAGGGCGGTGGCCATGGACGATGCCGCCAGCGCCTCGACGGTCAGGATGGTGGCCTTCGGCGCGCCCGTCGAGCCGGACGTGCGGACCACCGCCACGGCGTCATCGCAGCCGGGCGTCTCGGTGTGTCCCACCACCAGTTTGCCGCTGGGGCCCGCGGAAAGTTCGACGGCGGGTCCCTCACCGTGGAGGGCGGCGGCCAGGGCTTTGAGCACCGGGTCGATGTCCGTGGGACCGATGGTCTGGGTTCCGAGATTCATGTGCCGTCCTGCCTTTGAAGTCAGCCGGGGCCTGGGCCGGCCGGCTTGGAAGTTTGTGCCTAGAAGGTGCCTAGAAGTAGTGCGGGAAGCGGGACCAGTCCGGGTCTCGTTTCTCCAGGAAGGCTTCCTTTCCTTCCACCGCCTCGTCCGTCATATAGGCCAGGCGGGTGGCTTCGCCGGCGAAGACCTGCTGGCCGGCCAGGCCGTCGTCGGCAAGGTTGAAGGCGAATTTCAGCATCCGGATGGCCTGCGGTGACTGCCGGGCGATGTCCGCGGCGTATTCCAGGGCCACCTCTTCGAGGCGTTCGTGGTCCACGGCCTCGTTCACGGCGCCCATGCGGACCATGTCGTCCGCGGAGTACTCGCGGGCCAGGAAGAAGATCTCGCGGGCGGACTTCTGGCCGATCTGGCGGGCCAGCAGCGCCGAGCCGTACCCGGCGTCGAAACTTCCCACGGTGGCGTCCGTCTGCTTGAACTTGCCGTGCTGGCGGGAGGCGATGGTGAGGTCCGAGACCACGTGCAGGGAGTGTCCGCCGCCGGCAGCCCAGCCGTTCACGACGGCGATGACCACCTTGGGCATGGTCCGCATGAGCCGCTGGACCTCGAGGATGTGGAGCCGTCCGGCGCGGGCGGGGTCGATGGTTTCCGTGGTCTCGCCGTCGGCATAGCGGTAGCCGTCGCGGCCGCGGATGCGCTGGTCCCCGCCGGAGCAGAAGCTGTGGCCGCCGTCCTTGGGGGAGGGGCCGTTGCCGGTGAGCAGGACGGTGGCGACGTCCGGGGTCATGCGGGCGTGGTCCATGGCGCGGTAGAGCTCGTCCACGGTGCCGGGGCGGAAGGCGTTGCGGACTTCCGGGCGGTTGAAGGCGATGCGGACGGTGGGCAGGTCCCTGGTTTCCGTTCCGGTTGTTGAGCCCGTCGAAACACGCTCAACCTGCCGGTGGTACGTCATGTCCTGGAAGTCGTCAAAACCGGACACGGTGCGCCAGCGGGTGGGGTCAAAGACATCGGACACCTTGGCGGGAAGTTGGTTGCTCACCGGACAAGTCTAGTAATCGGCGCAGCTGATGCAGAACTCGTTGCCCTCGGGAACGGCAGCTGTCAGGGCTGGACCTGCTGCAACTGCTCGAATAGCTCGGGCGGGATGGCGTAGATGAAGATGACCGCCAGCAGGTTCTTCGCCGCGTGCACAAAGTAGGAGAACATCAGGTTCTTCCCGGTCCACACGTAGACAAATACCAGCGTGGCGCCCATGGCCAGATAGGGGAGCAAAGCACTGAGCGTGATGGCTTCCTGGCCTGCGATATGGATGCCGGCAAAGAGGACCACAGAGAGGGCACAGCACAGCCAGATGTTGAGCCGGCGGCTGAGCTTGCCGATCAGCAGGTGCCGGAAGATGTACTCCTCCACAAACGGGCCCACCACCACCAGGACCGGCACCATCAGCCAGGCAGGGACCTGTTGCATCAGCGCCTGCAGTCCGGCTTGGTTTGCCGACGTCTCGACTCCGCCAGCGGCCGACACCACCACGGCCGTGAGGATCATCATGGCCACCACCGCCGCGGGCACCATCAGCAGCGTGAACCACGGACGGGTGGCCAGCACGCGCAGGTCCCGGGCCACCACCCGGCGGGCGGCGGCCAGCGCCAGGATCCCGATCGAGCCATAGAAGATGAGGTTCACGGCGTACGACGCCGCGGCCGGGCTGGGGGCAAACTGGCTTATGAACGGGACCAGCAGTTCCCCTGCCACGGCGAAGAGCCCGGCCGCGGCCACGTAGAGGCCGACGGCGGTGAAATCAAGGGCGGAAAACCCGTACAGCTCGGGCTGCGGCGCGGGTGGATTCCGGTGTGTGGTGGCCATGTCTTCAGCCTAGCTCCCCCCTTCCCGCCCGTTGCTCTATCACTTTTGGTCCCCAACCCGGGGCCAGAGCGACCAAAAGTGATAGAGCAACGGGCGTGGGCTGCGTTCGGGTGGGCGTCACCTTGCGGGGCCGGATCGCCGTCGCGTAGAATGTTCGGTATGCCTAAATTTTTGTTTCGGCGCGCCAAAGTCGCCGCCCGAACCCTCGCCCGGGGAACGGCGGCGTTCCGCGCTGCCGGCGCCGCCGCTGTCGTCCTCCTTTCCCTCTCCGTTACCGCGTGCGGGGGTGACGCGTCGGGCAGCAGTGACAGTGACAAGCCCGTTGTCCTGACCACCTTCACGGTGCTCGCCGACGTCGCCCGGAACGTTGCGGGGGACAAGCTCACGGTGGAGTCCATCACCAAGGCGGGCGCCGAGATCCACGGCTACGAACCCACCCCCGGCGACATCCGCAAGGCAGCCAAGGCGGACCTGATCCTGGACAACGGCCTGAACCTCGAGGCCTGGTTCGGGCAGTTCGTAGAGGGCCTGGACGTGCCGCACGCCGTGGTCAGTGACGGTGTGGAGGTCATGTCCATCAGCGAGGACTCCTACCAGGGCAAACCGAACCCGCATGCGTGGATGTCGCCCGTGAACGTGCAGATCTATGTGGACAACATGGTGACGGCGTTCAGCAAGCTTGACCCGGAGAACGCCGCGGTATTCGAAGCCAACGGTGACGCGTACAAGGCCGAACTGCAGGGTGTGCAGGACGAGATGAAGGCAAGCCTCGCAGGCCTCCCGGAGAACCAGCGCGCCTTGGTGACCTGCGAAGGCGCCTTCTCCTACCTGGCCCGTGATGCCGGGCTCAAAGAGGTCTACATCTGGGCCGTCAACGCCGAACAGCAGGCCACGCCGCAACAGATCACCCGCGCCATCGAGTACGTCAAGTCCAACCAGGTTCCTGCCGTGTTCTGTGAATCCACGGTGTCCGATGCGCCCATGCAGCAGGTGGTGGGCGCCACCGGCGCGAAGTTCGGCGGCACACTTTATGTGGATTCGCTGTCCGAAGCCGACGGGCCCGTCCCCACTTACCTGGATCTGATCAGGCACGATGCCGATGTCATCACCAAAGCCCTGGCCGGCACCTCCACCGGCTCCGCAGCAGGGGCGAAGTAATGAGCTACCCGGCCATCCTCGTTGAAAACGTCACCGTCCACTACGGCGAGGTCCTGGCGCTCGATTCCGCCTCGCTCACCGTGGACGCCGCCCGGATCTGCGGCCTGATCGGCATGAACGGGTCCGGGAAATCCACCCTGTTCAAGGTGATCATGGGAATGATCAAGCCCGACGCCGGCCGCGTGCTGATCGGCGGACAGTCACCTACCAGGGCGCGCAAGGAGGGCGGGATCGGCTACGTGCCGCAGAGCGAGGATGTGGACTGGCAGTTCCCGCTGTCCGTCCGCGATGTGGTGATGATGGGACGCTACGGGCACCAGGGCTTCACCCGGCGGCCCTCCAAGGCCGACCGTGCCGCCGTCGATCTGGCGCTGGACCGCGTGGAACTGGGCGAGTACGCGGACCGGCAGATCGGGCAGCTGTCCGGCGGGCAGAAGAAGCGCGCCTTTGTGGCCCGCGGCATTGCCCAGGGTGCCACCATGATGCTCCTGGACGAACCGTTCGCCGGCGTGGACAAGCGCTCCGAGGCCACCATCACCAGGCTGCTGCGCGAGCTCGCCTCAGACGGCTGCACCATCCTGATCTCCACCCACGACCTGCACGCGTTGCCCAACCTGTGCGACGAAGCCGTGCTCCTTATGCGCCGGGTCCTGATGCACGGCGCCCCGGAACTGGTGCTCCAGCCGGAGAACCTCGCCATGGCGTTCGGCCTGGATGTGCTGAACCGCGACCTTCCGGAACCTCCCCACCCTGCCGCCACGGCCGCCGTCGTCCACCCCGCAGCCGCCGGCGCCTCCGCCACCACCAAGAGCAGGGGCTGACCCGTGGAAATCTTCGACATTCTGCTCGAACCGCTCAGCTACGACTTTATGGTCCGCGCCATCGTCACCACCGCGCTCGCCGCCGTCGTCTGTGCTGTCCTCAGCTGTTGGCTTGTGCTGATCGGCTGGTCTCTGATGGGCGACGCCGTCTCCCACGCCGTGCTGCCCGGCGTTGTGCTGGCCTACATTGTGGGCGCCCCGTTTGCGCTCGGTGCCCTGGTGTTCGCGCTGATCGCGGTGACCCTGATCGGCGTCGTCCGCAACACCAGCCGCGTGAAGGAGGACGCCGCCATCGGCATTGTGTTCACCTCGCTGTTTGCCTTGGGCCTGGTGCTGATCTCCGTCACGCCCAGCCAGACTGACCTGAACCACATCATTTTCGGCAACCTCCTGGGCGTCAGCATCCCTGACCTCATCCAGGTGCTGGTGCTCGGCGTCGTCGCCTTCGTCATCCTGATCCTGAAGCGCCGCGACCTGACCCTCTACGCGTTCGATCCCACGCACGCCCACGCGATCGGGCTCTCCCCGAAACGGTTGGGGGCGCTGCTTATGGGGCTACTGGCGCTGACGTCGGTGGTGGCGCTGCAGACTGTGGGTGTGGTGCTGGTGGTGGCCATGCTCATCATCCCCGGTGCCACCGCCTACCTGCTCACGGACCGCTTCAACCGGATGCTGGTTATCGCACCGGTGATTTCAGCGGTGTGCTCCATCGCCGGCATCTACTTCAGCTACTACCTGGACACGGCTTCGGGCGCCATGGTGGTGCTCACGCAGGGTGTGGTGTTCGCCGCCGTCTACCTGTTCAGCCCCCGGCAGGGACTGATCGGCACCCGGCTGGCGAAGGCCCGCCGCAGGAAGGCCGCCGCACTTCTGGTTGCCTAGGCCCGGGAGTCCACAGCAACGCGGGGTCACTTACTGCCCAATTCGAGGGGAAACATGGGCGTTAAGTGACCCCGCGTTGTTCCTTTGCAGAGGTCTGACCTGGTGGGGTTTTACCGCGTGGGAACAGGGGAGCGCCGCACGGTGATGTCGCCGTAGGCGCTGCGGGCGCGGATCTCCACTTTGGCGTCCGTCTCGTTTGGCCCGGTGGTGGCGTCGAGTCCGTTGCGGACGCGACCGTACTTGGTGCTGAGGTCCAGCCATGCGGCGCTGCCTTCGCGGACGCCGATGGCCAACGAGCCTGCGGCGGTCTGGAGGGTGAGGGTTCCGCGGGCCACCTCGCCTACGGTGATGTCGCCGTTGGAGGCCTTGATGGTGGTGGTGTCGCCGGCGCGTTCCAGGGAGACATCGCCGTTGGCGGCACTGACCTTGAGTTCACCGGCGGCATCCACGATGTACGTGCTGCCGTTGCCGTTCTTGACGCTGGCGGTACCGTCGATTTCCCGGATCCGGATCTTGCCCGAGCCGGTCTTGATCTCGGCCCGCCCCGCGACGCGTTCCACGGTCACGTCGCCCATGCCCGTGTGAACCCGGAGTTCCGTGCAGTGGTCGAGGTGGACGTGGCCCATGTCCGTCTTCAGTTCGGCGGAGCCGAATTCGCCCTCGCAGCGGAGGTCGCCCATTCCGGACTTCAACTCCAGGCTGCAGCCGATGGGCACTTCAACCGCGATGTCCACGGCGCCGCCGTCGCTGAACCAGGTGTGGCGGCGCTGGGGATGCAGCCGTACCTGCAGGCGTCCATCCGTGTAGTCCACGGTGGTCTGTTCCGCCGCCTTGATGTCCAGGGCCCGGGTTGCCTCGCGGGGCCGGACGTTGACTACGGTGTCGGTGCGGTTGCCGGCGACAACAAGAATGTCGGCACGGACGGACACGTCCACCACGACGGCGATTGGCTGGGGGGTCTCGAAGGTTGTCATCAGCGTGCCCATCCTGTGAAGTTCTGCTCGCCGGGTTCGCGGCGAATGGTGCGGTGCGTGGTTTGGCTCCCGTTGAGGGCGTCCGCGACGGCCCGGATCAGCCAGGAGTTCACGGACAGGCCTTCAAAGCCCGCGGCCTCTTCAACCTGCTGCTTGAGGTGATCGGGAAGGCGGAGCGTCGTGCGCGAGGTGCTGGCGCCGTCGAACTCTTCCGGGGCCTGCCGGGCCGGCTGGGTGGACCGTTCCGTCACCGCTTCGAAGTCGCTGGCGGCGGGCGGGCTGGTGACCACAAACTCCGGATCGCGGCCCCGAAGCCGTACCTCCACAGACGCCGGGGCCAGCTCGAGGGTGATCTCGCTGGCGGCGTCGGAGAGGGCTTCGAGGAGGACGAGCCGGACGGTGGACTCCAGCGCGGCCGTGAGGCGGTCGCTGAGTTCCCGGGCTTCAGGGCCACCCGCTTCGGCGGCGACGCCCAGCTGGTGCTGGACGGCTGATACGTACTGGTTGAGTTGCATGACACCATCCTGACGCCACAATGGTGTCACGTCAATATCTTCTGGCAGATTATGGTGTCACCGGTGGTGTCCCGGCTTGACGCTGCGGCTTCCGGCGGGGAAGCTGGAGCGATGAAGTCCTGAGCAGCAGCCCGGCAATGCCGGGCTGTTTCCCCGAATCCAGGGCCGCCGTCGAGCACCAGTTCCGGCGGCCACACTGCGGAATCTTGCGAGGACTTGTCTTGACTGAACACCTGAACCTTTCCGGCGTCTCCCATGGCTATGGCGACCGGCAGCTGCTGGACGGAATCGGCCTGGTCATCACGGCCGGCGAGCATGTTGCCATCGTCGGCGAAAACGGCGCCGGCAAATCAACGCTGCTCCGGATTCTGGCCGGGCTGGAAGCGCCCGACGAAGGAAGTGCGGTCAGCCACGGCCGCGTGGGCTACCTTGCCCAGACGCACGGCCTGCCCGAATCCTTCACCGTGGGAGCCGCCGTCGACGCATCCCTGGCATCGCTGCGCGCCCTCGAAGCCGAGCTTGACCAGCTGGAGGCCGGCCTCGCCGATGCCGAGGATGATGAGCTGGAAACCTACGGCCGGCTGCAGACCGAGTACCAGCTGCGCGAGGGCTACGCCGCGGAATCCCGTGTGGAGGCGGCGCTCGACCGGCTGGGCCTGGGCGGCCTGGACCGGAAGCGGACGCTGGGATCGCTCTCCGGCGGCGAGCAGGAACGCGTGGCGCTGGCCTGTGTCCTGGCCGATCCGGCGGACATCCTGCTCCTGGACGAACCCACCAACCACCTCGATGCCCGCGGAACCGCCTGGCTGGAGGACCGGCTGGCCGCCCATCGCGGGACAGTGGTGGTGGTGTCCCACGACCGCGTGCTGCTCCGCAAGGTGGCCAGCACCGTGATTGAGGTTGATGCCGAGCGCCGTACCGTGACCCGCTACGGCAACGGCTACGACGGCTACCTCCGCGAGAAGGCCGCCGAACGCCAGCGCTGGGTTCAGCAGTACCACGAGTGGATCGTCGCGATGGAGGCGGAGCAGCGGCAGGCGGACACCGTGACCGACAAGATGGGCTATGCCCGCAAGCGCGACAACGACAAGATGGGCTTCGACTTCAAGGCCGGCACCTGGCAGAAAGCGGCCACCAGCAAGGTCCGCAACGCGCAGGAACGGCTCCGCCGGCTGGAAGCGAGCCCCATCGACCGCCCGCCGGTGCCGCTGCGGCTGGCGGCGGAGCTCGCCGTGGAACCGGAGGCTCCTTCGGGTGCCTCCGTGGCGACCACCGCATCCGGGGACTCCCTCTTGACCGCGTCGGCGGTCCTCGTTGCCCGCGGCGTCGCGGTTCCCGGCCGCCTGGGCGTCACTGATTTCGCTGCCCGAACGGGTGAGAAGATCCTCATCACCGGCCCGAACGGCGCCGGCAAATCCACGCTGCTCTCCGTGCTGGCGGGAACCCTGGAGCCCGTCGAAGGGTTGGTCCAGCGGCCTGCGCGGATCGGCTACTTGCAGCAGGAACTCGAACTGCCGCAACGGCCCGCGCTCCGCCTGCTGCCGGCCTTCGCGGCGGGTCTTGGCGGCAACATTGATGAGCACGCCGAGGCGCTCCTGCGCCTGGGGCTGTTCCGCACCAGCGAGTTCCACGTCCCGGTGGGCAGCCTGTCCGCGGGACAGCAGCGCAGGCTTGCCCTGGCCCGCCTGCTGCTGGGCGGCTACGGCACACTGATTGTGGATGAACCCACCAACCATCTGGCGCCGGTCCTGGTGGAGCAGCTCGAAGAGGCGCTCGCCGGCTTCACGGGGACCCTGGTCATGGTCAGCCACGACCGCGCCCTCCGGGAGTGGTTTGCCCGGTGCGCGAAGAAGAGCGACACCTCGCGGACGGACGACGCCGGCCGCTGGATCCGGTACTCGATGGACAAGGGCGTGCTCGCCCCGGCCTGACGCCCCGCGCGCCCGGCCTGACGCCCAGCAATCGGTGAGATTTGCGCAAACGAAAAGTTACGCACCGACCGGTAGGCGGAAACATCGGCGGCGGAAGATAGGCCTATGCCAGTCTCCCGCCGGCCGAAAGGATCTGTCCGTGATCACCAAGAACCTTTTCCTGCAGGGCATCTTCCCGTTTGTGGGCACCGGGCTGGAGAAACCCGTCCCCATCCACCGCGAACTCTCGCACTACGTTCCGGACGGCGTCATCAACCAGACGCTCTACTTCCGGGGCGGCAATTCCAGCAGTGAACTCATCACGGTGGTCCTGATGCGGAACGGTGTGCCCATGCGGTACTTCCCCATCGGCGCCAAAAGCGATGTCCATGTGCCGCTGCGGGTGGTGGAGGACATCGACGGCGGCTCAGTGGTGGAGCTCTATCTCGCCGCTCCGGATGGCGTTGGGGGATCCGTGGTGGTGGACCTGGGCATGGTGGAGCACTGATGACCAGCGTGCTGGACCGGCCGCAGGGGAGGCACACAGGCGCCGCGCCACGCCGTCGGCTGCTGGTGGTGGGAAACGGGATGGCGGGCGCCCGGGCCGTGGAGGAGATCCTGGCCCGCGGCGGCGCCGAGCAGTTCACCATCACCATGTTCGGCGACGAGCCCTACGGCAACTACAACCGGATCATGCTCAGCCACGTCCTCTCCGGCGAGGAAAGCGACGCCGACATCTTCCTGAACGCGCTGTCCTGGTACCGCGAGAACAGCATCACGTTGCACGCCGGGGTCCGTGTTGACCGGATCGACAAGTTCACGAAGCACGTCTTTTCCAATGATGGCCGCGTTACACCGTACGACACCCTCATCATCGCCACCGGGAGCCGCTCCCACATGCCGCCGATGGACGGGCTGTACACACCCGGCGGGTCCGTGAAGCACGGTGTGTTCGGGTTCCGCACCATCGATGACACCCGACGGATGGTCCAGCATGCGCAGCAGGAGCATCACCGGCGGGCCGTGGTGATCGGCGGCGGCCTGCTTGGTTTGGAGGCGGCCTATGGCCTGAAAAGCCACGGCATCGAGGTGGAGGTGGTGCACTCGGGCGGGCACCTCATGAATGCGCAGATGGGGCCCGACGGCGGCGCGGTGCTGCGCAGGAGCGTGGAGGCCCTGGGCATCCGGGTGCACACGTCCAGCCGCACCACAGCCGTCCTCGGGAGGGACATGGTCAGCGGCGTCAGCCTCCGGGACCGGGAGGACATCGCCTGCGACATGGTGGTGGTGGCCGCGGGCATCCGGCCCAACGTGGACGTGGCTGTGCTGAGCGGGCTCCCGGTGGAGCGGGCCATTGTGGTGGATGACCGGCTGCGGGTCCAGGACGAAGACGATATCTACGCCGTGGGGGAGTGCGTCCAGCACCGCGGCGAGGTCTACGGGCTGGTGGCGCCGCTGTGGGAACAGGCCGTGGTGCTTGCCAACCACGTGACCGGCGCCGATACGTCGTCGGCCTACCTCGGCTCGCGGACCGCCACCAAGCTGAAGGTTGCCGGCGTCGACGTCGCATCCATGGGACTGCACGGCCCCGAACTCGACACCGACGAGCACATCGTCTTCTCGGAGCCCAGCCGCGGCATTTTCAAGTCCATCGTGGTCCGCGACAACAAGATGGTGGGTGCCACGCTCCTGGGCGACAGCCGGAAGGTGGCCTACCTGACGCAGGCCTACGACCGCGGGCTGCCGTTGCCCGACGAACGGATCGCGCTGATGTTCGACGTCGGCGGGCCGGGTGAGGCGGTGGGCGTGGCCGAGCTCGACGACGGCGCCCAGGTCTGCAACTGCAACGGCGTCAGCAAGAAGGCCCTGGTGGACGCCGTGAAGGGCGGCTGCACCACTGTTTCCGACGCCATGGACGCCACCCGGGCGGGCAAGGGCTGCGGTTCCTGCAAGCTGCTGGTCAAACAGGTGGTGGAATGGGCCGCGGACGGCGCGGTGGAGGAGGACCCAGCGGCCAGCTACTACGTGCCCGGGATCCCGCTGGACAAGCCGGCCCTGATGGCCGCCATCCGGAAACAGGGCCTGCGCTCCGTCTCCCAGGTGTTCATGGCACTGGCTCCCGGCAGCGCCGAGGACGCGAAATCCAAAATGGGCCTCGCATCACTGCTGAAAATGATGCTCGCGGACCAGTACATCGACGAACGCGACGCCCGCTTCATCAACGACCGCGTGCACGCCAACATCCAGCGCGACGGCACGTTCTCCGTGGTCCCGCAGATGAAGGGCGGCGTGACGTCCGTGCAGCAGCTGCGCCGCATCGCCGACGTCGCCGAGAAGCACAACGTTCCGCTGATCAAACTGACCGGCGGGCAGCGGATCGACCTCCTGGGGATCCCCAAGGAGGACCTCCCGCAGGTCTGGGCCGACCTGGACATGCCCTCCGGGTACGCCTACGGCAAGAGCTTCCGCACCGTGAAGACCTGCGTGGGCAAGGACTTCTGCCGTTATGGCACGGGTGACTCCACCAAGCTGGGCATCGAGATCGAGTCCCGGTTCCAGGGCATCGAGTCGCCGGCCAAGCTGAAGCTGGCTGTGTCCGGTTGCCCACGGAACTGCGCGGAATCGCTGGTCAAGGACGTGGGTGTGGTGGCTGTGGAGGGCGGACGGTGGGAGCTTTACGTCGGGGGAGCGGCGGGCGCCCACATCCGCAAAGGCGACCTGCTGGCCACCGTGGATGACCCCGAGGAGGTCAAGCTGCTGGCCGGCCGGTTCATGCAGTACTACCGCGAGCAGGCCAACTGGCTGGAACGGACCTACTCCTTTGTGCCGCGGGTGGGCATCGAGCATCTCCGCGCCGTCATCGTCGAGGATTCCGAAGGTGTCGCCGCGCAACTGGACGCCGCCATGCAGGCATCCGTGGACAGCTACGTGGACCCGTGGAGCGAACGCGACGATCCGCTTACGCCGGGCCAGTTCCGCACGTCCCTGCCGCTCACGGTCCTGCCCCAGGTGCCGGTCCGATGAGCGCCGACCCGATCAGCACGGAGCCCGTCAGTCCCGAGCCCGTCACCACCACCAGCCACATCCTGGGCCCCGTGGACCAGATCCCGTTCGGTGAGGGCCGGGCCTTCGGGGTGGACGCCGAGCAGGTGGCGGTCTTCCGGCTGCGGGACGGGACCCTGCGCGCCCTGTCCGCGGTCTGCCCCCACCGCGGCGGCCCCATTGCGGACGGCACCATCGACCGGGAGGTGGTGATCTGCCCGCTGCACCAGCACGCGTTCAGCCTGGAAACGGGCTGCTCCAGCACCGGCGCCGAACCTTTGCGCACGTACAGCGTCCAGGAGGATGCCGAACAGAACATTGTTCTGAAGTATCCCCACATGCGTGGCAATAGTTTGGCTTAACCGGGTCAGGGTGTAGCCCGCGTCACTTGCTGCGGTTTGAGTCTTGTAGGATAGACAGGCCGCGCGAACTTCGACGTACTGTGACTTTCCATACAGAAAATTCCTTGAAGCATCAAGAAACCGAATTTTCGGGATGGAGAAGTCCCTGCCAAGGGTGCCGGCCAATCCCCTACCCACAAGGAATTGTTGTGCCTCAAAGTACCCCCACAGAACTCGTGAGCCCGACGGCGCAATCCGCCGTCGTCGACTCCACCCTCAGCGCCGAGGGCTACAAAAAATCCCTGAGCGGACGCCAGGTCACCATGATTGCCATGGGCGGCGCCATCGGCGTCGGCCTCTTCATGGGTGCAGGCGGACGCCTGGCCTCCACTGGCCCTGCGCTCATCTTCTCCTACGCCATTGCCGGCGTCATCGCCTACCTGCTGATGCGGGCCCTGGGCGAACTCATCATGTACCGCCAGACGTCGGGTTCCTTCGTCAGCTACGCCGGCGAAATGTTCGGCAAAAAGGGCGCGTACCTGTCCGGCTGGATGTATTTCATCAACTGGGCCATGACCGGCATCGCTGAACTCATCGCGATCGGACTGTACTTCCAGTTCTTCTTCCCCAACGTGCCGGTCGAACTCAGCGCCATCGCCGCGCTGCTGCTGCTCGTGGGCGTCAACCTCATGAGCGTCAAGGCGTTCGGCGAATTTGAATTCTGGGCCTCCTGCCTCAAGGTCGGCGCCATCGTGATCTTCCTGGCCGTGGGCACTTTCATGGTGGTCACCAACGCCCAGGTGGGCGACGGCAACGCCTCGGTGAACAACCTCTTCGCAGCCGAAGGCGGAATGTTCCCCAAGGGTGCGCTGGTGATGATCCTGGTCCTGAACGCCGTGATTTTCGCCTACAACGGCATTGAACTCGTCGGCATCACGGCCGGTGAAATGCAGGACCCCGCCAAGGAAGTTCCCAAAGCGATCCGCGCCGTCGTCTTCCGCATCGTGGTGTTCTACGTCGGTTCCGTGACGCTCCTGGCGATGCTGTTGCCCTCGGACCAGTACGTGGCCGGTACCTCGCCGTTCGTCACCGTTTTCGGCCAGATGGGCCTCGGCTGGATGGGTGATGTTATGAACATGATCGTCATCACCGCCGCGCTGTCCTCCTGCAACTCGGGCCTGTACTCGATCGGCCGGATCTTCCGGACCATGGCCAACAACGGGCACGCCCCGGAGTGGCTGACCAGGATGTCCAAGAGCCACGTGCCGTACGCCGCCATCCTGGCAATCGGCGCCGTCTACCTCGTTGGCATCCTGCTGAACATCTGGCTGGGCGGCTCACACGCCTTCGACCTCGCGCTCAACTCCGCGTCGATCGGCGTGATCTTCACCTGGGGCGCCATCTTCGCCAGCCAGATCGCGCTGCGCCACAAGAAGGGCAAGGTCTCCTCCCTGCCCGCGCCCGGCGGAACCTGGAGCAGCTGGGCCGGACTCATTGCGCTGCTGGCCATCGCCGTGCTCATCGGCTTCGACACCATGACCAGCAAGACCGGCGAGGTATTCCACCTCGGTCTCTGGACACTGGCCACCATCCCGTTCTTCGCCCTGGTCCTGTGGCTGGGCTGGCAGAAGGTCAAGCACAACGAGCCCAAGAGCGAGCTCTTCTGCTAGGTCTTTTCGCCTCAGCAGCCGGACGCTCTGCGGACGGACGCTAAGAAGTCGGACGCTAAGAAGTCCGACGTCGGCGGGTCACCCTTTCGGGGGCGGCCCGCCGTCGTCGTTGGTGGAGCCTGTCGAAACCCCCATCGGTTGCTCCGTGACCGCCCTTTTGAGCGCTCAAAAGGGCGCCTACGGAGCAACCGATGGGGGTCGGTTGGCGTCCACGCTCTTGAGGTGCCGGGCGAAGTGGTCTTCGATCCGCTGCCAGGCTTCGGGGGAGGACTCCGGGTCAGGGCCGATGCCCATGACCCGCATCAGCGGCCGGAAAACCGCCGGGCCCAGGTCGATTTCGTTGAGGAACGCGTGGCCTGCAGTGGGAAATTCCTTGACGCTGTTTTCGATGCCGAGGTTGTCCAGGGCGGTCTCAAGCTTGCCGGCCGCGCCCTTAAGGGTGAGGTCCCGGCCGCCGAAGTTGGCCACGATGGGGCAGGCGCCGCGGAGGCTTTCCTCGAGATTGCCGGGCAGGCGGCCGTAGTTGACCGAGGCCGCGTCGAAGCCGTCGCGGGCCACCAGCAGCGCGAATCCTCCGCCCATGCAGAACCCGATCACCCCGGTCTTGCCGGTGGACAGCGGCGAAGTGGCCAGCCAGGAGCGGGCGGTGGCGAGGTCGGTGAACGCGCGGCCGCTTCCCCTGAGCATGCTCCGCATGGTGCTGACCAGGCAGCGGCGCGGGCCGCCGTCGCTGAACAGGTCCACCGCCAGCGTCAGGTACCCGGCTCGGGCCATCCGGTCTGCATGCCCGCGAACGAGTTCGTTCAGGCCGAAGGCTTCGTGGATCATCAGGACCGCGGGAAACGGACCTGGTCCGGATGGCGTGGCGAGATATCCGCCGAGCGAAGGCGAACCGCCGGCAGCGGCACTCTGCGCACTCAGGTCCACATAAGTCATGGGCCAAGGGTAGCCGCCGCCGTCGATCCCCTCCGTCGACGCGGTCGGCGGACACGAGAACGGCGGCGGACCCCCCATGGGAATCCGCCGCCGTTCGAATGTGGAAGGACTAGTTCTTGAAGGTGTCCTTGACGTTTTCGCCGACCTTCTTGGCGTCAGCCTTGACCTGGTCCGCCTGGCCTTCGGCTTTGAGTTTGTCGTTGTCCGTGGCGTTGCCGGTCGCTTCCTTGGCCTTGCCGCCCAGGTGCTCTGCTTCGTTACTGATCTTGTCTCCGAGGCCCATGAGTCTGGCCGCCTTTCGTTTTCAGGGGATCAAACAATGCCGTTTCAGAATAACACAAAGCATGCTTACCATTTCAAGGGGCCCCGATATCAGCGGCCTGTCGAATGTCAGCGCCCCCGACTAGGCTCGATGCATGGAACACAGCACAAGCCTGACCCAGCACATTCATGCCACGCCGGAAAAGGTCTGGGCGGTCATCTCGGACATCCCGGGTTCCGCCTCCACCCTGTCCGGCATCGACGCCGTGCAGATGCTCAGCGACGGGCCCTATGGCGAGGGGACGCGCTGGAAGGAAACGCGGACCATGATGGGCCGCTCGGAAACTGTGGAGATGTGGGTGACGCAGGCCGATCCTCCCCGCAGCACCACGGTCAAGGCCCTCCAGGGCGGCGCCGATTACACCTCCCGCTTCAGCCTGGCCGAGCGCGACGGCGGGACGGACCTGACGCTGACCTTCGGCGCCGACGTCGTCAAACCCACCCTGCTCAGCAAGGTCAGCATGACCCTCTTCGGCAAGCTGGGCATGAGCATGACACGCAAGGCGCTCACGAAAGACCTGGCGGAAATCGCCGCCAAAGCGGAATCGCTCTAGTGGCGGCAAAGGCCCCCAAGGTATCGGCTCCCCGGCTCTCGCCGGTCAGCCTGGAGGATGTCACGGATGATCCGGCCCCGGACTTCCGGCGTGGTGAAAGGTACGACGGCGTCCGGTACAGCCGGGCGGTCGCCGACGGTCTGGAGCTGAGCGGCACGGATTTTGCCGAGTGTGAGTTCCAGGGCGTCTCCTTCAATGACACCCAGCTCCGCGGGTCCACGTTCCGGGACTGCATCCTGTCCGAGCTGTACGCGCCGGTGTTCCGGGCCGCCCGCTCCACGTGGCGGGACGTGCAGCTGAACAATCCGCGGCTGGGCTCGGCTGAGCTATATGAGACGGGCTGGCAGTCGGTCCGGATCGACGGCGGCAAGCTGGACTTCCTGAATCTGCGCGGGTCCAAGCTGACGGACGTTGTCATCAGCGACTGCATCATCAACGAACTGGACCTCGGTTCCGCCTCCGGGACGCGCGTGGCGCTGAAGAACTGCACCATCGGAACCCTGGATCTGACGGGCTCGCGGCTGAAGGATTTTGATCTTCGCGGCACGGATTTCCGGACCATCAGCGGCCTCGGCAGCCTGGCCGGCGTGGTGATCGACGACTATCAGCTGAGCCTGCTGGCGCCGCTCCTGGCCGGGCACCTCGGCGTCCTTGTCCTGTGAGTGTAGTCTTTATAGAACGAACGGTCGGTAAATAGGGCGGTCACTGGACGGCCCCGAAGATTCCGGCTCCCTGGCGTAAAGGATTTGTTCTTATGGTCGAGGCTTTTCTTGTTGGCGGCGTCCGCACTCCCGTGGGCAGGTACGGCGGTGCGTTATCGGCGGTCCGTCCTGATGATCTGGCTGCACTGGTGATCCGGGAGGCCGTGTCCCGTGCGGGCCTGGACTCGGACAGTATCGAGGAAGTCATCCTGGGCAACGCAAACGGCGCTGGCGAGGAGAACCGCAACGTGGCCCGGATGGCAGTCCTGCTGGCCGGGCTTCCCCTCCACATCCCGGGAATCACGGTCAACCGGCTGTGCGCGTCCGGGCTGAGCGCCATCATCCAGGCCAGCCACATGATCAAGTCCGGCGCCGCGGACGTGGTGATCGCCGGCGGCGTCGAGTCCATGAGCCGCGCGCCGTGGGCCCAGGAGAAGCCCGCCACGGCGTTCGCGAAGCCGGGCCAGATCTTCGATACGTCCATCGGCTGGCGCTTCGTCAACCCGCTGTTCCAGAAGGGCCAGCTGGCGCGGGACGGCAAGATGACCTACTCCATGCCGGAAACCGCGGAGGAAGTGGCACGCGTTGACGGCATCACCCGCGAGGACGCCGACGCCTTCGCGGTCCGCTCCCACGAGCGTTCCCTCGCCGCCATTGCCGCGGGGCGCTTCAGGGACGAGATCGTCCCGGTGACGGTCAAGTCCCGCAAGGCCGAAACGGTGGTGGACACCGATGAAGGACCGCGGGCGGGCACCACCCTGGAGGTCCTTGCCGGGCTGCGCCCCGTGGTTCCGGGCGGTTCCGTGGTCACGGCCGGGAACTCGTCCACGCTGAACGACGGCGCTTCGGCCATCATCGTTGCGTCCGAGGCCGCCATCGCACGGCTGGGCCTGACGCCGAGGGCCCGGATCATCGACGGCGCCTCCGCCGGCTGCGAACCCGAAATCATGGGCATCGGCCCGGTCCCGGCGACGCAGAAAGTGCTCGCACGGAGCGGCCTCAGCGCTGGTGACCTGGGCGCCGTCGAGCTTAACGAAGCGTTCGCCACGCAGTCGCTCGCGAGCATGCGCCGGCTCGGGCTGGACCCGGACACGGTGAATAACGACGGCGGCGCCATCAGCCTGGGGCATCCGCTCGGTTCCAGCGGATCGCGGCTCGCCATCACCCTGCTGGGCCGGATGGAACGCGAGGACGCCAAAATCGGCCTGGCTACGATGTGCGTCGGCGTGGGCCAGGGCACCGCGATGCTGCTGGAGCGTGTCTGATGCCCGCCCCGGAAAGCGCGAACCGACACTTAAGCCCCTCCCCGGAAAGCGCGAACGGACACTTGAGCCCCCGCGACTTCCGCACCCTTCTGGTCGAGGAGCGCGAGGACCGAGTGGTGGTCCTCCTCAACCGCCCGGAGGTCCGGAACGCCATCGACCAGCAGATGGTGGACGAACTGCACGTGGTCTGCGCTGCGCTGGAGCAGAATCCCAAAGTCCTGATCATCTCAGGGGTCGACGGCGTCTTTGCCTCGGGTGCGGACATCGCCCAGCTGCGCGAGCGGCGCCGCGATGATGCGTTGCAGGGCATCAATTCCACTATTTTCGTGCGGATCGCGAAGCTGCCCATGCCGGTGATTGCCGCCCTGGACGGGTACTGCCTGGGCGGCGGCGCCGAGCTCGCCTACGCCGCAGACTTCCGGATCGGAACGCCCAGTGTCCGGATCGGCAACCCGGAAACAGGGCTGGGGATCCTCGCTGCGGCCGGGGCCAGCTGGCGCCTCAAGGAGCTGGTGGGGGAGCCGCTGGCCAAGCAGATCCTGCTCGCGGGCCTGGTCCTCCGCGCCGAGGAGGCCCTGGCTGCCAGCCTCATCACCGAAATCCACGAGGCACCGGACCTGATGGATGCCGCGCACAACCTGGCGGACCGGATTGCGCGGCAGGATCCGCTGGCCGTGCGGATCACCAAGTCTGTGTTCCATGCCCCCGCCGAAGCCCACCCGCTGATTGACCAGCTGGCACAGGGGATCCTTTTTGAATCCCAGGCCAAGTTCGACCGGATGCAGGCTTTCCTGGATAAGAAAACAGATAAGAAAACAGCCAAGAATTCAGACCAATCAGACGGGACGAAGTAACCATGGGCAATTCCGTACTTCCGGCGGGCCTTCCCGCAACTGTCGGCGTCCTCGGCGGCGGCCGCATGGGCGCTGGCATCGCCCATGCCTTCCTGATCAACGGAGCACACGTCCTGGTGGTGGAGCGGGACGAAGCCTCGGCCGAAGCCGCCCGGGAACGCGTGGAGTCCGCCGCGGCCAAGAGCATCGAACGCGGCGCCACGGACGGCAACCTGGACGAAATGGTGTCGCGGCTCTCCATGACGGTCGACTATGACGACTTCAAGGACCGCGAGCTGGTAGTGGAGGCCGTTCCGGAGGACTGGGACCTGAAGGTCTCCTCCCTCCGCGGAATCGAGGAGCGCCTCGCCGACGACGCCTACCTCGCCTCCAACACGTCCTCGCTGTCTGTCAACGGCCTGGCCCGCGAACTCAAGCGTCCGGGGAACTTCCTGGGCCTGCACTTCTTCAACCCGGTTCCGGCGTCCACGCTCATCGAGGTGGTGCTCGGCGAGCAGACGTCCCCGGACCTGGCCGCCGCGGCGAAAAGGTGGGTGGAGGCGCTCGGCAAGACCGCCGTCGTCGTCAATGACGCTCCCGGATTTGCCTCGTCGCGCCTGGGCGTGGCCATTGCCCTGGAAGCCATGCGCATGGTGGAGGAAGGGGTCGCGTCCGCAGAGGATATCGACAACGCCATGGTGCTGGGCTACAAGCACCCCACGGGCCCGCTGCGAACCACGGACATTGTGGGCCTGGACGTGCGGCTGGGCATCGCCGAGTACCTGCATTCTACGCTGGGGGAGCGGTTCGCGCCGCCGCAGATCCTCAAGGACAAGGTGGCCCGCGGAGAGCTTGGACGGAAGACCGGCAAGGGATTCTTCGACTGGGCTGAGTAGGATTTCCGGGTGACCCTCTTTGAACCCATCACCCTGACCGGCCGGCACGTGATTCTTGAGCCGCTGCAGCGAGATCACCATGACGGCCTGGTGGTGGCCGCACAGGATGGCGAGCTGTGGAAGCTCTGGTACACGTCCGTGCCCGCGCCGGAGGGGATGGCCGCTGAGATCGACCGCAGGCTGGCCATGCAGGAGCATGGGTCCATGCTGCCCTTCACCACGCGGCTGATCGATCATGCCACCGGCGGCCCTGGCCGGATCATCGGTATGACCACTTACTGCAATATCGACGCCGGCACGCCCCGTGTGGAGGTCGGCTACACGTGGAACGCCGCGTCGGTCCACGGCACCGGCACCAACCCTGACTCCAAGCTGCTGCTGTTGCGGCACGCGTTCGAAACCCTGGGCTGCGTGGCCGTGGAGTTTTGTACGCACTGGTTGAACCACCAATCCAGGGAAGCCATCGCCAGGCTGGGTGCGAAGCAGGACGGCGTGCTGCGCAGCCACCGGCGGACCAGCGACGGCGTCCTCCGCGACACCGTGGTGTTTTCAATTCTGGAGCACGAGTGGCCCATGGTCCGGAACGGGCTGGAGCACAGACTCGCCACGCGCTTTTAGCGGCGGTACCTCCGAGTTTTTGTCCAGATAAACGCCTCAATCGACCGGCGAAGTGGCGTTATCTGCAAGAACTCGGGAGGGGGTAGCTCAGAGCGAAGGCGCGTTACTGCCGGGCGAGCTGCGCCGGCTTCACCGCACTCATCAGGGCGGCGGCGTAACCCTGGGAATGCCCTGCCTTGTTGGGGTGGAAGTTGTAGTCCGGCGTCGGCTGGGCAGCGTCCAGGACGAGCCAGGGAACCTCCGAATTAACCGCGTGACCAGTGAATACGGCTGTCACATCGACGTACTGGGCGTTGACGTGGTGGGCCGTATTTGCGGCGATCACCGCTGATGCAATGGTTGCGTTGACCGTCACCGTGGCTTGATTCATCAGAACCTGGTTGGTTGCAGGAATGGGAGCAAACTGGCTCGTCGGTTCGAAGAGCAGGGGATAGCCCATCACTGCGATTTTGGCGTTGGGGGCCACGGCATGGATGGCGGCGTAGGTTTGGACCAGTCCCGTGCTCAACATGCCTAATGCGGTAGGTGAGGTTGCCTGGCCTATGTAGCCGGCGCAGACCGGCTCAATGGAAGCTGCGCAGCCGCCGAGCACCAAGGAGAACCCAAGGTCGTTGGCCCCTGCCGTGATACTGACCAGTTCGGTGTCCGGCGAGATTTTTTGTGAGAAAACCAAGCCGGCGAGTTGCTGCTCGACGGTGGGAGTAAAGATGACGTGGTCGTACGCCGGACTGAGCGTGGAAAGTACGGCGCCGTGGCAAGCTGCGTTGGCCACAGGATTTACCCGACCCGTCCTACCGACCACGTTGACATAGCCGGGCGTGCTCTGCCAGCATGCAACGCCATCGGGCCGGTACGCTGCTCCAGCCCCGGTCCCCGCCGTATAGGAATCGCCCAGCGCCACATAGTCGGTCTTCGCCTGCGGCGCAGCTTCGGCTGGGATGGCCGCGAACCCCAGAGCCATTGCTATGGTGGCGAGGCCTGCTGCAAAAGCCGAGCGTCGTCGTCGTACTGCTGAAGCCGTCATCGATTTTCCCCTTTTGACTATCTAATTGAATAATTAACACAGACATGTAACAGTCAACCTACGCCTCAAGCACAGGCCCGTCACGGGCCCGGAGTACTCGATTTTCTGCGCCGCTACACTGTCCGGTACCTGCCCATCGCGTGCGGGCGGTGGCGGCTGTGTGGTTAGCTGTCCGGGTGGAGACGACAGGGGGAGCCGTGAGCTGGGACGGAGCCGTGAATGCCTGGCACGTTGCCGGCCGCGTTTACCGGATGGGGCGCCGCGAATGGCTCACCGAGGCAGGTTGGCGGCAGGCGTACGACGACGGCGTCCGCACGGTGATTGATCTCCGTAACTCCCGTGAAGCGCAGCGCCGGGACACCGACCCTGCGGTGACCGAAGCGGCCTGGTCCGGCGTCACGATCGTCGCCGCACCCACTGAAGAACCCGATGATCCGCGGTTCTCCGCCGTCTGCGGACCGTACCTCAATGATCCCGCCCATTATCTGCACAACGTCCGGCTCTACCCGGAGAAGTTCGTGACGGTGTTCCGCGGTGTCGCGGCAGCCGAGGCCGGTGCCGTCGTCATTCACTGCGCGGCGGGACGGGACCGGAGCGGCATGGTGGCGGCCATGCTGCAGGACCTCGCCGGCGACCCGGACCAGCTCATTGCGGACGGCTACGCCAAAGCCGCCCGAGGCATCAACGAACGCTTCCGGACGCACGGCCCGCCCCATGCTGGCGAACGCCACATTGACGACGCCGAACTGACACGCCTGCTGGAGCGGCGCGGCCGGGCGGTGGTGGAGTTTGTCCGGGAGCTGGACACGCGCACCTTCCTGCTGCGCAACGGCCTGTCCGAGGCCGAACTGGGCGCCGTCCTGAGCCTGCTCGGCAGCCGGGTGGCGCCATGAGTTCCGTGAAGTATGTGGCGGCCTCGCTCGCGGTGGCGGGAGTGGTGATGCTTGTCGCCGGGCCGTTCTGGGCCGTCCTCGCTTCAGATTTCGGGACCACGGAGGAGAACTTCGGGCTCGGCGACGGGACCGTCGACGGCGAGTGGCTCCCGGGCCAAATCTTCCTCATGCTGGGCGGGGCAGTCTTGTGCCTGGCTGCGGTGGCGGCCGCGTACATGGCACGGCGGAGAGATACAGATGAATAGAACGAAAGCGGTGGCACATAGTTTGAAACGCGTATTTGCAGCGGCAGCGGCTGCCGGAGTGGCACTTTCCGTGGGGCTCGGGGCCGTGCCGGCCTGGGCTGTTGAGCAGCCGGCCGTTGAGCAGCCGGCCGTTGAGCCGCCGCCGGCTGCTTCGCCGGCCGTTGCGTCGCCGGCCCCTTCTTCGCCGGACGCTGCAGAACGCCCGACAGCGGGTGGATCCGGAGGTGGTGACGCGTACCCCAGCGACGCGCACCCCGGCGAGGCTGGCCTTCGGGAAGCTGCCCTCCGCGATCTTGGCCTGACCGCCGACGAGTTCGCGGCCGCGGGCCAGCTGGGCAAACAGGCCGCGGACGTTGTGGCGGCCCTGCAGGATAGCCCCGGCTACCTCGGAACACGGATCCACGATGGCCGCATTCTGGTTGCCGGCACCGGGGCCGAGCTGGAAGCGGAGGTGGCACGGCTCAGCGCGACTATCCCGGCCGTGACCCTTGAAACCGCACTCGACGCGCCGCCGTCGGACGCTCCTGCTGGGGGAACTGACGCGCCGGCCGCGACAGGCACTCAGGCGACAGGCACTCAGGCGACCGGCTCTCCGGCGACCGGCACCCAACTGGCCCGGAGCACCCAGGAGCTGTACCAGGCGTACCTCCGCGACGTGGGCGCGGCCGGGTTACAGGCCGTGGCGTACACCGGGAGCAGGTTCGTAGTCCGTACCGGCGGAATCAACGGGTCCGAGGCCACAGTGCCTGATTCGGCCGACGCCGCCGGAAATTCGAGCCTCACCAGCCCAAACTCGGTCGGCAAGATCTCGCCCGCCGAGTTTGTGGCCCGCTACGCCAACGTGCAGCTCGACTCCGGGGCACCGCTCGCGCCGCAGGCCGACCTTTCCGGCGGCCAGGGCTACTTCACCGACATCGGAGAAATCTGCTCCGCTGGCTTTTCAGTGTTTGACCCGGCAGGCCTGCCGGGCGTCCTCACCGCCGGACATTGCACTGATGACGGCGCCGCGGCAACGGCCACAGTGGAATTTCCGCAATGGAACCGTGGCGACCTGTTGGGGACCTTCGGGTTCAGCCAGTTCGGCGGACCCGGAAACACCACAGTCCTGCGCCCCGGCAACGATGATGACCCCGGCAACGTCGGCACGGACATCGCCGTTCTTGGCCAACTTCGCGCCGGCCTGGACCCGCTCCCGGCCGCCAGCACATGGAACGATCCCTCGCAGGCCGGCAGGGACGTCAAGATCATCGGAACGGCCGGCCCGGTAATCGGCATGCCGGTCTGTCGCTCCGGCCGAACCTCAGCGTGGTCCTGCGGAACCATCGACGAAGTGGGGATCTACGTGGCAGGCGGACTCAACTATGCGACGGATCCGACAGACCTGCGGGCCTTCAACGGTTTCCTGTCCTTCGAGGTCCAGTCCAGCGGCGGCGATTCCGGCGGGCCCTGGGTCAGCGGCAACTACGCCGTAGGCACACACTCGGCCGGTGAAGAGGCGCCCAAACCCAACGAAGCGCCGCCGGTAAACTTCGCCGTGGCCGCCACGCTGCAGGACTCATTGGCGGTGTTGCCCGGCTACCAGCTAGAACTCTTCCTCAACAAGCCGACGGTGACGTCGCCCGCGCCGGGAGCAACGTTCGACGTCGGCCAGACCGTCACCGGCATGGTGGCCGCGGCTCCGGCGTCGGCTGTCGCGGCGGGTTCGAAGGTCAGGATCACCGTGAGTGGGCAGGCGCCCATTGAGGTTCCCGTGGATCCTGGCGCTGCGTGGTCCTTCACTGCCCCCGCGGTGGCCGGCCCGCTGCGTTTCACGGCCGAAACGGTCAACGGATTCAGCACATCCGGTGCCGCGGCCTTCGACTTCGCACCGGTCAACCAGCCCTCCCAGCCCTCCCAGCCAGCCCCGCAATCCTCGCCCCCGGCCGCGGTGCCAGCCACGAACGCTGCGCTGCCCCCAAAACGTGACAGCGCCGCCGTCGTACGTCCGCTGGGTGACAACCGGGCCGCTCACCTGGCCAACACCGGCGCATCCGGGCTGCTTCTGTTCGCCGGCCTGGCGGTTGGTGCGCTCGCCGTCGGCGGTGTGTTCCTGGTGCTGGCGAAGCGGCGGCGGAAGCGGCAACGCCCCACCCCCCGATGATCTATCACTAAACGTCGTCATCAGCCTGGAATGGCGACGCTAAGTGATAGATCAACCGGAGGAGGCGGCGGCTACTTCTTCGGCTTCATCAGTAGGTTGGTGATGCGTAGCGTGCAGAGGCGCTGGCCGGCGTCGTTGGTGATGAGGACCTCGTGCGTGGTCAGGGTGCCGCCGAGGTAGATGGGCGTGGCGGTGATGGTGATCTTGCCCTCGCGCGCGGAGCGGTGGTGGGTCGCGGAGACGTCCACCCCCACAGCAGTTTTCCCCAACGTGCTGGCGTGGATCACGGCCGCCCAGGAACCCACAGCCTCGCCCACCGCCAGGGACGCGCCGCCGTGCAGCAACCCGAACGACTGCCTGTTGCCCTCCACAGGCATCGTCGCCACCACGCGCTCGACCGATTCCTCCAGGATTTTCACGCCCATCTTCTCGTCGAGCTCCCCGAGAACGATCTTCCACGGGGTGGTGTCCGGCGTGGCGCCCGTGGTGGTGTCCGGCGCAGCGGCGTCGGGGGATAGGGCGGTCATGGGTCTCCTTTGGCGAGGCTGAACTTCCAGTGTGCGGCACGGCACAGTCATGTACTGTAGACATATTACCGAACGGACGGTCAGTAAAGCCCTGGCCGCGTTTTGTCCCCGCCTTGGAAGGACCCGTCAACGATGACCACCACTGCAGAAACCACAGTCGACACCGTCCAGACCGTTCCCAGTTTTGTGCAGGATTCCTGGTGGACTCCCGACGCCGGTTCGGCAGCGTCCGCTGTCCCCGTGCGGGATGCGAGCACCGGAGAAGTCCTGGCCAGGGTGAGCACCGACGGCCTGGACCTTGCCGCCGTCGTGGATTACGGCCGCACCACGGGACAGGCGGAACTGGGCAAGCTGACCTTCCACCAGCGCGCCCTCAAGCTCAAGGAGCTGGCGCAGTACCTGAACGCCCGGCGCGAGCACTTCTATACTTTT
The DNA here is from genome assembly GCF_002929755.1 of Arthrobacter sp. 4R501. Lineage (NCBI taxonomy): Bacteria > Bacillati > Actinomycetota > Actinomycetes > Micrococcales > Micrococcaceae > Arthrobacter > Arthrobacter sp. 4R501. Next base: position 33,555 of record NZ_PJIW01000002.1, on the reverse strand, counting down.
TCGGCCCAGACCGGTGCCACAAAGGTCGACTCGATGATCGACATCGACGGCGGCATCGGCGTCCTCTTCACGTTCGGCTCCAAGGGCCGGCGCGAGCTGCCCAATTCGCAGGTAGTGGTGGACGGTCCCATGGAGGTGCTGTCCAAGGACGGTTCGTTCGTGGCCGAGCACATCTACACGCGCATCCCCGGCGTCGCCGTGCAGATCAACGCGTTCAACTTCCCCGTCTGGGGCATGCTGGAGAAACTCGCGCCCGCTTTCCTTGCCGGGGTCCCCACCATCGTCAAGCCAGCCACCCCCACCGGGTATGTGGCCGCGGCCGTGGTGAAGGCGATCATCGAATCCAACATCCTGCCGAAGGGCTCGCTGCAGCTGATTTCCGGCTCTGTCCGCGGCGTCCTGAACGTGCTGGACTACCGCGACCTGGTGGCTTTCACCGGCTCCGCGTCCACCGCGCTGTCCCTGAAATCGCATCCCAACGTGGTGCAGGGCGGCGTCCGGTTCACGTCCGAAACGGACTCCCTCAACGCCGCCATCCTTGGTCCCGACGCGGTGGAGGGCACGCCGGAATTCGACGCGTTCATCAAGTCAGTGGTCACCGAAATGACGGTCAAGGCGGGCCAGAAGTGCACGTCCATCCGCCGCGCCATCGTCCCGCAGGAGCTGGTGCCGGCAGTGATCGCCGCGATCGGCAGGCGCGTGGACGAGCGTGTTGTGCTGGGGGATCCCCGCGCGGACGGCGTCACCATGGGCGCTTTGGCGTCGCTCGAGCAGCTCACCGACGTCCGCGCCGCGGTGCAGTCAATGCTCGACGCCGGCGGTGAGCTTGCGTACGGGACGCTGGATTCGCCGTCGGTCACCTCTGCCGGCGGCGCCACGGGCGTGGTCGACGCGGGCGCCTTTATGTCGCCGGTGGTGCTGAGCTGGGCTGACGCGGAAACTGACGCGATCCACTCGCTGGAGGCGTTCGGCCCGGTAGCCTCCGTGATCGGATACAAGGACCTGCCCGACGCCGTCCGCCTCGCCGCCCGGGGCGGCGGCTCCCTCGTGGCATCGGTGTGCACCAACGATCCGGCCGTAGCCCGCGAACTCGTCACCGGGATCGCCGCCCACCACGGCCGTGTCCTGATGCTCAACCGCGAGGACGCCCGCAGCTCCACCGGCCACGGTTCGCCCGTCCCTCACCTGGTCCACGGCGGGCCAGGCCGTGCCGGTGGCGGCGAGGAGCTGGGCGGCATCCGCTCGGTCATGCACCACATGCAGCGCACCGCCATCCAGGGCTCGCCCAACATGCTCACCGCCGTCACCGGCCTCTGGCACACCGGGGCGGACCGGAACTTTACCGTGGAGACCGAGGGAACGCACCCGTTCCGGAAATCCCTGGCCACGCTGCACATTGGCGACGCCATCCGCTCGGAGCTGCGTCAAGTGTCCCTGGCGGACATCACCGCGTTCGCCAACTCCACCGGCGACACCTTCTATGCCCACACCAACCAGGAAGCGGCCGAAGCCAACCCGTTCTTCCCGGGCATCGTGGCACACGGATACCTGCTCCTGAGCTGGGCCGCCGGGCTGTTTGTGGAACCGGCGCCGGGCCCGGTCCTGGCCAACTACGGCCTGGAGAACCTCCGCTTCATCACACCTGTGGCTGCCGGGGATTCCATCCGGGTCACCCTGACGGCCAAGAAGATCACGCCGCGCGAAACCGACGAGTACGGCGAGGTGGCCTGGGACGCGCTCCTGACCAACCAGAACGACGACATCGTGGCCACCTACGACGTCCTCACCCTCGTCGAAAAGTAGCCCCACCCCGGACGCTCTCTCACCTAAACGTAAGGTTTCCGGCGACGCTCTCGCACTTTCTTGAGGAAAGTGAGAGAGCGTCGGGGGTTTTTCCCGCATTATGTGAGAGAGCGTTTGGATCTTTCCGGGTTGCCGCGGCGTAAAATTTCCACCGTAGGAGGTGGCCAAATGAACCTAGCCCTGAACACAGCCACAACCATCCTGCCCGTCGATGACGCAGCGCGCGCCCACAGTTTCTACACCGAAAAACTGGGACTCCCGCACCGCGGAATGACAGACGATGGAAGCGAATTACTGGGTAGCGACGGCGGCCCGATGCTGCAGTTGTTGCCGGTCTCGGACGGGAAACACTCCGAGCACACTGCCCTCAGTTTCGAGGTGCGAGACATTGAGCGGATCGTGCAGGACATGGAGGCCAAGGGCGTCCGGTTCCAGGATTATGACCTGCCCAACCTCAAGACCGAGAACCATATCTGCACCAAGGACTCCGAGAAGTGCGCCTGGTTCATGGACACGGAGCACAACATCCTCTGCGTTCACGAGACGTTGGGCATGCAAGCCGAATACCAGCTCTGACCCGTAGGCGGCACTGCCAGCCGCTTGCAGACCGCAGGAGGGGCGTCCCAGCGAACGGGGGCTCCCCTCCTGCCTCGTCTAGGCCCACGTTGGATTGGGCTTACGGGACCAACGGCCATTCGATGAGTTCCACCTTGATGTCCAGGCTCTCGTCGCCCCGCTTGACTTTGAATCCCACCGTGTCGCCCGGGTTGCGGTTCCTGAGCTCGGCCAGCAGCTTCTCCGGCGCAGCGAGGTCCACGCCTTCCATCGACTCCAGCACATCACCTGGACGGATCCCCGCAGTGCCGGCCGGGCCGTGGTCGTCAACGGACAAAACCACGACGCCGGTGCTCGCGTCGATGCCCAGCTGTTCGGCGATCTGCCGGGTCAGTTCGCCGGGAGTGAGCCCCACGTAGGCATGCTCCGCCGAGCCATCCGCCAGCAACTCCTCGGCCACCTCGACGGCGGTGGCCGCCGGAATGGCGAAGCCCAGCGCCACAGCGCCGGACGACGGCGGAATGTAGGCCTCGCTGATGCCCACCACCTCGCCGCGCATGTTGATCAGGGCGCCGCCGGAATTGCCGGGGCTGATGGGCGCATCAGTCTGGATCAGGTCCACCAGCGAAAGGCTGTTCTGTGCCGAGCCGGGAATGGAGCGGTGCAGGCCTGAGATGATCCCCGCGGTGGCCGTGTTCTCGAATCCAAGCGGCGAACCCAGGACCACGGCCCCTTCGCCTACCTTGGGCAGCGAGGTCTGGTACACCGGTTTAGGCAGGCCCGTCCGGTTAGCCTGGACGAGCGCAAGGTCAGTCACGGGGTCGGTTGCCTTGACCGTGCCGGAAACGCGCTGGCCATCCGCGAAGGCCACCTCCACGTCAGTTTGGCCGCGGATGACATGCTCATTGGTGAGGATCAGGCCGTCCTCAGAGTAGACCACGCCGCTGCCGAGCCCGCCGTCGGTGAAGATGGTAACCACGGGGGGGACAGGTTTTCCACAATCGCGGTGATGCCGCCCGCTGCGTCGGGGGCTGCGGGGGCTGCGGGGGCCTCGGCGCTGGCAGGGCCGCTGCTGCCCGGGGTGGCCATGGCGGATGTGGCGCCCGGGGTCGGTTCGGTGGGGCCCGGCGGAACGGGTGAGCCCGTGCAGGCCGTAACTGCCAGGAGGGCGGCCGTCAGGACGCACCATGTCGCTGTCCGGAATCTGGCTGAACGGCGTGTTCGACTGGTTGACGGCTTCATGGACAACCTCCCCGCGGACGCTGGCTCTTCCATCTACCGTAGCGGTGCACAGGACCGGCAGGCCAGTACCGTCGCGCCCGGATATCCACACGGTGGAGGGGTCCGGGGATGGCCGTAATTCATGCTAGTGCTGCGCGTGGAGCCCGTCGAACGCGATGGTGATGACGTCGTCGGCCAGTTTTTCCGGCGTGAGGGAGCCGCCCGGTTTGTACCATTCCACGATTGAGTTGATGGTGCCGAACAGCAGTCGCGTGACGGTGCGCGGATCGATGTCCTGGCGCAGCGAGCCTTCGTCGCGGGCTGCGGAAATCAGGGCGGCCACCTCGTGATCAAACGCGCGACGGCGTTCCAGGGCGTCGCGCTCAATGTCAGTGTTGCCCCGCAACCGTAGGAGCAGCGTGACAAACGGCAGCCGCTCCACCAGAACGGCCACGGTCTGACGCAGGACAAATTCCAGCCGTGCGTCCGCCGCGCCGCTTTGCGCCCCGGGCTGTTCGAGGATTGATTCCAGGCCACCGAGCGCATGGTCCAGGGCGAGCTTCAGGAGGTCGCCCTTGGACGGCACGTGGTGGTAGATGGCCGATTTCGAGATGCCCAGGTTCTCGGCCAGGATGCCCATGGACGTGGCGTCATAGCCGTGCCGGTTGAAGACGTCGACGGCGATGAGCAGCACCGACTGCTGGTCGTAACCGGGACGGCCGCGCTTGCTGGGGGCTGCTGTAGTGGGCATACCGGCTATTTTCCCATGAACGTTCGGTAATCCCTGCAGCGGCGCAGCGGGGGCCTTAAGTGTCCGTTCGCGCTACGCCTTGGGACGGAGGTCGTAGATCCGGCGCAGCTTGCCGTTTGACCGCTCCAGTGAACCCGGCTCCACCACGTCAACGGCGCACGAGGAACCCACGTGGATCTTGATCTGTTCCTGTAAGGTGCGTGCCGCCGTCGTACTCTGCTCTGCTGTCACCGTGTCCCGGCGTTCGATCTTGACGGTCAGCTGGTCCATCCGCTGGCCTTCGGGGCGGGTGAGTTCGAGCTGGAAGTGGGGGCTGAGTTCGGGGATGCGCAGTGCGATTTCCTCGATCTGGGACGGGAAAAGGTTCACGCCGCGGAGGATGATCATGTCGTCGCTGCGGCCGGTGATGCGGCCCATCCTGCGGTGTGCGGGGCGGGCGGTGCCGGGCAGGAGGCGGGTGAGGTCCTTGGTGCGGTAGCGGATGATCGGCAGGGCTTCCTTGGTGAGCGAGGTGAAAACGAGTTCGCCGTGTTCGCCGTCGCGCAGGACGTTTTCCTTGCCCACTTCGGGGTTGAAGGCGTCGATGATTTCGGGGCGGAAGTGGTCCTCCCAGATGTGGCTGCCGTCCTGGGTTTCCACGGCCTCGCCGGCGACGCCCGGGCCCATCACTTCGGACAGGCCGTAGATGTCGCAGGCCTTGATGTTCATGGTGACTTCGAGTTCGTGCCGCATCTCCTGCGTCCAGGGCTCGGCGCCCAGGACTGCGTACTTGAGCGAGGTCGACGTCGGGTCGATGCCCATGTGGGCCATGGCGTCAGCGATGGTGAGCAGGTACGTGGGCGTGGCCAGGATGGCGTCCGGCTGGAAGTCCTGGATGAGCTGGATCTGGCGTTCGGTCTGCCCGCCGGACATCGGGATGACGGTGCAGCCCAGCGCTTCAGCGCCGGCGTGCGCGCCCAAACCGCCCGTAAACAGGCCGTAACCGTAGGCGTTGTGGACCTTCATTCCGGGCCGGACGCCTGACGCGCGGAGGCAGCGCGCCACCAGTTTGGCCCAGTCGGCCAGGTCCTGCTTGGTGTACCCGACGACGGTGGGCCGGCCTGTGGTGCCCGAGCTTGCGTGGATTCGGGCTACCTCTCTCTGGGGCACGGCGAACATGCCGAACGGGTATTCGGCGCGCAGGTCTTCCTTGGTGGTGAAGGGGAAGTTGCCGAGGTCGCTCAGTTCGCGGAGGTCGGCGGGGTGGATGCCGGCGTCGTCGAATTTGCGCTTGTAGAGCGGCACGCGGTCGTAGGCGTAGGCCACGGTGTGCTGGAGGCGGGTGAGCTGGAGGGCCTCGAGTTCGTCGCGGGAGATGGTTTCCTCGCGGTCCAGGATGGGATCTGTGCCCTGGGACGTGGACTGCGGCATGGGGGTTTCGGGGGCGTGGAGGGTCATGGTTTCCTACTTCTTGGGGATGGTGCGGCTGCGTCCGCGGAACTCGGCAATGAGTTCCCCCGGGTTGCCGGAGCTGGGAATCGAATCGGGCTGGGCACCGTGCTGCGTATCGGCGTCGGCCGCGAAAATCTGGATGTCGTACAGCCCGCTGCGCCCTGAGCTAGACCGGCGGTTCGCGACGGCGGTGATCACCTGGCCGCGGTAGGCCGGCTTGAGGAAGTTGATGTCGACGCCGGCGGCAACTGTGATGCTGTCGGCCTCTTCCGGGGTGGGATTGACCGGATTGCAGGCAAGGGCGAACGCGGAATCGGCGAAGGCGAAGATCATTCCGCCGTGGGCCATACCGAACCCGTTGAGCATTTCCTGCCGGAGTGTCATTCGGATGGTGGCGTGCCCGTCGCTGACGGCGAGGACTTCGATGCCCATCCATTCGGAGGCGTAGTCGTTTTCCAGGATGGGGTGGGTGGCCCCGGAGAGTGCTGCTTCAGCCATGCGTCATTGCCTCCAGCTTTATATACCGAATGTTCATTAGGTAATCCCATATGCAGGTCCGGTGTCAAGGGCAGACCGGTCTTTGGGTACCCCTCATCGGTGGGACCCCCGGCACGGAAGTGCAAGGATGGAGGGACCGGCACCACGCACAGCAAAGGGCGGACCATGGCCAAAGGCATCTACGTCAGCGCGACCACCCCGGGGTCGGGCAAATCGCTCGTGGCCCTGGGCCTCGCGGACACGCTCCACCGGCACGCGGACCGGATCGGCTTCTTCAAACCGGTGGTCCACGGCCCGGACGCCGCCAGCGACCCCATGGTGGCGCTGATGAAATCACGCTTCGCGCTCGACGACGACCGTTGCCGTGGCGGCCTGACGTCCACCGAAGTGCGTGCCCTCCTGGCAGACGGAAAACGCGCCGAGATCGATGCGCGCTGCGTGGAGATCTTCGCCGAGATTGCCAAGCATTGCGACGTGGTGATCGTGGAGGGGACGGACCTCACCGGCCAGGACGCCGCCGTCGAGTTTGACCTCAACGCCCGGCTGGCCAACAACCTGGCCGCGCCGGTGGTTGCGGTGGTGGGCGCCAAGGGGCTCAGCGTCGCGGAGGCCGCGGCCGCCGTCGAGGTTGCCCGCAAGGAACTGGTAGCGGAAAAGTGCACGCTGCTGGCCATCATGGTGAACCGCGCGGACCCGGACCTGATGGAGGAAATCGCGGCCGCCATCAAACCGGGCGCATCCAACCGGCCCGTGTACGTCCTGCCGGAGCTGGAGGAGATCGCCCGGCCCACCACCGGCGAGGTTGCCACGGCGCTGGGTGTACGCCAGATCGCCGGCCTCGCGGACATGGAACGCGACGTCCGGGACATCAAGGTGGCGGCCATGAACGTGGGCAACTTCCTGAACGTGCTGGAAGAGGGCGCCCTGGTGATCGTTCCGGGCGACCGGGCGGACGTGATGGTGGCCTGCCTGGCGTCGTCGTTCTCGCCGGAATTCCCGGTGCCGTCTGCGCTGATCCTGACCGGCGGGCTGTCCCCCGACGCCAACATCTACCCGCTCCTGGCGCAGGCGCCGTTCCCCGTGTTTGCCGCCAGCCAGGACACCTACACCACCGCCAAGCGGGTCTCCGAGGTCCGCAGCGAGATCTGGTCCGGGCACCGCCGCAAGGTGGCCTCCGCCCTGGGACTGTGGTCCAGGCGGGTGGACGAGGCCGAACTTGTGGAACGCCTCCACCTGCCGCGACTGGAGCGGATGACCCCGCTGCGGTTCCTGCACGACCTCATCGAACGGGCCAGGGGGCAGCGCCGGCACGTGGTGCTGCCGGAGGGAACGGACGTCCGGATCCTGCAGGCCGCCGAAATCCTGCACCGCCGCGACGTCTGCGATCTGACCCTGCTGGGCCGGGAAAGCGACGTCCGCGAGCTGGCCGCGGCCAACGGTATCGACCTAGCGGGGATCAACATCGTGGACCCGGCTACCTCGGAACTGCGGCAGGGGTTCGCGGAGAAGTACGCCGAGCTGCGCGCGCACAAGGGCGTGGACCTGCCCAAGGCGCTGGAGATCATGCAGGACGGCAGCTACTTCGGCACCATGATGGTCCAGCTGGGCGTGGTGGACGGCATGGTGTCCGGCGCCGCGCACACCACCGCGCACACCATCCGCCCGGCGCTGGAGTTCGTCAAAACGCGCGACGGCGTGAAGATCGTGTCCTCTGTGTTCCTGATGCTCATGCCGGACCGGGTGCTGGTCTATGGCGACTGCGCCGTGAACCCCGATCCCAACGTGGAGCAGCTCGCGGACATCGCCCTCGCCTCGGCCGAAACCGCGGTGCAGTTCGGGGTGGAGCCGCGGGTGGCCATGCTGTCCTACTCCACCGGCGGCTCGGGTTCCGGCGAGGCCGTGGACGAAGTCCGGCAGGCCACCGAACTGGTGCGTGAACGCCGCCCGGATCTCGCCGTCGAAGGCCCCATCCAGTACGACGCCGCCGTGGACGCTTCCATCGCGGCCTCCAAAATGCCCGGCTCGTCGGTGGCAGGCCAGGCGACCGTGTTCATCTTCCCGGACCTGAACACCGGCAACAACACGTACAAGGCGGTGCAGCAAAGCTCGGGGGCGGTCGCCGTCGGGCCCGTCCTGCAGGGTCTGCGCAAGCCGGTCAACGACCTCTCGCGCGGCTGCACCGTGGAGGACATCGTGAACACGGTGGCCATCACGGCCATCCAGGCGCAGGTGCCGTCCCCGGCAGCGGTCTAATACCGGTGGTTGAGCCTGTCGAAACCCCTCGACCCGGTTTCGACAGGCTCAACCACCGGTGCCGGAGCCGCGCTGGTTAGCTGTTTTCCGGCTTGGCCAGGCTGTCCGGGTCTTCTTCCTTGGCGGGCTCGTCGGAGAGTCCTTCGGGCGTGAGATCCAGGTTTTGCGGATCCTTGGGCTGCTCAGCAGCCTCGCCCACTTCGTCCACCTTGGGGCTTCCGGTGTCGTCCAGGGCCGGGTTGGAACCCTCGACGCCGGTAGGGTCCTTGGTGCCGGAGGCGGGTTCTGCTGTCCCGGGCTCGGTGTTGTCGGACTGAGTGGTGTCGTTCGGCATGAAAGTCCCTCTCTGGGTAGTGCAACGTGTCCGCCGACTCTAGGCGCCTGCCGCGGCTGACGCAACGGGCCGCTGACGCAACGGCAGACGCGGGGTGAGCCGGTCCGCAGCCTCAGCCCTGACGGGCCTTCATCCTCGGGTTCTTTTTGTTGATGACAAAGGTGCGGCCCCGGCGTCGGACGATCTGGGCGCCGGGAACCTTCTTCAGGGCGCGGAGGGAGTTTCTGACTTTCATGGGCTTGCTCCTTGTTGTTGGTGGCGGTTGGTGGGTGGCGTTTTGGCCGCTGGCGCAGCGTGAAGCCGGGCCCGTTCAGGACGGGGCGGGGTCGAGCTGGAACGGGTCGGTCAGTCCGGCGAACCCGGCCTCCATTTCCGCGTCGGTGAGTTCGCAGGCGGAGAGCAGCTGCGCAATTTCCGCCGGGTCCATGCCCTCTCCGGTCGCGGCCAGCACGCTTCCGCGGTCCCCGTGTTCCGGATGCCAGTCCAGGTGGGCGTCCACATGGTTGAGGGGATCGGGCGCCGCACCGGCGTCCTGGTCTGCCAGCCACGGTCCGGTATTTTCGAGCCAGACACGCGGGCCGATGCCCTGGATGGCGATCCGGCACTGCGGTGCGGCGGCGATCCACAGGCGTCCCCGCAACCAGCAGCACCCTTCCGCGAGGGACGCCAGGGCGTGCCGGAACCGCTCAGGGTGCAGCGGTCGTTGGGCCCGGTGGGTGACGGTAGTGAACGGTGACGTGGAGGACGACGCCGGGATCCGCACCGAACCGGGGACCGTCCGGCTCAGGGCGTCGTGGTAGTTGTGGCGGCCCGGGCGGATGAGGCGGGCGTTTTCGGCCACGTCAGCGTGAGGGGCCAGTTCCCTGACCAGTTGCACGCCGCGAACACGCAGGGCGGGGTCGGCCGGAAACAGGTCCACCTCCGCCAGCAGGACGGTGTCATTGAACGACAGCTCGCCGATGAGGAATTCACCCGCAGTGCGCTGGTCCTCCGGGACCGGCGTGAACCCGGACTCAAACAGGGTGTGGTGGTCCCAAATGTGGTCCTCCAGCGTGTCAGGGGCGCAGGCAAGGACAGCGGAGTCAATCGTCACCGGGCGGGAAAGGCCACGCCGCAGGGCGCCGATCGCTGCCTCCGCGGACACGGCCGGAGGGAGCCCGATGATGGCCTGGGTCTCCCCGCGTTCCAGCAGCCGCTCGATGGTGGGCACGAGGTCCAGCCGTACCGTGCAGCTCAGGCAGCCGTGTTCCAGCTGCGTCTCGGTGCGCTCCACAAGCCCGGACTGGCTGGAGATCCTGCGGATGACCACGCCGTTCTCCAACAGGTCGTGCAGGACCACCGCGGCGCCGGGATTGGCCGCGGCCGCGTCTTGGCAGGATTGCTGGCGGCACAGGGCGTCCAGGGAGCTGATCACAGTGATATGCATGCCGATCACTCTAATGAGAATCATTATCATTTACAAGTCAACGTGCCCAGGGGGCAACTTATAGAGTGGATCCCAGGGAGCGCTGCACCAGGCTCCGGCACCACCCCTCGTCAGCTGTGCCCCGCGGCACCGAGGCTTCAGGAGGCCCCATGCTTGTGCTCGTTATCAATTCCGGTTCGTCCTCGCTCAAGTACCAGGTCCGGGACGTGGCCGCCGGCATTGTGCTGACCGAAGGGCTGATCGAGAAGATCGGCATGGGCAACGGCGGTGATGGCGACGGCGAAATCGAGGGCCCCCGAGATCATGCGGAGGCGCTGGAACTGGTAGATGCCGCTATCCATGCCGAGCTCGGGGACCTGGACCTGGCGGCGGTGGGCCACCGTGTGGTGCACGGCGGTGAGCGCTTCGCCGAGCCGGTGCTGATCGACAACGAGATCACCCGCGCCATCGAGCGCCTCAACCCACTGGCGCCGCTGCACAACCCCGCCAACGTCCTGGGCATCCGCGCCATCAGCAGGAAGTGGCCGGACCTGCCGCAGGTGGCCGTGTTCGACACCGCTTTCCACCGCACCCTGCCCGAGCACGCCTGGCGCTACGCCGTCCCCGATGAGCTCTACACGAACCACGGCATCCGCCGCTACGGCTTCCACGGCACCTCGCACGAGTACGTCACGCACCGCGCCGCGGTGCTGCTGGATCTGCCCGTGGACGAGTTCGACGGCGTGATCGCCCACCTGGGGAACGGCGCTTCCGTCACGGCCATCCGCCGTGGTCAATCGGTGGACACGTCTATGGGCTTCACGCCGTTGGAGGGCCTGGTGATGGGCACCCGCTCGGGCGACCTCGATCCCTCCATTCTGGTCTTTCTCGGCCGGATCGGGTGGACGCCGGACGACATCGACGCCATGCTCAACCGCGAATCGGGGCTGAAGGGGCTCGCCGGGAACAACGACATGCGCTCGGTGGTGGAGGCGTCAGAGTCCGGCGACGCCAAGGCTTCGATGGCGCTCGCCGTCACGTCCTACCGGCTGGCCAAGTACATCGGCGGATACCACGTGGCCGTCGGTGGTGCCAAGGCACTCGTGTTCACGGCGGGGATCGGCGAAAACTCGTACCAGTTCCGCGCCCTCGTGACTGACAGGCTGCATGCGCTGGGCATAGAGCTCGACACCGGCCTGAACAGTCAGCGGTCCAGGGAACCGCGGGTGATTTCCACGGCAGCGTCCGCAATCCCGGTGTTGGTGGTGCCCACCGACGAAGAGCGCGCCATCGCAGAGGCAACTGCGGCCGTCGTTGGTGGTTGAGCCTGTCGAAACCCGGTGATCGAGCTTGGCCGCCCCGGTGGTTGAGCTTGTCGAAACCCGGATCTCGAAAAGCTCGGTCACCGGGCTGCGGGGTAGCCTCAGTTCATGCCTGAGATCACTTTGCCCATCCGCACCGAGCGGCTGATCCTGCGCCAGTTCGACGCTGCGGACCTGGACGCCTTCCACGCTTACCATTCGCTGCCCGAAACGGCCCGCTTCCTGCCGGGGGAAGCCAAGAGCTACACAAAGTGCATGGAATCCGTGGGGAAGTACGCCAACTTCGTCTTCGAGAAGGAGAACGACTGGGTATGCCTGGCCATCGAGGCGAAGGGATCGCCGGGGCTGCTGGGTGAAGTGGTGCTGAAGTGGCTTCCGGGGCGCGGGCAGGGCGAAGTCGGATGGACCCTGGCGCCGGCCGCGCGGGGCAAGGGCTACGGGGCAGAGGCCGCGGATGCGGTGCTGAAACTGGGGTTCGAGGAACTGGGGATGCACCGGATCGAGGCAAAGCTCGACGCCCTGAACACCGCCTCCGCCGCTCTATGCGAACGGCTTGGCATGCGGTTGGAAGCCCGGCTGGTGAACAAATGGCACTACAAAGGCCAGTGGGCCACCGAGCTGGGCTACGCGATCCTCGAGGACGAATGGCGCGCCCGGTCCCAGTGAGGGAAACGAATGGCCATTGACGGCCTCAAGCGCCGGGGACAGACTTTTCCTGTGCCTAGCTGCCGGCCATGCCGCGCTGGCAACAGGCGTGTCCAAGGAGAATCCGATGCCCACCGTGGAAGAAAACGTCTACATTGCCCGCCCGCCACAGGAAGTCTTCAATTTCCTGTCAAAGGGCGAAAACATTCCAGTCTGGGACTCCTCGGCGGTCCATGCCGAAACGGTCGGGACCGAGCCTGTTGCAGTCGGCACCCGGGTCAAGGGCGCCAGCAAGGTGGTGGGCAGGAAATTCGACTGGACAACGGAGGTCATCGAATTCCAGCCTCCAACCCGCTTTGTGTCCCGCTCTGTGGAAGGAAAGCTGGAATTCACTGTCACCAATGTCTTGGAACCTGAAGGTGATGGGACCCGCCTGAACTTCCGGATCGATGCGGCGTCTGGCCTGGGCGGGGTGTTCGGCAAACTGGCCGACCGGTTCGTGGAACAAGCCCAGGCCAGGACGGTCCGCGCCAACCTCGAGACGTTGGCGGAACTGCTGGCCGAGCACCCCGAATACGGCAGGGATGACGGCTGAGTCGCAATCGATGGCTATTTGAGGCCGGCCCCGGGCAGCAGGTCCTTGGCGCCGAGGGAATCGGCGATGAACGCGTAGTCCCACGCCCGCTCGCGCCACTGGACATAGCGCCCGGACGCGCCGCCGTGGCCGCCGTCCATTTCGATCTTCATCACCACAGGCTCCGCGCCGGTGGTCTTGTTCCGCAGCTCCTGGACCCACTTGGCCGGCTCCACGTACAGGACGCGGGTGTCGTTAAAGGACGTCACCGCGGCCACCTTGGGGTACGCAACGGAACGCACATTCTCGTACGGTGAATAGGACTTCATGTAGGCGTACACCTCGGGGTCCGTGATGGGGTTGCCCCACTCCTCCCACTCCAGGGCGGACAGCGGAAGCTCCGGGTCCAGGATGGTGGTGAGGGCGTCCACGAACGGCACCTGCGCCACCACCGCTGCGTACTTTTCCGGTGCCAGGTTGGCCACTACGCCCATCAGCAGACCGCCTGCGGAACCGCCGAGCGCCGCAATCCGGGACGGATCCACCCACCCGGACTTGGCCAGCCAGTCCGTGGCGTCCACAAAGTCGGTGAAGGTGTTCTTCTTGGCGAGCTTCTTGCCGTCCTCATACCAGTGCCGGCCCAGCTCGCCGCCGCCGCGGATGTGCGCGATCACAAACACCACGCCGCGGTCCAACAGCGACAGCCGGGCGATGCCGAAACCGGGGTCCATGCTCAGCTCGTAGGAGCCGTACCCGTAGACCAGGCCCGCCGCCGTCGAATCCTGTTTGACGCTCCTGTGGCGCAGCACTGACAAGGGGATCCTGGTGCCGTCCGCGGCGTCGGCCCATTCGCGGGTGGCCACGTAGTCGCTGCCGACGTAGCCGCCCAGCACCGGGCTTTCCTTGCGGAGCAGCAGCTCGCCGGCGGGGTGCGCCGGGGTGGGCAACACAAAATCGTAGACGCGCGACGGCGTGAAGTAGGACGTGTAGCCCAGCCGGATCACCGGTGCCTCGTAGTCCGAACCGCCGACGCCGGCCGTGTACAGCTCCTCGTCGAACGCCGGTTCCACCGGAGCTTCCTGAGCGGGCGTACCGAGGCCGGCCAGTCCCATCACCTGGACGCGTTCGATGGTGTCTTTGCGGACGGACACAATCAGGTGCGTGGAGGTGACGCCGGCACCGTTGACGCGGACGTCGTCGGAATGCTCGACGACAGTACTCCAGTGCTGCTCGGCCAGCGGCTTGGCGAGTTCGGCGGGGTCCGCCAGGGAGACCATGGAGTTGATGGCACCGCGGTTGTGGGTGAGCAGGATGCGTTCTGATTTTTCGCCGTCAGGACCGGTGAGCAGGAACGGCTCGGCCTCGTAGAGGACGCGCTCGTCCCGCGAAATCACGGTGGTGAGGGCCGCCGTCGGGTCATCGAAACGCAGCAGGCGGGTCTCGCTGTACTCGGAGCAGCCGATGCCCAGCACGAGGTGGCGCCTGTCAGCGGAGAGCTCAAAGCCCAGCCACATGGCGACGTCGTCCTCCTGGTAAATCACCTCATCGTCGGTGACCGGCGTGCCCAGGACGTGGGACTTGACCTGGTACGGGCGCCACGAATCGTCCACCACGGTGTAGAAAATGCGGGTGCCGTCGGGGGAGAAGCTGACGCCGTAGAAGATGTTCTCGATGACGTCCGGGAGGAGTTCCCCGGTGCGGAGGTCCTTGATGTGGAGGGTGAAACGTTCGTCGCCGGCGTTGTCCACGGCGTAGGCGTAAAGGTTACCGTCCACCGTGACGGCCGATCCGCCCACCGAGAAGAACGGCTTGCCTTCGGCTTCGATGTTGCCGTCCAGCAGCACTTCCTCGCCGGGGATTTCGACGCCGGCCTCCACTGCGGGGGGAGTCCAGTCGGCCACCGGGTTGCCGGTGTCCTGGGCGCGGACGCGGCACTGGATGCCGTACTCCTTGCCCTCAACCGAGCGGCTGAAGTACCACCAGTCGTCCTTGCGGTTTGGGACAGACAGGTCTGTCTCCTGGGTGCGGCCCTTGATTTCCTGGAAGATGGCCTCGCGCAACGGCTCCTGGTGGGCGGTGACGGCCTCCTGGTAGGCGTTCTCGGCCTTCAGGTGCTCAACCACTTCGGCAGATTCCTTCTCACGCAGCCACTCGTAGTTGTCCACGAATGTGTCGCCGTGGTGCGTCCGCTCGTGCGGCACCTTCTTGGCCACTGGGGGCGCGGGGGAGGAGGCGGCGGACGAAGTGGCGGAATCCTGCAGCGGAGTCTGGGTCATGCCTTCAATATATAGAGCCGGGCGGACAAAATAGCCGCCGTTCGCTACCGGGGTAGCGCCCTCCTGCCACGTTGATCTATCACTTTTGGTCCCTAAGCCGGGGGCAAGGCGACTGTAAGTGATAGATCAACGGAGCCGCCAGTCGGACAAGTAGCTAAGTTACCGGCCGGAACCCCTTGAACCGCCCTCCGCCAGGTGCTAAAACGGCATTACCGGGAGGATCCGGACGCGTTCTTTTTCATCTGCCTCTTAGGGCGGTTAGCCGTTTCGGCACGCCACAGCGCCAGACAGCGCATCGGCAGTCTGCGGGCGACCCTTCCGATACGGTGGTCCCCGGCCCTGCCGGGGACCACTTCTCTGCGTCCCTGGCCATGCTGGTGCGGGTTGCCGCAGGAGGCTGAGCAGGGACCTTGACAGGGCGTCCTAATCGCGGGCTAATTGGAAGCACTCTTAGTGATATTGGGGGCGAAGATGCGAAACCTGATTCCGAAAGGCATCCTCCGGAAGATGCTCCTGCCGCCCACGTACGGCCTGCACCTGACGCCCGGCGCAGAGTTCACGGTGCTCTCCGTCGAAGTCTGGAGCACGTGCCTGGTGGTCAACATCCACGTGGAGTCCGCTGCCGGGAGAGCCATCCCGGAGATTGCCATCGAAGACCATTGGGGCACGCAATACATGTTCCGGGACTCGGCCAGCCTCGGCTCCCGCAATCTGCAGGTATTCACTCCGTCCCTGCCGCCCGGCACCAGAAGCCTGACCATCAGGTCCACGGACGACGCCAACGCCCGCCTGGTGGTGAGCTTCGCCGTCCCGCTGATGAGGGAAGCTGGCGAAGCAGCCAATGCGCCGGTTTCCCGCCCGGTCCGACTGCGCCGTCCGGCCTAGAAACAGGTCGGACTAGAACGCACTCACAGCCGGAGTGAGAGAGCGTTCGGGAAATTTCTGCAGGATGTGAGAGAGCGTTGATGGCGGGCAGGCGTATCCTGATCACGCAAAGGCGTACCCGCCCAGCGTGAGAGGGGAAGTTCCATGACCATCCCGCCAGTGCACGAACCAGAGCCGTTCCCGCCGGAACCAGGCCCGGACCCCTTCAGTCCGGAGCCCGGCCACCCGGGACCGGACAGGCCCAGCCCCATCCCGACGCCGGAACCTCCCGGACCGCTGCCCGTCCCGGATCCGGGGCCTGCACCGCTACGCCCGGACCCCACTCGGAGTTAAGTCACCGATGAAACGGCCCACGGCACAGCCGGGGGCCGTTTCACTTGGTGCCCGCCAGCTGGTGCCAAGCAATCACCCCCGGCGTACTACCCGCCCGCGTACTCGGGCAGCCGGCCTTCGCGCATGGCAGCCGCCACCTGGGCGATCCCGCCATAGTCCGGGAACACCACCGACGCCCCTCCTGGTGCCGTGCCCACCCCGGCTGTCGGAAGCGTGAGCGAAACAATGGCGTTGGAGTCGATGTCGCGCATGCCGTAGGCCAGGATCGCGACGCCCACGGGGTCAAAGCCCTGGTCCACCGTGAGGTAGCCGGATGCGAAATTCACCAGGGCCCGCACCGCAGTCACGTCGCGCAAGGCGCCGTCGCTGGTGAGCCGGGCGAGGATGGCGCGGAGGAACGTCTGCTGGTTCCGGACCCGCTGGAAGTCGCCGTCTACGAAGGCGTAGCGCTCGCGGACGAATTCCAGTGCCGCCTGGCCGTCGAGGTGGTTCACCCCCGGTGTGAAGACGTGCTGCGTTTCGTGAGTGGACTGGAACGGCACGGTGACGTTCACGTCGATTCCGCCCAGCCCGTCGGTGAGCGTCTTGAAACCGTGGAAGTCCAGCATCACCGTATGGTCGATGTGGGTCCCCATCAGGGACTCCACCGTGCGGGTCGCGAGCGGTATGCCGCCCACCTGCAGGCTGGTGTTGATCTTGGCATAACCGTAGTCTGGGATGTTTATGTAGAGGTCCCGCATGAGGGAGACCACGTGCACGCTGCGGCGGTCGGCCGGGATGTGGACCAGCATGAGCGTGTCGGCGCGGTGGTCCTGCGATTCGCCCGTGGCTGCAGTGTGGGCTGCCTGCTCCCGGGCGTTCGCGCGGCTGTCGCTGCCGATCACCAGGATGTTCATGGGCGCCGCGGGGAGTTCCGCGATGGGTTCGGGCGGCGGGGGAGGGGCCGGTGCCGGGGGCGGGGGCGGTGTCGTCTCCGACGGAGTGGAGGTGGCGGTGTCAGTGATGGTGGGCGCCGGGGCCGCAACTTCCGCGGCAGGCTTGGTGAACAGCAGGACGGACACGGCGACGACCGCAACCAGTACCAGCGACAGCACCGCCGCGATCAAGCGGCGCCGTTTCAGTGCGGCAGGCGCAGCAGGCTCGGGGCCGGAATTGCCGGGGCCGATCGGATCAGGACCGCTTGGGGTGCTCGCCATGACTTAGTGTCCGCCCTCCGACCCGGTTCCGGCTACAACGCGGAGCGTGTCGTTTCCATGCTGTAACGTACGACGGCGGCTGGCCGGGTTCAGTGGAATGCCCCGCAGTGCGGGGCGGACTAGGCTCTTGGTCTGCCCCTCGCTGATGCCGGCTTGCCCGGGAGCGTTTAGGCGGGAACGTTCAGGCGCGCGTGCCGCAGAATGGAAACGATGGCCGGGGCCAGTTCGTCCTCCATCTGGTGGTAGATCTCGGGGCTGCGCCGGTAGGGGTCGATGATGTCGTTTTCGGAAGAATCCGCGGGCAGTGACAGGTGCCGGACGGACGCGGCGCGCACGGGCAGCCCCCGCCAGAAGGCGGTGTTGGCACTGAGGGGACTGCCGCCGTCGTCCGCTACCGGAACGTTTGCGGCACTGTCCGCACGCTCGTCCAGGACGTCGAGCATGCGGGCAAACTCGCGGATGGTGAAGGTGCGCTTGAGCAGGGAGGCGTCCAGCTGGAGCACTTCGCCGCGGTGACCCGAGGTCATTGTGAGGACCAGGTCCACGCCGCGCAGGATCTTGCCGGTCAGCTGCCGCGAGACGAAACCGTCCGGGTTCCCGCCGAAGGTGCGCACAATGTCGCCGGACAGCGGCTGCATGGGGTCGCCCACCATGGCCCGGGTTCCGGCGCTGGTGACCTCGAATCCGCCCGGCATCACCTGGTCCAGCCCGGCCTGCAACAGTCGCTCAGCCACGGGGGAACGGCAGATGTTGCCGGTGCAGACCGTCAGGATCCTCACGGGTGCGGGGGCAGATGCGGGGGATTCCACGGAACTTCTCTTTCCAGCCGATGCGCCGGACCCGGTGCGGCCCGTCGTACCTTTCAACTTAACACGTGCCGGTGCCGCCGCCGCTGAGCACCGGATGCCGCCGTCGTGCTTTTTCGGGTGACGACCCATCCGTGAAGGCATGGTGGTACGAATCACACTCGACCACCGGGATTCCCCCGCGGGCGCTGACCAAGGAGTGAATCGTGAAACGGAATACAAAGTTGGTTTTTGGTGGTGCC
Organism: Arthrobacter sp. 4R501; assembly: GCF_002929755.1. Classification (NCBI taxonomy): domain Bacteria; kingdom Bacillati; phylum Actinomycetota; class Actinomycetes; order Micrococcales; family Micrococcaceae; genus Arthrobacter; species Arthrobacter sp. 4R501. Next base: position 15,025 of record NZ_PJIW01000002.1, on the reverse strand, counting down.
GGTGTGGCACTGCTGGCGGCTGCGTCGCTGGGTGCCCTACCGGTGATGGCTCAGAGCCCAAAGTCGGAGGAGAAGACAGTCACGCTGAGAGCCAACCTCACAGAGCTTAATGGCTCCGGGGCTTCGGGCACAGCCACCACTGTTGTCCGCAACCAGAAGATCCGGCACATCGAGGTCCACGCCACCGGGTTGACGCCCGATGCCCCGCACGCCCAGCACATCCAATACGGTGAGCAGGCCCTGAACGAATGCCCCACGCTGGCGCTGGACAGCAACGGTGACGGACGGCTGAATACTGTCGAGGGTGTTCCGGCCTACGGCCCTGTTGTGGTCTCGCTCAACACCACCGGCGACACCACGCCGGCCAGTTTCCTGGACGTTTCCCGGTTCCCCGTCTCCCATGACGGCAGCTATGACTACAGCCGGGACAACATCGAATTCACGGATGTGGCCGGGACCGGCTACCCCGGTGCCGGCGGGCTCGGTACCGCCAAGCAGATCGCTGACGCCATCCGCGACGGCGAGGGCGTGCTGGTGATTCACGGGCAGGACTACGACGCCAACGGAACCTACAACTTCAGCGATCCGGAAGGCGCCAGCGAGCTTGACCCGAACCTGCCGGCAGAGGCCACCGACCCTGCCGCCTGCGGCCTCCTGCACTAAGGGAGCACTTCCCCGCCCTTAGGGCCCAGCAAGGCTGAACCCCAGTGCCGTGCTTGGCTTGAACGTGGCAATGAATGGCAACAGATAGGGCCGATCCGCGGAGTGCGGGCCGGCCCTACCTGCTGCCTTCCCATGACCGGGTCAGACGGCGTCCGAGGCGCGGAAGGTGGCTCCGCCGTCCGTGGATACGACCAGCCCGGCAGAGGTGGCGGCCCAGACCCAGGGGTTCGCGCCTGGACCTACCACCGCCGCTATCGCTTGCACCGCCCCTTTGATCCGTCCTGTCCGGGACCAGGTGGCCCCGCCGTCGGCCGAATAATGGACGGAACCGTCCGGTTCCACGCCGACCGCTTCGGTGGGGCTGGCGAAGGTCACGAACTGGATCACCGGTGCGGCCGGGATCAGTGACCAGGTCTTGCCGCCGTCGGTGGAGCGCTGGAGCCCGTCGCGGGTGGTCGCAAGGACGGTGTCGCTGTCTGGGTCCGCGGCCAATGCCGCCGGGCTGAACCCGGCGGCCTGAACAGACCAGGTCTTCCCGTCAGGGCTGGTGCGCAGGGTCCCGTCGAAGGCCACGATGCCGGACTTGGTCGAGGTGAGTGCGTGGAAGTCGGATTCACCCTGGCGGGAAAGCTGCTCCCAGGTCTTGCCGCCGTCGGTGGATTTGATCAGGCCCATTGGGTTAGGCAGTTCTGAGCCTGGCCCGGGATGGCCCGAGGCGTAAAACACGCCCTGGTCAGGGCCCGCAGTGAACCCCATCAGGTCGTTGGTGCTGCCGATTTTGGTGGCGGGATGTGCGGTGACGTCGTAGAGACCATCGTGGGTGGCCAGGAGAACCTGGTCCGTTTCGCGGTTCACAGTGAGGCCGTGGATGTGGCTGCTGGGCAGGCCGGACGCGGAGTTGGTCGGGGCAGCGGTGCTCGCGGCCGGCGACGAAGCGGGCGTGCAGGCGGCAACAGTGAGCAGAAGTGCGGTCGCGGCGGCGGCCGAAGCGGGACGGTAACGGTTGAATGTGCGCGCGGGCATGGGATTCTCCAGGTGGCGGAACGAAAAGTATGGGTGGTCAGGCACCGGCCCGTGGCCGGGCCGGTGCCTGGGGGTTGCTGGCTACAGGGTGGCCAGCAGGTCCTTCATTTCCTGGATTTCAGTTTCCTGGGCGGTCACGATGTCGTTGGCTAACTGGACCGCCTCGGGGTTCTTCCCGTCGGTGCCCTCGGTCTTGGCCATCACGACGGCTCCCTCGTGGTGGGCGATCATCTGGGTCAGGAACAGCCTGGCTGCCTCGGTGCCCTGGGCTGCACCGAGGGCGGTCATGTCCTCGTCGCCCATCATGCCGGACATGCTGTGTCCGCCAGCCATCGCAGATGGCACTTCCGTGGGCTGGTTCCAGCTCTTAAGCCAGCTCGTCATTTTCTCGATTTCGGGCCCCTGGGCAGCTTTAATTCTGGTGGCCAGGTCGGACACCGTCGCCGGGATGCCTTCCTTCTTCAGCATCAGGTCCGACATTTCCACGGCCTGGGCGTGGTGCGGGATCATCATCTGGGCGAACACGGCGTCGGCTGCGTTGAAGTCGGCAGCTGCCGGGACAGAGCTGGAGGACATTCCGGAGCTGCCGTGGTTCATGCCCGGCACGCTACCTCCGTCGGAACCGGGAGAGCCGGTGGAGCAGCCGGCCAGGGCAATCGCTGCGGCGATGGCAAGAGTGGAAATAGTCAGGGTCTTTTTCATCAAAATCAGGGTCCTTCGAAGTATCAGCCGGCGTCAGGCGCCGTTGCGGATGCGTGCGGTGGTGGGGCCGGGTGGCCGGCCCCGGCGTATGCGGGGTGGCTGGGCAGCGTCAGTGGCTGCGCAGGGTGCGCCGGACAGGACACGGCGCAGGGCAGTATTACGTCCGGCTGATGCAGAGGTCGCCGGGGGACGGACTGCCCGGTAGGTAGGAATAGCTGGTGGCCACCAGGACGGCGCCGGTGACGTTGAAGGCCGGGAACGGCGTGGTGCCGGGCAGCGGCGCCGACAGGGAAGTGTTCGCCGGGGACAGGACGCAGGCAGCGTCCCCGGCGGCCATCGCCGGGCAGCCGCCGGGAGACGTGCAGGGAGACGCCGTCCCGGACACCGGTGCCGCCGGATCCAGCGGTGCCACCAGAGCGTCGGCAGTGGAGGACTGGGCTGCCGGGTGGCCCCCGTGTACAGCATGGGAGCCTTGGATCTGCGTCAGGGTCATGTCCGTGCCGGCAGAGGCCGCCGTGGGCATGGTGTGGGCGCCGGACATAATGTGCATCCCGAAAATCCCGGCGATGACAGCGAGCAGCCCGGTCAGCAGCCCTGCACGCCGGAGGAGCGCCATGAAGGGGCCGGGTGCTGTTGCTGCCATGGCGTTCCTCCTGCTCGTGTGGGCGGGCCTTATTGTTTTAACCGTACCGGGTTGACCTTTGCCGGGTGGTTCGCTGGTTCAACGTACCTGCGCGGGATTTAGTTTCACGCGGCGCAGCAGCTGGGCGTTCAACGCCACCACGATGGTGGACACTGACATCAGCACAGCGCCGGCCGCGGGGGACAGCACCACCCCGGCGAAGGCCAGGACGCCCGCGGCCAACGGGACGGACAGGACGTTGTAACCGGTCGCCCAGATCAGGTTCTGCCACATCTTCCGGTAGCTGGCGCGGGACAGGTCCACCATGGACAGCACCGCGCGGGGGTCATTGCCGGCCAGCACCACGCCGGCCGATTCCATCGCCACGTCCGTGCCGATCGCGATGCCGACCTCGGCCCTGGCCAGGGCCGGGGAGTCGTTGACGCCGTCGCCCACCATCGCCACTTTCAGCCCGCGGCCCTGGAGCTCGGCGACCTTTTTGTCCTTGTCCGGCGGGAGGACTTCGGCGAAGACTTCGTCAATGTGCAGCTCTTCGGCGACGGCCAGGGCCACCCGCCGGGCGTCACCGGTGATCATGGCAACCTTGATGCCCCGGTTCTGCAGAGCCGCCACTGCCTGCCGGGATTCCGGGCGGACGGCGTCTTCGAGGCTGACGGCGCCCAGGACACTGTTCCCGTCGATTACGTGCAGCACGGCGGCGCCACGGTCCATCCAGGCGCGGGTGGAGCGGGCCAGCGGTTCAGGCTCGACGGCGCCGAGCTCGCGCAGGAGGGCGGGCCCGCCAACATGAACTGTCCGTCCGTCCACGGTGGCGCGGACGCCGCGGCCGGTGAGGGACGAGAAGCCGGTGGCATCCGGGATGGTCAGGTTCCGCTGGCGTGCGGCACGGACGATGGCCCGTGCGACGGGGTGTTCGCTATCGGATTCCACCGCAGCGGCCATGGCCAGCAGGCGGTCAGTATCCCCGCCCGCAACGGCTGCGATGTCCTTCAGATCCGGTTCGCCCGTGGTCAGGGTCCCGGTCTTGTCGAAGAGGACAACGTCGATGGTCCGCATGCGTTCCAGGGCCATCCGGTTCTTGATCAGCACTCCGGCGCGCGCTGCCTGTTCGGTGGAGATGGCGATGACCAACGGGATGGCCAGGCCCAGTGCATGTGGGCACGCGATCACAAGCACAGTGACGGTGCGGGTGACCGCCTCCGGGACGCTGCCCAGCAGGGTCCAGACGATGAAGGTGATGATGCCCGCGCCGGCCGCGAAGTAGAACAGGAACGCGGCGGCACGGTCGGCCAGCGCCTGGGCCCTGGACGAGGATGCCTGCGCCTCGGCCACCAGGCGCTGGATGCCGGCCAGCGCGGTGTTCTCCCCGACGGCGGTCACCCGGACCCGGACAGTGTTGTCCGTGGCGACGGTCCCGGCCACCACTTTGTCTCCTGGAGCGCGGGGCACGGTTTTGGATTCGCCGGTGATCATGGACTCGTCGAACTCAGCCTGCCCATCCACGACGGTGCCGTCGGCGGGCATACGGGCGCCGGATCGGACCAGGACGATGTCGCCTTCACGAAGTTCGGAGACGGGTATGGTCTCCGTGCCAGCGCTGGTGATGCGGTCTGCTTCATCCGGGAGCAGGGCCGCGAGGGCGTCCAGCGCGCCCTGCGCGGAACCGAGGGCCCGCATCTCAAGCCAGTGGCCCAGCAGCATGATCGCGACCAGCAGCGCCAGTTCCCACCAGAAGTCCAGGTCGAACCCGCCGATGCCCAGGCTAGTGACCCAGGACGCGGCAAACGCGACGGTGATGGCCATGGCGATCAGCAGCATCATCCCCGGCTGACGGTTCTTCAACTCCTGGACGCCGCCTTTGAGGAACGGCTGTCCTCCGTAGAGGAAAATCACTGTTCCCAGCACAGCCGGGGTCCAGGTTGAGCCGGGGAATTTCAGGGGCTCATAGCCCAGGAGGTGGCCGACCATCGGGCTGAAGTAGACCACCGGCACGGACAGGACCAGGGTGAGCCAGAACCTGTTCTTGAACATGGCAGTACTGTGCCCTGCGTGCTGCCCATGGCTGTGGACCGCGTGGTCATCGGCGGCACCATGCTGCTCGTGGACGTGGCCGGCGTGATCTACGGGCGGGCTTGCCACCGCCGTTGCCTGGCCCGGTACGGGCCGTGGGGCCTGGTGGCCGGCGTGGTCCACGCCGCCGTCGTGATTGTGGTGGTTTTCCATTGGTGCCCTCCTGTTGGGGGGTGTTCCCTGACGGCGTCAGCAGGACTGTCCTCAGGGCGGGAGGCGGACTACCTGCTGCTGAGGCTGTACCCGGCGGCGGCGACGGCGTCGCGGACGGATGCCTCCGTGTGCGGCCCCGAGACGCTTAGGCGTGAGGTCCCGCCGGCGACGAGTTCCACGGCGGCTGATGTCACGCCGTCGAGCGCGGTGACGGCCTTTTCAACAGTCTGGACACAGTGACCGCACGTCAGGCCGGTGACGGAGTAGTCCGTGCCTTCTGCCTGGGGTGACAGCTGCTTCGCTGAAGGGGTGGAGCAGCAACTGCACCCTGCAGTTTCAGCTGCAACGATGGGCAGTTCGGTCCGGACCTGGGGTGCACTCATATCAGTTCTGTCCTTTTGCAAGAGAGGTGTGATGAGGTGCTGGGGTTGAACGGCTGTAAGGGCCGGAATTGCACGGGCCCGGACAAACCACTTCACTGGCAACACCCAAAGAATACCCCCATGGGGTATATCTTGCAACGTGCCGACGCCCACAGCTCCGGGGGGAGCGGGCGGCTGCGCGCTCGCCATACCGCCAGGAAAGTCAGCCGTGGCTGGGTTCCCCGGTGACGGTGTGGTCGGCGTGGTTCAGGCCTTCCAGGACAAGTCGGGCCAGATGGCCGTCCGCGATGCTGTAGACCACCCTGCGACTGATCTTCTGCGTGCTGACGAGGCCGCTGAAGCGGAGCTTGGCCAGATGCTGGCTGACTGAGGTCCGGGAGGCTCCGGTGCGTTCCACCAGAGTGGTGACGTCGGCCGGTTCCTGGGTCAGGAGCCAGAGAACGTGCAGGCGGGTGGGATCGGAGAGCATCCGGAACGTGGCCGTGGCGGCATCCAGTCGGCGGGCATCAGGGAGCCGGGAATGGTGAAGGCTCGGTGTGGTGACGATTTGGGCCTCTTCCACCAAATCACCCTTTCATGATGGCCTGTTCTGGGCCGGTCTTGGAGGCAACCGGCCAGAAGTTCACGGCCGCTGCTGTACTGATCATAGCCACCACTGCCAGGACGGCGGCGGCTGCCGGCTGGCCGGCGGACGCGCCGATCCAGCCGGCTACCGGGTAGGTGATGATGAAGCACGCGTGGGAGAGGGAGAACTGGGCGGTGAAGATGTAGGCCCGCGTGCTTTCCGTTGCGGAGCGGCGCAGTAGCCGGGCCGAAGGGGTGCTGATCAGCGAGGTCCCGGCGCCGAGTGCCGCCCAGAGCCCCAGCAGCATCAGCCACGGACCCGCTGTCGCCAGCAGGACAAACGTGCCGGCGAGGCCAAGGCCAAGAAGCGCAGCTCCGGACATCATCAACGAACGGTCGGCCAACCGGTCCAGCGCCCAGGGTGCGCTGAGCGCGACGGCCATCGAACCGGCGCCGTAACAGGCCAGGGCAATGGCGACGTCGGCGTTGGATCCTGCGAACAGGTCCCGGGTATAGACCACCGTGTTGACCAGCACGAGGGATGTAGCGGCCGCCACGGCCAGGTTCAAAGCCAGGAGGCCGCGCAGTTCCGGCGTTCCCGCGAAGATCCGCGCGCCGAGGGTGGTGCGGTGCCAGAGTGATCCTTCCTGACGGGCCGCTGGTGCTGCAGGCAGTCTGGTGGTCACCACCAATGCCGCAGAGAACACAAAGCCCGCCACGGTGCCGAGAAAAAGTTCGTGGAATGTAAGCACGGACAGGAGTACTGCGGCCAGGACCGGGCTGACCAGGGATTCCAGGTCATACGCGAGACGGGAGAGTGACAAGGCCCGCGTGTACTGCCGTTCGTCGGGCAGCACCACGGGGATCAGGGACTGGAAGGCCGGCGTGAACGTAGCCGAGGCGCTCTGAAGGACAAATACCAGCACGTAGATTTGCCAGGCCTGATCCACCGCGGGCAGTAGTAGGGCGATTCCGCCACGGATCAGGTCCGCTGCAACCAGGACCGGCTTTTTTGGCAGCTTTTCCACCAGTGCCGCCATGACTGGCGCGACGAAGACGTAGGCCAGCATCTTTATGGTCAGCGCCGTCCCGAGCACGGCCCCGGCCTGCCCTCCTGCAAGGTCGAACGCCAGCAGTCCGAGGGCCACGGTCAGCAAACCGGTCCCCAGCAACGCAACAATCTGGGCTGAGAAGAGCTTCCGGTAGGCGCGGACGGACAGAACTTCGATCATGAGGATCCCCCAATCGAAACAATGTGTGCGTACTTATGCACCTATTGTAGACGGCTAAACCGCAGTGTCATGCAGGGCCAGCCTCGAACGGGGGCACAGGAAACTCTTGGTCACCAGCTCTATTTCCCGAATCTAGACTAAGACTTGCTTACGGTGCCATTGTTTTTAGATAAAGATGTCTTTCTGTTCACTAGTGTTACGCGGGTCACAGAGAAGGAAGGACGCCGTAGCAATGACTGCAACAAAAGCACAACACGTATCCCGCTCCTCAACAGGTGCCCTGCTTGCCTCAAATTCGTCCTGGACCGAGCTGAAACGGGCCGCCGGAGAACTGCAGCAGATCCAGGTGAAGGACGGCTCCATACCTGATCCGGGGGACCATGACCGAGCCCTGTACAAGGTCGCCACCATCACGGCTTCACTCAGGGATTTGGCCCCTTCGTTCCCGCACGATGCGGAGTATCTGGCCCGGCTAGAAGTTGACTTCGAGCGGTGGGCTGCCTCCTCGTTCGGGGTCCCGGACTTCCTGGATTCCCTGCTCGCATTCCAGCCACAGCAGCACCGAATCGACGGACTGCCGCATCTGGTGGTCTTCCCTATGTATACGCAGAACGGCAGCCCGAACCGCTTCGTGGAGGCCGTGCTGTTCGAAGTAGTGTGGCCGGAGTTCATCGCTGATCTCGAAGGTGCGGAGTATTCGAACCCGCTGTTCGTACCCATCCGCTTCATCGACTTCACACCCGGCTATGACACGAACTCGGCGGTGTTGTTTCCTGAGAGCGTAGCCGTCCGTGAAACGCCGCAGTTCACCTGGGGCGGTATTTTCGCGGATCGCGAGGCTGAGCGGTTCCGGAGGGTGGTGGCCGCAGCCAGCGACATCACGTCCCTCACTCTCCCCGACGGAGCGCGGCGGCTGCTTGAAGACCCTCAGCTGGCCATGGAAACCTTCGTGATGTGGGATCTGATCCATGACAGGACGCACATGCGCGGGGATCTGCCGTTTGATCCGTTCATGATCAAGCAGAGGATGCCGTACTTTCTCTACACCCTGGAAGAGCTGCGGTGTGATCTGACGGCATTCCGTGAATCCGTTCGGATCGAGAGGGATGAGAACGCTCCGCCGGAGACGCGAAACCACGCCAAACTCGTCCAGTATGCCGTCATCTTCGACCGGATTTTCCGGTTCGCGATGACAGGAAACCGGGTCCGCAATTACGACGGCCTTGGCGGTCAGCTCCTTTTCGCCTGGATGCACCAGCACAAGGTGCTTCATTGGACGGACTCGAAACTGTCCATCGACTGGTCGGAAGCGCCCGAGGTCGTTATCGAACTCGGGAGGCGGATCGAGGAGCTGTACTGGCGTTCAATTGACCGCCCGAAAACCGCTCACTGGCTTGCGGCCTATGAATTCATCAGCGCCACAGTCACCCCGAACCCCGCATCCCTCTGGGCCAAGGGGCCCGAGTCGCTGGCCCTTGACGGCCCTCCTCGGGGCCTGACCGACCAGGTGCTTGATGACGAGTTCCCACTTTCAATGTTCTACGAAGCACTGGAGAAAAAGATGAGAAGCGTCATCGAATCCACGGCCGGAATCACCGGCGAGCCCAACGGCGGCAGCAGCTGCAAGGACGCGGCATGATGGCTCCCGACGGACCCAGGACCGTGATGGTGGCCGGCTCCACCAGCGAGGCCGGGACCGCCGTCGTATCGGCCCTCAGCGGCGCCGGATTCCGCGTCGCCGCCGTGGACCTGGACACTGAACGCGTGCAGAACCTCGCACAGTCCTGGCCCAACGTCACCGGCTACACCTGCAACCTCGCAGAACCCGCGGCCGTCCGGGAACTGGCATCCACGGTCCGCCGCGACCTTGGACCCCTCGATGGCCTGATCCACCTGGTGGGCGGCTGGCGCGGCGGCGACGGCATACCGGGGCAGGAGGACTCCGACTGGGACTTCCTGCACACCAGCGTCCTGACGACACTGCGAAACACCAGCCGCGCCTTCTACGACGACCTTGAAAAGTCCCCGGCGGGACGACTGGCCATCGTGTCTGCCCAGACAGCCGCCAATCCCTCAGCAGGCGGGGCCGCCTACGCGGCGATCAAGGCCGCTTCCGAGGCCTGGACGCTGGCGGTGGCCGACGGCTTCCGCAGCTCACAATCCGGCAGCACGAACCACCGGCAACCGCAGCGGTCAGCTGCCGTCGTGTTCGTCGTCAAGGCCCTCGTCGACGACAAGATGAAGGCTTCCCAGCCCGACCGGAAATTCCCGGGATTCACCCATGTGAAGGATCTCGGAGCCGCTTCGGCCGCCCTGTTCAGCAGGTCCGCCGCCGAACTCAACGGTTCCCGCCTACCCCTGGCCTGATCTTTCACCCATCCCGACAGGGAATCAGGTAGGGAGATCGACCAAACGCCAGTACAGGCCTGCCTGCACGCCGACCTGCGTGCAGGCAGTCAGTCAGTCAGTCAGTCAGTCAGAAAACAATCCCATTCATGGGCCACACCAACCAAGAGGTAAACAATGTCGTTTTCTCCGTCCAAGAGGACGAAGGCACTGGCGAGTCTCGCCATCGGCCTTCTTGCTCTGACCGGTTGCACCAATGCATCACAGACCTCGGGGGGAGCTGCCCCGGGTTCCACTGGCTTTGATCCCGCCTCTGTGGCCAGGGACGATGCCCTCGCCGCGAGGGTACCTGAGGCCATCAGGAGCAAGGGCACCCTCACAGTGGGTGCCGACACGACGTACGCACCTGCCGAATCCCTGGGGGGCGCCGATGGCCAGACCCCGGTGGGCTACAACGTGGATTTCGCCAAGGCCATCGGTGCGACCCTCGGCCTGAAGGTCAAGGTCCAGACGTCGGAATTCACGGGAATCCTGCCCGCTCTCGGTGCCAAGTACGATCTGGGAATCTCCTCCTTCACAATCAACGCGGAGCGTCTGAAGGCCGTCAACATGGTCAGCTACTTCAATGCCGGCACGTTGTGGGCCGTCCAGAAGGGCAACCCGAAGAATTTCAGCGTCGATGACATCTGCGGCAAAACCGTAGGGGTGCAGACCGGCACCACCCAGGAGGACCCCGACGTCTCCGGCCGGTCCAAGGCATGCACGGATGCCGGAAAACCGGGCGTCAATGTCGTCACTTTGAAAACGCAGACAGATGTGACCACCCGTCTGGTGAACGGCAGCATCGACGCCATGGCCGCTGATTCCCCCATCATCGGCTATGCCCTCTCGCAGACCGGCGGCAAGCTGGAGGCCCTGGGCGATGTTTACGCTGCGGCACCGCAAGGTATCGCGGTCGCCAAGAGCGACACCGCCCTGTCCGAGCTCATGAAAAACGTCATGAACAAACTCATCAGCGACGGGACCTACGGGAAGATCCTGGACACCTGGAGCAACACCAAGGGCGCCGTCACGAAGTCTGAAGTGAACCCGGCGGTAGGCAATTGAGCACCCTCGCACCCACCGATACCAGCGACCGCAGGACCGGTGCCGCGCACCGGAAACCGGAACTGATCGACGCCGTTCCGGTCCGTCATCCCGGCCGCTGGGCCGGCGCCGTCCTCATCCTGCTGTTCGCCGCTTTGCTGGGCCAGAGCCTGGTCACCAATACCAATTTCCGCTGGGACATCGTCGGCACCTATTTCATGGACGTGCTCGTCATCCAGGGCATCGGCTGGACGTTGCTGCTGACAGTCCTCTCGATGGCGATCGCCATCATGCTGGCCATTCTCCTGGCCTTCATGCGCCAGTCGGACAATCCCCTGTTCCGCGGCGTGAGCTGGACCTGGGTCTGGTTCTTCCGCGGCACACCGGTCTACACCCAGCTCGTGTTCTGGGGCCTCATTTCCGTTCTTTATCCCAAGATCGCCCTGGGGATTCCGTTCGGACCGGAACTGTTCAGCTTCAGCACCCAGGACGTGATCACCGCCTTTATGGCAGCAATCCTGGGACTGGGGCTGAACGAGTCAGCGTATCTGGCCGAAATTTTCCGTGCCGGCCTGAAGTCCGTCGACTCCGGCCAGATGGAAGCCGCCGAGGCCCTGGGGATGCGCAAGTCCAAAATCATGTGGCGGATCATTCTGCCCCAGGCCATGCGCGTCATCGTGCCACCCACCGGCAATGAGACCATCGGGATGCTCAAGACCACGTCGCTGGTGCTCGCGGTGCCGTTCACCCTGGACCTGACATTCGCAACCAACGGCATCGCCAACCGCAGCTACCTGCCCATTCCGCTGCTGATTGTGGCCGCCCTCTGGTACCTGGTGATCACCAGCATCCTGATGGTGGGCCAGTACTACGTTGAGCGCCACTTCGGAAAGGGCGTGGACAACATCGTCCCTGCCCCGGTCAAGCCGACCCCTGCGGCCGCCGCAGCCAAAGCACCCAAACAAGAGGATGAGCTACCGTGACCATCACCAACGACGTCATGACGAAGGAGACCCTCGTCCGGATTGACGGGGTCCATAAGTACTTCGGAGAGCACCACGTGCTCCGCGGGATCGACATGACGGTCCGGCAGGGTGAGGTTTCGGTGCTGATCGGGCCGTCCGGGTCCGGGAAGTCCACGTTGCTGCGCTGCATCAACATGCTGGAAACCATCAGCGCCGGCCGGATCCACGTCCGCGAAGAACTGATCGGCTACCGCGAGACCCGCGGCCGCCTGCATGACCTGACCGTCAAAGAGATCGCCGCCCAGCGCAGGGAGATCGGTATGGTCTTCCAGCGCTTCAACCTCTTCCCGCACCGGACGGCGCTGCAGAACATCATCGAGGCGCCCACCCAGGTCAAGCGGCAATCCAAGGTGAAGGCCAGATCACGCGCGATGGAACTTCTGGACCGTGTCGGTCTCGGCAACCATGCCAACCACTATCCCGCGCAGCTCTCGGGCGGCCAGCAGCAGCGCGTGGCCATCGCCCGTGCCCTGGCCATGGAACCGGAACTAATGCTCTTCGACGAGCCGACCTCGGCCCTGGACCCGGAACTCGTGGGCGAAGTGCTCAGCGTGATGAAGGACCTGGCCAAGTCCGGCATGACCATGATCGTGGTGACCCACGAGATCGGCTTCGCGCGCGAGGTCGGAGACACCCTGACGTTCATGGACGGCGGCGTCGTCGTCGAAAGCGGCAACCCGCGTGACATCATCGCCAACCCGCAGCAGGCCCGCACCCAGGAGTTCCTCTCCAAAGTTCTCTGACGGCTCAACCCAGACGGTCCGGGCGTGATGTGCGAAGCGGATCATGCCCGGACCGGCATTGGTGTCTACGGCCGGGTCACTCGAGCCATGCCTCGGCGACGCGTCGCGCGAATCGGAGTAGCCGCAGGTCAAAGACTCCGGCGCGGTTGCGCTCTGGCTATGATCGAGGTACTGGGTTCTGAGCTGAGGGGGAACACTGGCTGATGAGTGCCGTTACTGTCGCGCGCAACGTCCGCGTCGCTATCTGGACTATCATGGCGGTCCTAGTGGCTGGGGGCGTGATCTGGTTTGCCGTGTTTACCGCAAACAAACCTGCCACGCCCGCGCCGCCGGCGCCCGCGGATTCCCAGGTGGCGAGGGACGACAGTCACCGGCTCACCAGCCCACCGGCCGAAAAAGCCCAGCTGGTCGAGTTTCTGGACTTCGAATGCGAGGCCTGCCGCGCCGCTGAGCCCCTGGTGGCGGAGCTGAAGGAGGAGTACGGGGACAGGATCACGTTCACCCACCGCTACTTCCCCCTGCCCGGACACCTGAACTCCGGCACCGCAGCGCTCGCTGTCGAAGCCGCCGCGCGCCAGGGGCACTACGAACCGATGGTCACGAAGCTTTTCGCGACCCAGGCCGAATGGGGCGAAAAGCAGGACTCCCAGGCGGCCCTCTTCAGGACCTACGCTGAAGGCCTCGGCCTCGACATGGCCCGGTTCGATCAGGATGTTGTTGCCGAGGACACCAAGGAACGGATCCGCCGGGACATCGCGGACGGGAAAGCCCTGGGTGTTACCGGCACCCCGACGTTCTTCCTCAACGGCGAAAAACTCACCCTTAACACCGAAGCCCAGTTCCGGCAGCTGCTCGACGACGCCGTCCGGTAGCAGGGCGGCGCCGAATTTACGCCCGCAACTGCCGATCAATCCGTTCCATGCGGGCCCGCATCGGATTGGCTGTCCGGGAGATCACGGCCCAGTGAAAGCAGTGAAACTTCAGCCAGCTCATCAAGGCTTACGTCAGGCTCTTGATCAGTTTCATCATCGGATGCGAAATGATGCGGTGGATCCCCGGCAACTTTGTCATCTTCTGCGTCTGGAAGCGTTCATATTCGTTGCCGTCCGCGACGTCCACCCTGACGATGTAATCGGGGACGCCGTAGACCCTGCGGACTTCGGTGACTTCTGTAAGTGCTGCCACGGCTTTTTCGAATTCCTGCACTGTCTCACTGTTTGTCATGGTGATCTCCACGGACATGATGACGCAGAACCCCCGCCCCGCGGCGCCCGGGTTGATGACTGCCCGGTATCCGGCGATGACGCCATCGTCTTCGAGGCGCTGGACCCGGCGCAGGCACGGTGCAGGAGTCAGGCCTACCCGTCGGCCCAGCTCAAGGGTGCTCAGCCGGCCGTCCTGGGAAAGTTGAAATATAACAAAGTGCGCCCAGCGCCACGGCTGCGGCCGCCCCGGAGTCGGTTCGCAGGGCGCGGCCGGGGACATCCGCCTGGCCATCCGCCAATCCTTGCCCGCGGTCCTGGGCGCCGTGCCGATGGGAATTGCTTTAGGTGTGGTGGTGGCACAGTCGCCGCTGGCCTGGTGGTGGGCGCCGGTGTTCGCGACCGTCATTTTCGCTGGCTCCCTGGAATTCCTCATCCTTGGAATGGTGGTCCCCGTCGGGCCGTTGGCGTCCATCGCGGCCACAGCATTCTTGGTGAACTTCCGGCACGTCTTCTATCCGCTCTCCTTCCCGCTGCATAGGGTCCATGGCCGCGGCGCCAAGGTGTACAGCACGTTTACGCTGACCGACGAGGCCTGGGCTCTGACCGCATCCCCGGAAGCGCACGTAGCACTGGCATCCACGCTCGCTGCCTTGCACGCGGCCTGAAATCCGGCTAACCTGTGAGACGTGTCACGGACAAAATGGCACATGCTTTTGATCTGCGGCGGGAGAGTCCTGCCGGTACGTTCAGCAGGCGCCGTAGGAGCAAATCCTCTCCGGGAATCTCTCAGGCCCACGTACCGCCGCGGTTAGGCAACTCTGGAAAGTAGTCCGGCAACGGGCTCACCGACGGTGCAAGCGTCACCCTGCGGCAAGCAGGTGGGCGCGGAAACTCTCAGGTCCAATACAGAGCGGGGAGGAACCCGAATCAATGTGGCGTACCCAGCGCGCCACCTGAATTATGGAGTTCCTTCATGACCATCCAGTCGTCCCCTTCCACCTTTGCCGATCGGCATATTGGTGCCCGCCGCCAGGCCGATATCGACTCCATGCTCAAGGCCGTTGGCTATGACAGCGTTGACGGCCTCGTGGACGTTGCCGTCCCCGACTCCATCCGCCAGGCCAAGCCGCTGGCCCTCAAGGACGCCCTCAGTGAGGTTGAGGTCCTTGCCGAGCTGCGGAAGCTCG
>NZ_PJIW01000029.1:27591-45457 GCF_002929755.1 Arthrobacter sp. 4R501 | reverse complement strand
GAAGCTAAGACCCACAGCGCCGATGGTACTGCACCCGGGAGGGTGTGGGAGAGTAGGTCACCGCCGGAACATCATTAAAAAATGGTCGAGAGCCCCCCAACCACCAGGTTGGGGGGCTCTCCCACTTTAACCACCACACCACAAACACACCCCGAACCGGCCACCCCACCGAAGACACGGCACCCAACAGCCCGGGACGCTCTCGCACTTAATGCAGTGATTTGGACACCCCCACCACCCGCAGCAATGTCGCGTCCGCACCCACCCGGCCCGCCGCCGTCGGAAACCGCACCCTGGACACAGGCCACTGCGGGAGCGTTCGCCGGAAACCCGCAGAAACTGCGAGAGCGTCAGCCTGGGAGTGTGAGCATTCCCACGACGGCGGTCTGGAGACGGATCCATGTCATCTGTTGGTGGGGTCTCGCCTAGAATTGACTGAGATGTACGGACTTCGAAGCGCTTGATTTCGGGTTGCGTAGGATAACGAAACACGGAACGAGCGGCTGCGATTGCGCCAGTGGTCGGCTCATAACAGGAGGAATCCCCATGGCTGAGCACAACGGCGGCAACCGCGGCGGCAACGACCGCGGTCCTTTCCGCGGCAACAACAATTCTGGTGGCGACCCGCGCGGATTCCGTTCCCGCGAAGACCGTAACCCGGACGCTCCGAAGCGCGCGCCTGGTTCCGGCGAACGTAAGCCTTTTGGTGATCGTCCGCGTCGTGAAGGTGATAGCGAGCGTCGGACCTTCGGTGGTGGAGAGCGAAAGCCTTTCAGTGGCGGCGGGGACCGGAAACCGTTCACGGGCGGCGGCGGTGGTGAGCGCAAGCCTTACGGTGACCGTGACAACAAGCCTTATGGTGACCGTCCGCGTCGTGAAGGTGACGGTGAGCGTCGCAGCTTTGGCGGCGGGGACCGGAAACCGTTCACGGGCGGCGGCGGTGGTGAGCGCAAGCCTTACGGTGACCGTGACAACAAGCCTTATGGTGACCGTCCGCGTCGTGAAGGTGACGGTGAGCGTCGCAGCTTTGGCGGCGGGGACCGGAAACCGTTCACGGGCGGCGGCGGTGGTGAGCGCAAGCCTTACGGTGACCGTGACAACAAGCCTTATGGTGACCGTCCGCGTCGTGAAGGTGACGGTGAGCGTCGCAGCTTTGGCGGCGGAGAGCGCAAGCCTTTTAGCGGCGGCGACAACCGCAAGCCGTTCGGTGACCGCCAGGACCGTGCCCCCCGCAGCTTCGACCGTGGTGATTCCGGCCCCCGCCAGTTCGGCAGGGACCGTGCGGAAGACCGCCCGGTCCGTGTACCCAACGCGCGTGATCTTCGCAGCGCCAACCGCCCGGACCGCGAACGTTCCCCGGAAATCGATGAGGATGTCACGGGCAAGGAGCTTGACCGCGCTACGCAGCACCAGATCAAGACCCTGGAAGACAAGAGCGCCGAGTGGGTTGCCCGCCACCTGGTAATGGCCGGACGCCTGATCGACGAAGAGCCCGAGCTGGCTTTCCAGCATGCCCTTGCCGCGAGCCGGCGTGGCGGCCGGCTGGCTGCCGTCCGTGAAGCCGTCGGACTTACTGCTTACGCGGCAGGACACTACGGCGAAGCACTGCGCGAATTCCGGACCTACCGCCGCATCAGCGGTTCAAACGTCCACCTGCCCGTGATGGCAGACTGCGAACGCGGACTCGGCCGGCCTGACCGCGCCCTCGACGTTGTACGTTCCGAGGAAGCCAAAGACCTTGACGCCCCCGGCAAAGTCGAACTGGCCATCGTTGCGGCCGGTGCACGGACTGACCTCGGACAGCTGGACGCTGCCGTAGCAGAACTGGAAATTGCCCAGCTGGATATTAACCGGGCGTTCTCCTACAGCCCGCGGCTGTTCCGGGCGTACGCAAACGCCCTGTCGGCCGTTGGCCGCGAAGATGAGGCGGCAAAATGGCAGAAGCAGGCAGTTGTGGCTGAAAATGCCCTGGGCCTCGGCGTCGATGAGGAACCCGACATTGTGGACCTCGGCTGGGACGAGGAAGAGGAAGCCCGGGAAGAAGCCCAGCGCCGACGTCTGCTGGAGCGCGCTGCCGCAGGCCCCGAAGCCGCTGCATCCACACCTGCTGCCCGGACCGAAGCAGCCGCGGACAAGACTGCCGTTGAGGCCGCCGCCGTGGAAGCAGACATCGACGACGTGGAATCGGATTTTTTCGAGTCCGATGACGCGGAGTCCGACGAGGATTCCCTCGAAGCAGATGAGCTGGAAGCCGGTGACGCCGAGCACAATGAAGCCGAGCACGGCGAAGAAGTGCGCGATGAAGAAGAGCACAGCGAAGCAGACGACAGCAGCAACGCCACTGATAGCCACTCTGACGGACGGGACAGCTAGCCCGCTATGACTGAAGTTCCACTGATTTCCCTGTTCGACGCCCTGTTGGCGGACCTGGACGGCGTGGTCTATGCCGGGCAGCACGCCATCCCAGGCGCCGTGGACTCGCTGCAGCAACTGGAGGGTTTGGGCATTGGCCTGGGGTATGTCACCAACAATGCCTCCCGCACCCCGGCGCAGGTAGCGGCGCATCTCCGTGAATTGGGTGCACCGGCAGACGACGACCAGGTGGTCAGTTCCTCGCAGGCCGCGGCCGAACTCCTGGCGTCACTCGTCGCCCCCGGTGCGCGGGTGCTGATCACCGGTAGCCCCGCTCTGGCGCAGGAAATCGAACTGGTGGGACTGACCCCTGTCTACAGCCAGGACGAGGATCCGGTGGCCGTGGTCCAGGGATTCAATCCCGGGATCGGCTGGAAAGATCTTGCCGAGGCGGCGTACGTCGTGTCGGCCGGAGCACTGTGGATCGCAACCAACACCGATATGTCCATTCCGCAGGCACGCGGCATAGCCCCGGGCAACGGCACCCTGGTGGCAGCTGTAGCCGCCGCCACCGGACAGACGCCGCGGGTTGCCGGCAAGCCGGAGGCTCCGCTTTTCCATGCAGCCGCCAAACGGCTCGCCGCTGACCGCCCGCTGGTGGTGGGCGACCGTCTGGACACCGACATCCTCGGCGGCAACAACGCCGGGTTTGCCACGGTGGCAGTGCTGACCGGCGTCGACACCACAGCTACCATCCTGGCCGCACGCACTGCGGAACGCCCGGACTACATCATCAATTCCCTCAGCGACCTCCACCGCCCCTACCCGGCGCTGGACGACACTGACGGAACCCACCGCTGCGGGGCCTCCACTGCGCGGGTCAGCGGTGACACTATCCACGTCAGCGGCAGCAAGCGCGACCTGGATTCCTGGCGGGCCGCCTGCGCAGCCTGGTGGACTGCGGTCCCCGACGCCGCACTGCCCACGGAACCCAAACTCGAGTGGCGCAATCATTAGACTGGTCCAATGACTGAGCTGAACGAACCGCATTATCCGGAAGCAGCCCAGCCAACGCCGGAATGGCCGGACACAGGGGCGCCGGCAACCACCGATCCATCCATTGCGGCGATAACGGCCGCGCTGGACGGCGTCGAACGGTTGCCCGTGTCTGAGCATGAGGCTGTTTACAGCGACCTCCACGATGCCCTGCTGCACGCGTTGAACGAAGAGGCCCAAACGGCGAAGGAGAAGCTTGAGCATGGCACGACTTGACCAGGCGCTCGTCGCCCGGGGCCTGGCCAGGTCCCGGACCCACGCTGCTTCGTTGATCGCCGAGGGCAAGGTGAGCTCGGCCGGGCAGGTCCTGTCCAAGGCGTCCCTCCAGGTCGACGACGGCAAGGACCTGTCGGTCGAGCACACGGAAGAGGACAGCTACGTCAGCCGGGCCGGGCACAAGCTGGCGGGCGCGCTGGACGTCTTCCCGGAGGTCACGGTTGCCGGCAAAAGGTGCCTGGACGCCGGCGCCTCCACCGGCGGCTTCACCGAGGTGCTCCTGCGGCGCGGTGCGGCACACGTGGTGGCGGTCGACGTCGGCCATGACCAGCTGGTCCCGCAGCTCCGCGCCGATGACCGCGTAGCCGTGCATGAAGGCATGAACGTGCGGTACATGGCGCCGGAGGACATCGGCGGCCGGGCCGAACTCACGGTGGCCGACCTCTCCTTCATCTCGCTGACCCTGGTGGTCCTGCCCCTGGCGCTGTGCACGCAGCCGGGCGGCGACCTGGTGCTGATGGTGAAGCCCCAGTTCGAGATCGGCAAGGACCGGCTGGGCCGCACCGGCGTGGTCACCTCCGAGCGCGAACGCCGGATGGCAGTGGAAAAAGTTGCTAATGCAGCGCTCGACGCCGGACTGGACTTATGCGGCTTGGCGGCCAGTCCGCTGCCGGGCCAGGACGGAAACGTCGAATACTTCCTGTGGATAAAGCGCAGGATGACCCAAGACCTGCCTAAGATCGAAGAGCGCCTCGCAGCCATTGACGGATTGCTTGGCCGAATCTGGCCGAACCACTAGAAAGCGGAACCCGATGAGCAGGCGAGTACTTGTCCTTGCCCACACTGGCCGCGAGGAGTCACTGAAGGCCGCCTGGGAAGCCTGCGCCCAACTGCATGACTCCGGCATTGTTCCGGTCATGCAGGAGTCCGAACTGCGGGACATGGAAAGATTCTTCGGGCAACTCACGCAGCCGGTGGAGATCCTGCACGACCACGTACAGCTGCCGGACGTCGAGCTGGTGATGGTCCTGGGCGGTGACGGCACCATCCTGCGCGCCGCGGAGCTGGTGCGGGAGGTGGACGTACCCTTGCTGGGCGTCAACCTTGGCCACGTCGGCTTCCTGGCAGAGAGCGAGCGGGCGGACCTGACCCAGACGGTGGAATGGATTGCCCGCCGGGACTACACAGTTGAAGAGCGCATGACCATCGACGTCCAGGTCTGGGTCCGCGGCCAGAAGATCTGGCACACCTGGGCCCTGAACGAGGCCGCTATCGAAAAAGGCAACCGCGAACGCATGATCGAGGTGGTGACCGAAGTGGACGAGCGCCCGCTGACGTCCTTCGGCTGCGACGGTGTGGTGGTGGCCACCCCCACAGGCTCCACCGCGTACGCGTTTTCCGCCGGCGGGCCCGTCGTATGGCCGGAGGTCGAGGCCCTGGTGATAGTTCCCATCAGCGCCCACGCGCTCTTTGCCAAACCGCTCGTGGTATCGCCCCGGTCCCGGCTGGCCGTGGAAGTCCTCACCCGAACCGGTGCCCAGGGGGTGCTCTGGTGCGATGGCCGGCGCTCCGTGGACCTGCCGCCCGGCGCCCGGGTTGAAGTGACCAAGTCCGCCACTCCGGTCCGGCTGGCCAGGACGCACCAGACGCCCTTTTCAGCGCGTCTGGTCCGCAAATTTGAACTTCCCATTCACGGCTGGCGCGGCCCCGTGCCGCAGTCGGAGACCATCCACACCGGACCCATCCCGATCGTCCGGACGCCGCGGCCCAGGCCGCCGCTCCAGCTTGCCTCCGGCGACCAGCCGGAGGACGATACCGATCCCGCGACCGCAAAGTGAACCATGCTTGAAGAACTGAGAATCCGCGATCTGGGCGTCATCACCGACGCCACGCTGCCGCTGGGCCCCGGGCTGAGCGTCGTTACCGGCGAAACCGGAGCCGGCAAAACGATGGTGGTCACCGCCGTCGGCCTCCTGCTGGGGGCGAGGTCCGACGCCGGTGCGGTCCGGAGCGGCGCGAAGAGCGCCACGGCGGAGGCCGTCCTCAAGCTCGACGCCGGGCATCCGGCGATTGCCCGGGCAGCTGAAGCGGGTGCCGACGTGGAGGAGTTCGACGGCGGCGCTGAGCTTATCCTTGCGCGTCGCCTCGGTGCGGACGGGCGCAGCCGGGCCTTCCTGGGTGGGCGGGCAGCCCCCGTGGGCGTCCTCGCGGAGATCGGTGAAACCCTCGTGGTGGTCCACGGCCAGTCGGACCAGATCAGGCTGAAGGGGGCGGCCGCCCAGCGCGGTGCCCTGGACAAATTTGCCGGCGATGCGCTGGCCGGCCCGTTGGTCTCCTACCAGGCGCTCTACAGCCATTGGAAGGCCAGCCAGGCGGAGCTGGAAGCCTTGCGCAGCGCCGCCCGCGATAGGCTCCGCGAGGCCGAGTCGCTCGAAGTTGCGCTGGCCGAAATCAGCAACGTGGATCCGCAGCCGGGGGAGGACGAGTCCCTCAAAGCTGAGGCCGTGAAACTGGCCAACGTGGAAGAGCTCAGGATTGCGGCGAACACGGCGCACCAGGCGCTCATCGCGGAGGACTACGGTGACGCGGGTGACGCCACCACCCTCGTGGACGTTGCGAAAAGAACGTTGGAGCACGTGGCCGAGCACGACGCCGAGCTGGGGTCCGCAGCTGCCCGGTTGGCCGAAGTGGGCTTTCTGCTCAACGACATCGCTACGGAGCTGGCGAGCTACCAGGCCGGCCTGGACTCGGAGGGCCCCGAACGCCTGGCTGAGATCGAGGACCGGCGGGCCGCACTGGCCACCTTGGTCCGCAAGTACGCCCCAAGCATCGACGAAGTCCTGGTGTGGGCGGAAAACGCCCGGGTCCGTTTCGACGAGCTGCAGGACGACTCCACCAGGATCGAAGCCCTGGACGCCGACGTGGTCCGGACCGAAGCGGAACTGCAGAAGCAGGCAGCCGCCGTCAGCAAAATCCGGGCCAAGGCTGCCAAGGACCTGTCCGGCCGGGTAAGTGCGGAGCTGAAGGCACTCGCCATGGCGGACGCCACCCTGGTGATCACACGTGAGGCGGCCGCCCAGTTGACACCGCATGGAGGGGACGAGATCACGTTCCTGCTGCAGCCGCACTCCGGTGCGCCAGCCCGTCCGCTGGGCAAGGGCGCCTCCGGTGGTGAACTGTCCCGCGTGATGCTGGCCATCGAGGTGGTGCTGGCCGCGGTGGACCCGGTTCCCACGTTTGTGTTCGACGAGGTGGACGCCGGGGTCGGCGGGCGGGCCGCCGTCGAAATTGGCCGGCGGCTGGCCATGCTGGCACAGCACGTGCAGGTCCTGGTGGTCACGCACCTGCCGCAGGTGGCAGCCTTCGCGGACCAGCACATCACCGTCACCAAGACTTCCGTCAGAGGGGCCGACGGCGGCACCGCCACCGGGTTCACGTCCAGTGATGTTCGCCTCCTCGACGGCCCGGAGCGGGTGCGGGAGCTCGCCCGGATGCTGGCCGGCCAGGAGGATTCAGAATCGGCCCAGGCGCACGCCCAGGAGCTGCTGGACGACGCAAAACTGCTGCCGCAGCGGGCCTGACGGCGGACACCCCTTGATCGGAGGGGGCCTCGCCCTGCACACTGGATCATTTGGGGAGACAGTTCCTGATCAGGGAAAGGCTCAATTGATGATAGGCTCGAATTCCGTGGTGCAGCGATCAAATTCCCGTGTAAATTCCCGGTTCCCGGGCTCGTCCAAGACGACCAAACACATCTTCGTAACCGGTGGTGTGGCGTCCTCGCTCGGTAAGGGGCTGACGGCTTCGAGCCTCGGTCACCTCCTGCGGGCACGCGGCCTGTCTGTAACTATGCAGAAGCTCGACCCCTATCTGAACGTGGATCCGGGCACGATGAACCCCTTCCAGCACGGCGAGGTCTTCGTCACCGACGACGGCGCCGAGACGGACCTGGACATCGGACACTACGAGCGGTTCCTCGACGAAAACCTCGAGGGCTCAGCCAACGTGACCACCGGCCAGGTCTACTCCACCGTGATCGCCAAGGAACGCCGCGGCGAATACCTCGGTGACACCGTCCAGGTCATTCCGCACATCACCGATGAGATCAAGCGGCGTATGCGGCTCCCGTCCGAAGGCAAGAACGCGCCGGACGTCATCATCACCGAAATCGGCGGCACCGTGGGCGACATCGAGTCGCAGCCCTTCCTCGAGTCCGCCCGCCAGGTCCGCCAGGACATCGGCCGCGGCAACGTCTTCTTCGTCCACGTCTCCCTGGTGCCCTACATCGGACCCTCGCAGGAGCTGAAGACCAAACCAACGCAGCACTCCGTGGCAGCCCTGCGCTCCATCGGCATCCAGCCCGAGGCAATCGTGGTCCGCTCGGACCGCGAAGTCCCCGAACCCATGCGCGCCAAGATCGGCCGCATGTGCGACGTCGATATCGAAGCCGTCATCGGATGCCCGGATGCCCCCAGCATCTACGACATCCCCAAGACCCTGCACACCCAGGGACTGGATTCCTACATCGTCCGCGCCCTGGACCTGCCATTCAAGGACGTTGACTGGACGAGCTGGGACAAGCTGCTCGAAGCGGTCCACAACCCCAAGCACCACGTGGAAATCGCACTGGTGGGCAAGTACATCGACCTGCCTGACGCCTACCTGTCCGTGACCGAGGCCCTGCGTGCCGGCGGCTTCGCCAACGACACCAAGGTCAAGATCCGCTGGGTACCGTCGGATGAGTGCGAAACGCATGAAGGCGCCGTGGCGTCCCTGGACGGCGTGGACGCCATCTGCGTTCCTGGCGGCTTCGGCATCCGCGGCCTCGAAGGCAAGCTGGGCGCCCTGAAGTACGCCCGCGAAACCAAGCTGCCGGTCCTGGGCCTGTGCCTGGGCCTGCAGTGCATGGTGATCGAATATGCGCGCAACGTGGTGGGCCTCGAAGGAGCTTCCTCGTCCGAGTTCGAACCGGACTCCAAATACCCGGTGATTGCCACCATGGAAGAGCAGCTGGACATCGTGGACGGCAAGGGTGACCTTGGCGGCACCATGCGCCTGGGCCTGTACGAGGCAAAGCTCGACGACGGCTCGGTCATTGCAGAGACCTACGGCAAAACCACTGTCAGCGAACGCCACCGGCACCGCTACGAGGTCAACAACAAGTACCGCGACCAGATCGCTGCCGAGGGTCTTGTATTCTCCGGAACGTCACCGGACGGCAAGCTCGTGGAATTCGTTGAGCTGCCCCGCGAGGTCCACCCGTTCTACGTGGCAACCCAGGCGCACCCCGAACTGAGCTCACGGCCCACGCGGCCGCATCCGCTCTTCGCCGGGCTCGTTAAGGCCGCCCTGGACCACCAGAACGCACAGGACGCGCCGGCAGCCAAGCCGTTGCGTACGGTTGCCGCAAAATAAAACCGAATAAGTAGAGGACGGCGCGATGCCCGGCACACCTGAAACCCCCCAAGCTGCACGGCAGGTTTCGGATGCACCGAGCCCGCGCCGTCTTCTGTCTACGGAGAAGGTCTATGAAGGCCGGATCTGGGATGTAGTCAGCGACAGCTTCCAGCTGAGCGAAACTGGGGAGTCCCTGACCCGGGACTACATCGACCACCCTGGCGCCGTGGCCGTCCTGCCCATGAACGATGCCGGCGAGGTTCTGCTGATCAGGCAGTACCGGCACCCCGTGGGCATGGACCTTTGGGAAATCCCGGCCGGCCTGCTGGATGTGGAAGGCGAGGATTTTGTGGCGGGTGCTGCCCGCGAACTCGCCGAGGAGGCGGACCTCGCGGCCGGCGAATGGAACGTCCTGGCGGACTTCTTCAACTCGCCGGGCTCCTCCAGTGAGGCCATCCGCATCTACCTCGCCCGGGACCTCACGGACGTGCCTCACCACGAACGCCATGAGCGGACCGATGAGGAGGCCGAGATTGAGTTCCACTGGATCGCTTTGGACGACGCCGTGGCCGCGGTCCTGGAAGGCAGGCTGCACAACCCGTCCGCCGTCGTCGGAATCTTGGCCGCCGCCGCGGCGAAAGCTGACGGCTTCGCCGGATTGCGTTCCGCGGATGCACCCTGGCCTGCGCACCCCAGCCAGCGTTGATGACGGCGAGTACTGAGGCAGAAGCCCCGACGCCCCCCGTCCGGCCACAGCCCGCCATCGACCTCGCCATCACCGAGTATCTGCAACATATGGGCGTGGAACGCGGCCTGGCAGCCAACACACTCTCCGCGTACCGCCGTGACCTTGCGCGCTACTCCCGTTACGTGACGTCGGAGGGCTGCCAGGGCCCGGGCCAGATCACCCGCCAGCACGTGACGGGGTTCGTGATGGCCCTCAACGACGGATCCGACGGCGGCACGGCCCTGGGCGTCCGGTCTGCTGCCCGGACTGTGGTGGCCGTCCGGGGGCTCCACAAGTTCTGGGCGCTGGAGGGGATCACAACGACGGACCCCGCCAGCGACGTTCACCCGCCCATGCCCGGCAAACGGCTGCCCAAGGCAATCAGCGTGGACGAAGTCACCCGGATCCTTGAAGCCGCGGGCACGGACACTGCCACCGGGCTCAGGGACCGCGCCCTGCTCGAATTTCTCTATTCCACCGGGGCGAGGATCAGCGAGGCCGTGGGCCTGGACGTTGACGACATCGCCCTGCACGAGGCCGAAGCCGGGCCCGCCGTGGTCCGCCTGTTCGGCAAGGGATCCAGGGAACGGCTGGTGCCGCTGGGATCCTATGGGGCGCGGGCTGTGGACGCGTACCTGGTGCGCGGCCGTCCACTGCTGGCGGCGAAGGGCAAGGGAACACCCGCCCTGTTCCTGAACGCCCGCGGAGGCAGGATCAGCCGGCAAAGCGCCTGGACCATCCTGAAGGCGGCGGCGGACAAAGCCAACGTCACCAAGGATGTTTCGCCGCACACACTGCGGCACTCCTTCGCGACGCATCTGCTCGAAGGCGGCGCCGATGTCCGCGTGGTGCAGGAACTCCTGGGGCACGCCTCAGTCACCACAACGCAGGTCTACACCCTGGTTACGGCTGACACACTGAGGGAAATTTATGCAGCAGCCCACCCCCGGGCGCTGGGCTGACGCCGGCGGCCAGGCTATAGGGTTGGGGGCATGACGTTTACCCCTGTCACCCTGTGCTTTCTCATCCGTGAGTCCGCCGGTGTGCCGCAGGTCCTGCTTGGCCTGAAGAAGACCGGCTTCGGCCGCGGCAAGGTGGTGGGCCTCGGGGGTCATGTTGAGCCGGGGGAGACGGATGCAGAGGCTGCCTGCCGCGAAGTCCACGAGGAAGCCGGGATTGTGGTCCGGCAGGAGGATCTGCGCGACGCCGGGGTGGTGACCTTCGATTTTCCTGCCCGCCCGGAGTGGAACATGAGTTCGCGGCTCTTTGTCGCAGCTAATTGGACCGGGCAGCCGGCCGAAAGTGTCGAGATTCGGCCGGAATGGTTCGACGTCGGCGCCTTGCCGGTGGATCGGATGTGGCAGGACGCAGCGCACTGGCTGCCGCTCGCGCTTGCCGGGTCTTTCTTGTGCCTGACAGTGGTCCTGAACGATGACAACGAGACCGTCCGCGAAGTGCTGGACTGATCACGGCCACCTCTGCGTTGGCGTAACGGCCGACGGCGGGCCGGCCACCTTCAAAGGTGACCGGCCCGCCGTCGTGCGTTATAGAGGTTTGGGAGCCGGTTGGGCCCACGCCGGCGAGGGACCCGAACCGAGCTTGCGAGGTTTGGGAGCCGATGGGGAGGTTACGGAACGTGCCGTTCATCCGGTCCGTTGTACTCGCTCAGCGGGCGGATCAGGGAGTTGCTGGCTGCCTGTTCCATGATGTGGGCGGTCCACCCGGTGATGCGGCTGGCCACAAACAGGGGAGTGAACGTGGCAGTGTCGAAGCCCATCAGGTGGTAGGTGGGGCCGGCCGGGTAGTCGAGGTTCGGTTTGATGGCTTTGGCCTCGTCCATGGCCTGCTCGAGGCCGTTGTACAGCCCCAGCAGTTCAGGGCGGCCGTAGTGGGCGATCATCTTGTCCAGCGCGGCCTTCATGGTGGGGACGCGGGAGTCCCCGTGTTTGTAGACGCGGTGGCCGAAGCCCATTACCTTTTTCTTCTGGGCCAGGGCGTCCTCCATCCAGGCCTTGGCGCGGGCGGCGGCTTCGTCCAGTGATTCCTCCGGCCGGATGCCGATTTCGTCGAAGGTGTGCATGACGGCTTCGTTGGCGCCGCCATGGAGCGGGCCCTTGAGTGCGCCGATTGCGCCCGTTACTGCCGAGTGCAGGTCGGACAGGCTGGAGGTGATCACGCGGGCGGTGAAGGTGGAGGCGTTGAAGGAGTGCTCGGCGTACAGGATCATCGAGACGTTGAAGGCCTCCACGACCTCCGGGACCTGGTCTTCGCCGAACGCCATCCACAGGAAGTTTTCCGAGTAGCCCAGGTCATCCCGGGGCTCCACGACTTCCTGGCCGCGCCGGCGTCGCTGGTCGTAGGCGACCACCGCGGGCATAGCGGCGAAGAGGTCCACGGCCTTGGCCATGTTGGCCTCGGGCGAGGAGTCCTCGGCCAGGGGGTGGCGGGCGCCCATGACGGATGCTGCGGTCCGGCAGACATCCATCGGGTGCGCGGTAGTGGGAATTGTGTCGACGATCTTCTTCACCACGGGATCAAGGGCACGGCCGGCGCGCTCGCGGGCAGAGAATGCGGACAGCTCATCGGGGGTGGGCAGTTCGCCGTTCCACAAGAGGAAGGCCACTTCCTCGAAGCTGCATTTGGCGGCGAGCTCCTGGACGGGATAGCCGCGGTAAAGCAGCGAATTCGTGTCCGGGTTGACCTTCGAAACCGCGGTGTAGTCCACCACGACGCCGGCCAGGCCCTTCTTGATATCGACAGCAACCATGCTGTCCTCCTTCGTTCATTAGGCAAGCCCGGACGTGCCGGAATGCTTGCAGTATCCTTGGTGGCTCCCGGGTCCTAGCGGACGCCGGGAATATGGAAGTTGAAAACGCCGGTATCGAAGTGGTTGTAGGCCTCATAATCCACAAGGTCATAAAGCCGCGCACGGGTGAGCATGTTCTCCACCTGTGCTTCCTGCGACCCTGTTGCCTTGATCGATTCCAGAGTACGCTCTGCTGCGCCCATGGCAATGCGCAGCAGCGTGACCGGGTAAATGACCATGTTGACGCCCACACCCTGCAGCTGGTCCACGGTGAACAGATCGCTCTTGCCGAACTCGGTCATGTTGGCAAGGATCGGCACGTCCACGGCGTCGCGGATGGCCTGGAACTCGGACAGGTCCTTCATCGCTTCCGGGAAGATGGCGTCCGCCCCGGCTTCCACGAGGGCCCGTGCCCGGTCCTTGGCGGCTTCGATTCCCTCCACGGCGCGGATATCGGTCCGGGCCATGATGAGGAAGTTCGGATCCCTGCGGGCGTCGGCTGCGGCGCGGATGCGCTTGGTGGCCGTGTCCTGGTCCACCACGTTCTTGCCGTCCAGGTGCCCGCAGCGCTTGGGATTGAACTGGTCTTCGATGTGGCAGCCGGCCAGGCCGGCGTTCTCCAGTTCCTGGATGCTGCGGGCCACGTTCATGGGCTCGCCGAAGCCGGTGTCCGCGTCCACCAGCGTGGGCAGGTCGGTCATGCGGGCGATTTGCCCGGCACGGGTGGCCACCTCGGTGAGGGTGGTCAGCCCGATGTCCGGCAGGCCAAGGTCATTGGCCAGCACGGCTCCGGAGACGTAAACACCGGCGAAGCCCTTTTCCTCGATCAGCCGCGCCGAGAGCGGGTTGAAGGCGCCCGGGAACTGTTGGATGGTGCCGGACGCGAGCATGTCGCGCAGCGCGATGCGCTTCTGTTCCGGGGTTGTCTTGGAATACAGCATCTGGTTCTCCTGTGGGGGTGGGTAAGCAGAGCTTAGAAGAGGCCGGCCGGTGCGTTACTGAGGTCGATGACACCCGGAGCGGCGGTGATGTTCAGCTGGTCCAGTTCGCCCGGGCCCAGGTCGGGGAGGCTTTCGGCGGCCGCGAGGAAACGCTCGATTTCCGCCTCGGCGACCAGGCCGGCTGCCAGGCTGCGGAACTTGTTGATGTACTGCTGGCGGGCGAACGGCCGGGCGCCGAGCGGGTGGGCGTCGGCGACAGCGATCTGGTCGGTGATGACCGTGCCGTCTTTCAGGGTGATTTCCACGGAACCGCCGAAGGCTTTCTCGGCGATGTCCAGCGAGTGGTAGCGGCGGGTCCATTCGGCGTCTTCGACGGTGCTGACCTTGTTCCACAGCTCCACGGTGTCGGCGCGGCCGGCACGCTCAGGACTGTAGGAGTCCACGTGGTGCCAGGAGCCGTCCTGGAGTGCCACGGTGAAGATGTATGGGATGGAGTGGTCCAGGGTTTCCCGGCTGGCCGTGGGGCTGTATTTCTGCGGGTCGTTGGCGCCGGAACCGATCACGTAGTGCGTGTGGTGGCTGGTCTTGATCAGGACTGACGCCACGTTGGCCGGGTCGGTGGCCTCGGGGTGCTCGGTGTGGAGCTTGCGGGCAAGGTCGATCCAGGCCTGGGCCTGGTATTCCGCGGAGTGTTCCTTGGTGTACGTGTCCATGATGGCGCGCTTGGCTTCGCCGGCCTCGGGCAGCGGGACCTCGTACGAGGCGTCCGGGCCGTCCAGCATCCAGGCGATCACGCCGTCCTCGCCCTCGTAGATCGGCACCGGAGAGGTCTGGCCGCGCATGGAGCGGTCCACGGCTTCCACCGCCATCTTGCCCGCGAACGCCGGTGCGTGCGCCTTCCAGGTGGAGATCTCACCCTTACGGGATTGCCGGGTGGCGGTGGTGGTGTGCAGCGCCTGGCCGACGGACTGGAAGATCGTCTCGACGTCCAGGCCCAGGAGTGTGCCGATACCGGCGGCGGCGGACGGGCCGAGGTGCGCCACGTGGTCAATCTTGTGCTTGTGCAGGCAGATGGCCTTGACCAGGTTGACCTGGATCTCATAGCCGGTGGCAATGCCGCGGATCAGGTCCTTGCCGCTCGCGCCGACGTGCTGGCCGACGGCGAGAATCGGCGGGATGTTGTCGCCCGGGTGCGAGTAGTCAGCCGCCAGGAACGTGTCATGGTAGTCGAGTTCGCGGACGGCCACGCCGTTGGCCCAGGCTGCCCACTCGGGGGAGACGCGGTCCGTGATGCCGAACACGCCGGCTCCTTTGCCGTTGGTGGTCGGTGCGTGGGTCAGCGCCTGGGCGCGGGCAGCCACGATCGGGCCGCGGTTAAGGGAGGCGATGGCCACGGAGGCGTTGTCGATGACACGGTTGATGACCATCTCGGTGACCTCGGGCGTGACCTCGACGGCGTCGGCGGCGACGACGGCGATCTTGTGCGCCAGTTGGTCTTCGCGGGGGAGGTTCTCTTCGCTCTTGTAGACGCGGACGTGGTTGAGCTTAACCATGGTGCTCCTTCTTAGTGCTGTGGGTGGGTAGCTTTGACGTGGGAAAGGCTGCGGTGCAGGTGCAGGGTGGTGGCTGCTTCGGCGAGCCTGGCGTTGCCTGCGGCGATGGCCTCCGCGATGGCCGCGTGTTCGACGGCGGCCGCGTTCAGTCGCGGGGCGTCATCGGCGGCGAGGCGGCGGACGCGGACCAGATGGACACGCAGGCTGCGCATCGACTGGGCGAGGTAGGAGTTGGAGATGGCGGCGTCGATCGCCTCATCCAACCGGCCCACCAGGGCGTAGTACTCATGCCGGGCGGGATCGGCGTCGCTGATCAGCTCCTGCGCCCGCAGGAGATCCGCGTGGAGTTTCTCAAAGACCGCGCGCTCGCCGCGTTCGGCAGCAAGGGCGGCTGCCTTGCCCTCCAGGGTTTCGCGGAGCTCGAACATCTCGTCGATGTCCTCCAGTGAGATGTCGGTCACGACGACGCCGCGGCCGCCCGCCGCCGTCGTCAGTCCTTCCGCGCTGAGCCGGCTCAGCGCCTCCCGGACGGGAGTGCGTGAGACGCCCAGGCGTTCCGACTGCTCCACTTCGGCAAGGACCGTTCCGGGTGCCAGGCGCCATTCGATAATGTCTTCGCGAAGCGTTGCATAGGCTTTGTCGCTGGCCCGCATGGTCCCTCCCGTCAATCTGCTCATGGGCACCAGTGTATACACGAATTGCCGAATGACCCAGCAAAGGCCAGTACTTCAGCGAAATAGCTGCAGCAATGTATACATATGCCTTGTTTGCGGCGTGTTGACCGCATAGCATGGTGGCAACACAGCGACGTGAACGGGAGCCCATGATGGTCAGCGGAAATTACCGGGAAGCATATTCGCGCAGCATCGAACAGAAAGATGCCTTCTGGCTCGAGGCAGCAGGCGGCGTGACCTGGTCCAGGACTCCGGAAACCGCGCTTGAGGGATCGGCCGCCCCGCTGTTCCAATGGTTTCCCGATGGCATGCTCAACACGAGCTACAACGCCCTGGACCG
This sequence comes from Arthrobacter sp. 4R501, assembly GCF_002929755.1. Taxonomy (NCBI): domain Bacteria; kingdom Bacillati; phylum Actinomycetota; class Actinomycetes; order Micrococcales; family Micrococcaceae; genus Arthrobacter; species Arthrobacter sp. 4R501. The sequence goes on along the minus strand of NZ_PJIW01000029.1, from coordinate 29,395 downwards.
CCACGTTGAGGCCGGCCGCGGGGACCAGGATGCCCTCATCTACGACTCCGCGATGCTCGGGATCAAACGCACGTACAGTTACGCCGAACTGACGGACCTCGTGGCGCGGTTCGCGGGAGTGCTGCGCTCGCAGGGAGTCCGCAAGGGGGACAGGGTGGTCATCTACATGCCCATGATTCCCGAGGCCGCCATCGCGATGCTGGCGACGGCCCGGCTCGGGGCCGTGCATTCGGTGGTCTTCGGCGGGTTCGCGCCCAAGGAACTCGCCGCCCGCATCAAGGATGCCGGTCCGGCCGCGATTGTGACGGCGTCCGGAGGGATTGAGCCCTCACGCCGGGTGGAGTATCTTCCTGCGGTTGCCGAAGCGCTCGAACTCGCCGGTGCCGGGCCGACGCCTGTCATAGTCAAGGGCCGGGAAGGCTTTGTGCACTCGGCCTCCGAGTATCCGGACTGGCTGGACTGGGACCGGTGCATTGAGGCTGCCGCCCCGGCGGCAGCAGTGGACGTCGCAGCAACCGACCCCCTCTACATCCTCTACACCTCGGGCACCACCGGCACGCCGAAGGGTGTCGTGCGGGACAACGGCGGGCATGCCGTGGCGCTCAGTTGGACCATGGCAAACATCTATGACGTCGGTCCGGGTGACGTGATGTGGACAGCGTCCGACGTCGGCTGGGTGGTGGGGCATTCCTACATTGTCTATGGCCCGCTGCTGGCCGGTGCCACCACGGTCCTCTACGAGGGCAAGCCCGTGGGGACCCCTGATGCGGGAGCATTTTGGCGCGTCGTGCAGGACCACAAGGTCAACGTCCTGTTCACCGCGCCCACCGCCCTGCGCGCGATCCGCAAGGCAGACCCCTATGCTGCGGAACTGGCCAACTACGACACCTCCACGCTGCGCACGTTGTTTGCCGCCGGCGAGCGGCTGGACACGGACACCTACCGCTGGGCAGGTGAGGTCCTGGGTGTTCCGGTGGTGGACCATTGGTGGCAGACCGAAACCGGATGGGCCATCTGCGCCAACCCGCGCGGGCTGGAGGACCTTCCCTTCAAGCCCGGGTCACCTACCGTGCCCATGCCCGGCTTCGAACTGAAGATTGTGGACGGCTCCGGGGCGGCGGTGCAGCCGGGGGAGGAGGGCAATATTGTCCTGCAGCTTCCCTTGCCTCCCGGTACCCTGACCACCCTCTGGCAGAACGACGACCGTTATGTGTCCTCGTACCTTGCGGCCTTTGAAGGCAGCTACGCCACAGGCGACAGCGGCTACCGGGATGCCGACGGCTACGTCTTTGTGATGGGCCGGACGGACGACATCATCAACGTGGCCGGCCACCGGCTGTCCACCGGTGCGATTGAGCAGGTCATCGCCAGCCACCCGGCCGTGGCCGAATGTGCCGTGATCGGCGTGGCGGATCCCCTCAAGGGGCAGCGCGCCAGCGGCTACGTGGTGCTCAAGGCAGGCGTGACCGCCAACGAGAACGAGGTGGTCCGCGAGCTGATCGCCCTTGTCAGGAAGGACATCGGACCGGTGGCCGACTTCAAGCACGCAACAGTGGTCGAAGCACTCCCCAAGACCAGGTCAGGGAAGATCCTGCGCAAGACCATGCGCCAGATTGCCGACGGCGACGAGTACGTTGTGCCCTCAACGATTGAGGATCCCGGGGTGATCGGGCAGTTGCTGGGTGTGCTCCGGCCGGAAGGCGCCGTTTAATACCCGCGGACGCCAAGAAGCCCCTGTTGCCTCATTGCAATACCTCCGGGAAGACTGATTCGTTGCCTCATCTGAAAACCTCCGGTTGAGGGT